>JAIBAH010000211.1 GCA_019695295.1 Bacteroidia bacterium | reverse complement strand
CGGTTTTACCACCGTTTTTGAAAATATGATATCCCTTTCCACAAGCCTCAACAGAATACAGTTTGCTACCCCTTTCAACTGGGACGGCACCTCTAATCTGCTCGTGGAATTCAGTTTTGATAATGATATTGCAGCACCTTCCGATTGCGAAATAGACGCAGATACCACCGCCGGAATCTCCGGAGTGGCTGTCATTGAGGAAGATGGATACTATCAGTGTAATAAAGATGGATTTTATGTAAAAGACGCTGCCAATGCATTTGCAACGATTGACAGTCAGATTACCATTGCTTTTTGGGTAAAAGGAGACGCAGCCCTTCCCCTGAATACCACGATATTTGAAGCAATGAACGAAAACAATGAAAGAGTACTGAATATCCACCTTCCATGGAGCAACAACAGTGTTTACTGGGATGCAGGAGCGGTGCCCTACTCCGGAACAGACCGTATCTTTAAAGCAGCAACTACCAACGACATAGAAGGAAAATGGAATCACTGGGCTTTTACCAAAAATGTAGGCACTGGAGTAATGAAAATATACCTGAACGGATTGATGTGGGCTTCCGGCTTTAGTAAAACCCGTCCAATGAATGGAATTCAGAAAGCTTCCTTTGCCAAAACGCCTAAAAAAGAAGGCTTTGACGGAACTTATCCCGGGGCAATGAACGAAATTCAAATCTGGAATAAAGAACTGAGTGCTACTACGATTTCTTCCTGGTTCAAGAAAAAAATCAACCCTTCTCATCCGGATTATGCCAATCTGGTTTGCTATTACCCCTTTGAATCGGATATGGGTTTTACAGCAGAAGACGCAGGGCCAATGAATCATGACGCAGAGATTGTAGGAATGCCGGACTGGCAGAATCAGAAAGGAAGCAATTTGTCCCTGAATGCCATACTCACCAACCAAAGACCTGTACTCAGTTTCGTTCAGGGGACTTACGATTCCCATACAGATACTTCATGGACTACAACAATTGATTATCGTCCCCTGACTACTGTAATCAAGTTTGATGATACTCAAAACCCGGCAGTAGCAACCGATACAGTACATGTATATGAAGCCGGCAATTATACATACGAATACACAAACAGCGTAAAATCCGACTCCGCCATCGTTGTTCCTGAAAATACATTCCATAAAGTAATGACTGATTATTACTCCTATTTTGAAAAAATACACCGTACAGAAATCGGTCGTTTTATCACCCCTTACGGAATCGGGCTTGATTTAGGTCCTGATGGCTTTACCTGGGTGTATGATGTAACTGACTATGCTGCTTTATTGACAGATTATGTTACTATCTCCGCAGGGAATACACAGGAATTACTGGATATGAAGTTTATGTTTATTTCCGGTACTCCTCCAAGAGACGTAAAGGCAATACAACAGATGTATAATGACATGGCTTCCTACTCCTACAATAATCTGGCAATGGACAATCAGATGAAAGCAGATACTTTCCAGCTTAATTCCGGTTCTTCTCAGTTTAAGGTCAAAACCCGGATTTCCGGACACGGTCATGAAGGAATATACGATGCCGCTGCGGGCCTGATCCACTGCTGTGAATGGGCAGACAAAAATCATCATATCGCTATTAACGGAGCCGCTACGCCTCAGATTAACTGGGACCTGAAGGTAAACGGAGCCTGTGCAACCAATCCCGTTGTAGCTCAGGGCGGAAACTGGGCACCTGACAGAGACGGTGGCTGGTGTCCTTCCATGCCGGTTCCTGACAGGGAGTTTGAGATTACCCAATACGTTTCCGGTCAGAGTGTTGTGCTGGATTATGGAATTGAACCTGTGCCTTCCAATAATCCCGGACAAGGAAGCGGGAATTATGTGATGTCTATGCATTTGATTGAATATGGCAACAACAACTTTGCGGTGGATGCTGCAATAGAAGATATCATCAAACCTTCAAAATCGGATATATACAGCAACATTAATCCAATCTGTAATGCTCCCTCCATCCGGATTAAAAATAACGGCAGCACCCCGCTTACTTCTGCCACAATCAACTACGGAGTAGTAGGAGGAACGCCCAAAACTACCCCATGGTTTGGAAACCTTGCGTTCGGACAAACGGTAGATATTACCCTTCAAATGGGCTATGCTGATTGGGGAAGCAGTAATTCCAGCAACGTTTTCTATGCTGAGATTGTAAACCCCGTGAGTGGTACAGATGAAAATCCTGATAACAATATCATGCATTCTGAGTTTGTGACGCCTCCTGTCTATCCCAATAAAATGGTCGTAAGATTTAAAAATAACGCCCTTAGCGGAGATATCAATATCAAAATCAAAGGCGCAAACGGAGCAATCGTATATGTAAAATCCAATGTAACCGCAAACGCACTCTTTAATGATACGGTAAATTTTGCCACGCCGGGTTGCTATTTTATGGAAGTTACCTCTCAGGAAGGATTGGGGTTAAATTACCCTCTGATTCCGGAAGTAGGAAGTGGGAATCTCGGTTTCCGTGACGCAAACGGTGCTTTGCTCAAGCAGTTTGAAGCAGACTTTGGCAAAAAAATTACCCATCATTTCACTGTAGGTTTTGCGCTCCCAATCGAGACAATCGCAGATGAAAAACGGATTTCTGTCTTTCCTAATCCCTCAAACGGAAAAATATCGGTAGAAGTAATGCACAATTTCCGGGACATGGCCCTGATTTCTGTCTCAGACGTAATGGGACGAATCATCCATCATGAAACGGTAAATATCAATGGAGGAGAATTAAATCAGGAAGTGGATCTTTCTGCTTATCCCTCAGGCGTTTATTTCATTACCGTTTCAGACGGGAACCTGAAATTTACTGAAAAAGTAATCAGGGAGTAATATCCTGTCAGGGTAATAAACTAAACCGCCGGTATCTGAAAAATGCCGGCGGTTTAGTATTCTATGGGGATTATTGATTGCTTAGTATTATGAAGTAAGTAAGCGGACAAGATAGCCTTACCCGAAAATGAGTTTTTTCACGCGAAGCCGCGGAAGCCGCAAATAGGGAGGATAAATTACCATACACCCTTAGCGACTTTGTACCTCTTCGAGAGAATAAATATATTCCCCCGTTCCTGCACCTCTTCCGAAGGGCGACTTGCAGGTAATTATAAGGTAGAGTTAAACCCGTTGGGTTTCCGCCATTCAAAACGGAATAAACCCACAAACCCGTTGGGTTTCCGCCACCCAAAACAAAAATTCGCATAAGTTTTGTCAATAAAAAATGTAAGGTAACCAGTTTTCTTTGTTCTGCAAACTAAGAAATGATACAAAAAAGGGCGGCTTTTCCGGAAATGGTCTATTCACACCAACAATAATACAGATACAAGGAGGAGTATTTCCCCTTATACCCTCCCGAAAGCACCCGGAGAATCACATTAAGTGACTCCTTCGGAAATGCTAAAGTGTATATGCTATCCCCTCAATCAGGGAAATTACTTCATTTTAATCCCTAACTTTTCCTTTGTTTAGGTAACA
>JAIBAH010000010.1 GCA_019695295.1 Bacteroidia bacterium | reverse complement strand
ATCAGACAGGCATTTCTTACCGGTGAAAAACGCCCTGCAAGAGCGGAGTAAGCATCTGTAAACTGCATTAAATCCATAGTCTGCGGTTTCTTTCAGAAATCGAAGATTCAGCGTAGCTAATAGGGTATTATCAGGCTTTTATGGTCAGGTACTTATATCATATCCGGAATAATTTGTATTTACATCGTAAAATTAAAGAAACATAAAAAAAGTGCCCCTGATATTACTCAGGAGCACTTCTTATGTTTTCGGGAAAAATCCGGTTTAGTTAGCTTTACGAACTACATTGATAGCGAGGTCCGCTTTCACTTCTTTATGAAGGTGAACGGTTGCGCTGTAAGTTCCTAACTCACGGATATCATCTACTGTAATGATTTTACGATCAATTTCCAGTCCTTTTTCTTTTAACTTAGCGGCAATCTGTAAAGTAGTTACAGAACCAAAAAGTTTTTCGTCAGCACCGGCAAGTGTTTCGATTTCGATGGTCATATCCGCAAGCTGGGCTGCGATTTTTTCAGCCTGAGTTTTAATATGCTCCTGCTTATGCGCCACCTGACGTTTAATTTCCTCTACTGCCTTTCTGTTGGAAGCATTGGCGATTACCGCCATTCCTGTAGGGATGAGGAAGTTACGGGCATAACCCGGTTTCACTTTCACGATATCGTGTGTATCTCCAAGATTCTTAACCGGTTGTTTTAATATAATTTCCATGATGATTTTATTTTAATAAATCGGTTACGAATGGTAATAAAGCTAATAATCTCGCACGTTTAATCGCGGTGGACAGACGTCTCTGGAATTTAAGACTCGTGCCGGTAATTCTGCGGGGTAAAATTTTACCCTGCTCGTTCACAAATTTCAGCAAGAAGTTAGGATCTTTGTAATCAATATACTTAATCCCGGTACGTTTAAAACGACAGTACTTCTTGGTAAGCTGCTGGTTTTTAATTTTATTGGCAGCAGTAGGACCAATGTTCATGTTTCTTTGAATAGCCATTTCTTTTTTTTAAAAAAGTGATTAAAGAAAATCTTTAAGAAATCAAGCAGGTAGCCAGGAATAATTCTTAAAAAAATTTTAATAAATTATTCTTACTTTGCCCCGAGCCCTTGTCTCATCCCGAAGCCTTGCTCTCTCCGTTTGATATTGTAAGCGACAGCATGCTTGTCCAGTCTTACAGTTAAAAAACGGATCACACGTTCATCATAACGAAATTCTCTTTCGAGTTTTTCGATTAACTCACCAAATGAATTAAACTCAACGAAGGTATAATGTCCGTTGTGTTTGCCATTTATGGGATAGGCGAGTTTGCGCAACCCCCACTGCTCAACGTTCAAAATGTCCGCATCAGCGTCTTTCATGATATTCAGAAATTTTTCTGAAACATCCTTGTGCTCCTGCTCGGTCAATTCTCCGCTAACAATGAAAGTTGTTTCGTAATTGTTTTTAATTTTTTTTGGTTTAATGTCCATTACTAAAGAATTCTTTCAAAATTGAGGCGCAAAGGTACGCTTTTTTTCTTTATCTCCAAAACTTTTTTTACTTTTTTCTTGCTGGACCGGAGAGTATCCCTAAAAATAAATAAAAAACAGCCACCCTCAAAGAGAATTGCTGTTTTTCTTTATGGATAAGCAGAATTAACGGGTTGCAAGCTGACCGTTAAACCCAAATGCCGGCTGAAGTTCTTTTAGTTTTGGCATAAGGGTATATTTCAAAAATAACTGTGATAACTGAACAGGCGTTCTGTACATTTCTTTCCAGCTGATTTTGGAACCATCCACATGTACCCAACGGTTCAGAGGCATTTCGCAGATGCTTTCAGTAGCAAGGTTTACACCATAATGATTTTTCATTCTCAGAAAGATTTCCACATCAAACAGCCAGGGACTTTCAAAAGATTTTTTAAAAATCATCTCAGCCAGTTCTTTCGTAAAAACCTTCGCTCCACACTGAGTATCATAGAAAGGCATATTCAGGATAAAACTGATAGCCGTTGCCACACCTCTTCCAATAAGATGTCTTTTCAGGGATCTTGAGATATCTGCACCCAATCTTTTTATTCTGGAACCACATACAATTTTATGATTGTTTTCATACATTGTGTCAGTAAGTCTTTTATATTCTTTAAAATCTGTTGCTAAATCGGCGTCAAGAAAACCGATATAGGAAATATCCTGTTTTTTCAAAAGGAATAAACCACCCTGACGAACTGCTTCCGCCTTGCCTCCGTTTTTCACACAATTGACCACACTGATTTGCTCAGGGTTCATGGTTTGAATTTCCAGAAGTTTTACGAGCGTATCGTCTTTGCTTCCATCGTTTACAAAACAAAGATGATATTCCGGATTTTGATTTAATGCGTCAAGAAATGCCTGAGTTTCCAATCTGTCTGCTTCGTTATAACAAGGAATGATGATGCCGGTTTTCATTTTACTATTTGATTTTTTATAGGTTTTACTAATTTGTTTACAAGAATATCCTTGCAAACCCAATGCGGTAAAAAGCGAAAAAAACAGACTTTCGATGAGTGGAAGAAAGGCAAAGATGAGTGGACAAATGCAGCCGGCCAGTGAAAATACAGGCTTGGACTCACTTACAAAAACTGTACAGAATACCGGAAGAACTGTACAGAATACTCAACACCCGGAAAGCAAAATCCTCCGGAATATATCGTTTTGAGGACTAATTCCTCCTGAAATCCCTCCCTTTAAAGGAGTTATTAGGGTAAATTTATAGTAAAAAACAGATTTCCCTGAAAAATAACTTAATTTTGCACACAGAATGCATCACGGAAGTACAAATCCATGCTTAAAGAAGACAGGTCATACATTTATATATTATGGGGAGCAATCGGAGCAGTGATTCTGTTTCATGGCTCTCTCGTATGGACTACAATGCCCGAAACGTATGACGCATATGTTCACCTCTTTTTTGCAGACCATTACGCTCATCACTGGTTTGAATTGTGGAATCCTAAATGGTACACAGGGTTTGCGATGACCGGATATCCTCCGCTTGTCCATCAATCCATCGGATTAATCAGCCTGGGAATCGGACTCAAGCCTGCATTTTCGGTATTTGCCATTACGATTCTGGTGATATTGGTCATTGGGATGTATCGTTTTGCCCGTTTATGGGTAAGCCCGACGGCGGCTTCTCTTGCTGCACTTTATCTGGCATTTGCTTCCTGTATTGTAGAAACGCTTCATATTTTCGGTCAGCTTCCCACGCTTACCGGGCTTTCTTTTCTGCTGAATGCCCTGCCGGATATTTATAAAGGAATCCGATGGAGAAGTAATAGCCGGCTGATTATGGGATTATCCCTTATGAGCGTAGCTACGGCAGCCCATCATGTGACAACCTTATTCGGGATGGTATTTTTTGTAGCGCCGGTAATGGGACTTGCATGGCTGGATTACAGCAGGGAGGAAGATACACACCCGGGACTAAAGACCTACCTGATTGCGCTCAAATCCCTGCTTCCCCGCATAATTCCAACGGTGATAATGATTCCGGTAATTCTCGCCGGAACGATTTTTCCATACTGGTACTGGTCCAAAAAGGACCCTATTGCACAGATTCCGATTCCGCACGGTTCAAGGGATTCCTTTTTTGAAGAGCCCACTTCCGGCCTGATGTTTTTTATCATTCCGCTGGGACTGGAATTATTACTTCTTCCATTTATTCTTAAAAGAGTCCTTGACAGAAGAAATTTTTTTCTGGGAATTTCCTTTTGCCTGATGCTGCTGCTGGGTACAGGAGGGACTACCCCTGTTCCGGAAAAACTGTTGGGAACAAACGCGTTTAATATTCTGACGCTTGACAGATTTTCGTTCTGGGCAGCCATTTTAGGATGTGTATTTATGGGGGAGTATTTTGCAAGAACCAAACAAAAAATCTTCTGGGGGTTTGCGACCTTACTACTCGTCATCCCTATCGTCAATCTCCCCAAATTCAGGCCTATGCAGCCACAGGCAATCGATATGCAGCCGATAGTCAACTTCCTGACTCAGGATCAGCACAACCGCTGGAGATTCCTTACGCTTGGTTTCGGGGATCAGATGGCCTGGCTCTCCACTCAGACCGATGCGCTTAGCGTGGATGGCAATTATCACTCGGCAAGGAGACTACCGGAACTCACGACAAGGGCTGTTGAAAGGCTCGAAAATGCAAAGTTTAAGGGAGTGGAAGGGATAGGTTCACTCCGTCAGTTTCTGGTAAATCCTGAGAAATATTATCTGAAATTTATTTTCTCCAATGATAAATTTTATGACCCTCTTTTATATTTCACTGGCTGGGAAAGGGTACAAAGACTTGAGAATGGAATTATGATCTGGCAGAAGCCCGATATTTCGCCCATGCCCTCCAAAATCAATACAAAAGTATATCCTCCCCTGCATGCGTTATTATGGGGAACTATCCCCTTTCTCGCTGTTTTTTTTGCATTGCTGATTCAGGGTTATGTCAGATTAATTATGCCTCAAAATCAGTTTGTCTATCCTTTTACTTTTCCGGTCATTTCGGGGAGGTTCCGGTATTTTTACTACGTCTGGATTCTGATAATTGGGGGTATTTCAGGATATATGATTTATCCTTTTCTTTTCCCCCAAAAGCAAAGCACTCCGGAAGCGGCGATAAAACATTATTATGACGCCCTCGATTTCAAATACTTTGATAAGGCCTACGCTTTTTTTGACAAAGCCGCCGGACTATCCTACGAGCAATACAATCTGGAACGGTCAGTGGTGGATGGGGTCGTGGCTTCTTACGCTAAACTCAACGGTATTTATCCTCAGGTTACCCGGATAAGCCCTGTAAGAGCCATCGCAAAAGTAAAAACCGAATGGGTTACCCCTCTTGATAAGTATGAAACCGTGTATGAACATGAACTGGTAAAAAGAGAAGGCAAGTGGTACATTATCCCTTCGCCTGTCAAAGACAGCAAGCCTCCTGAAGTGTTAATCCAGAAATCCACTATTCTGTATCATAATATTGGCAGAAGAACGCTTTCTCTGAACGCTACTCAGCATGAAGATATCCTTGACCGGCCAGAATTGTATATTACAGAGGCCGCTCTGATTCAATCGGATACGAGCTATGCCATTGTAGGAGAAATTCAGAACATTGATAACTCCCCGGCCTATATTACCCTTACGGGAACGCTTTATGATGCATACAACCGCCCTTTATCTGTCACCAACTGCGGCATGACAGTGAAGCATAAATTACTGCCAAAAGAAACTACTTCTTTCCGGATAGATGTACAATTCATCGAAACCGGTACAGACCTTGCCGGGAAAATACCCGTTAAGTTCAAACTGGAAGCAAGAGGGCTGATAACTGATAATGACTTGTTTAAAAACCTGGATTGCATGAATTTTTACATAAAAGAAGACAGTATCAACGGATTTCTGTACAATCAGGGTACAGAAGAAGTAAGCATTCCTCAACTGCTGACTACCTACACGGATAAACAAAGAAGAATTTTATGGGTGGAAAATACTTTTTTAAGAGAAAGTATTCGTCCGGAGAGAAATGCATTCATCCGGTGTCCAATGGCGGATATCACCCGAATGAAGCGGATTTATCAGGGAGGAAAAGCGGATTTATTTGTCAATGGGGTTCCGAATTATTTGTTTATACCGAAAGAAACCGGAGTTCAGAAAGATTTTATCCCTGCATATTTTCCATTTCTGCATGGTTTTTGTTACTTTCAGACAAACGGATACATTGCCAATCCTACGATTTATTAGGGGGTAATTCTTAAAAAATTCACAAAATTTCAGTCTTGAGAATAATTCACATTTTTTGGATAGTCTTAGTACTCCTTTCAGGATGTAAAAAACCGGCAGAGGTTCTCCGGCCTGTTTCTGCTACGCTGAGAGGCGTTCCGGCTACTCAATCCGTATGTGAACCCTTCAGTATCTACGCAGAATGTATTAACGGGAATACCGCCGGCCAAACCCTTACATTGACCATTATGGACGCTTTGGGAGTATATACGATTCATTCAAAAATTAAAGACCAAAAGGCAGCGTTTCATAATATTCCTCTCCTTTCCACAGGATTGATCCGTTTTTACTTATACGATGATACACATTTAGTGGATTCTGATTCGGTTATTCTCATCCCGGAAAAAGCCGTTAATCTGGAAAGTTTTCTGGGTCCGAAAAGTATCCTTGCCAATGGTAGTGATTTTTCCATGCTTACGGTTTTCCCTACGGATATGTTCGGAAATCCCTGTAAGGACAGTACAGAACTTGACCTTATCGTCCGGCCTCAGAAAAAAGAAGCTTTTCATCAGGCTATTTATACAAAACATGGATTTGCAAATGAGCAGTTTCCCAGTGGTACACAAAAAGAAAGCATTCTCATAAAACCGGTACTGGAAGGGAAAGATTTCACCGAAAAAGTATTTTATCAAAATGCAGGTTTGCCTGAAGCGTTTCATCTGTTTTCACCCAACGACACTTACGGGTGTGGCAGTAATCAGTTTTTTACGGTAAATACTGATATTCTTCATGACCGCTTCGGAAATGTAATTACCGATGGGACAATGGTTTATTTTGAAATCAGAAATGACCAGAAACAGATTTCCACCGTTCAGACTGTTGTGGTAAACGGGGAGGTATCTGTCGGGCTAAGATGTCCTGAGCAACCCGGCAGGCTACAGATAACCGGCATGGTTTCCGGAATGTGTAAATCTCAAACCTTAACCCTCCGATTTGTAAAAACATGAAAAACACCCTTTCCATACGAACATTCCGGTGGATGTACCGATTTACAGAAGATTTATTTTCCCACAGGAGAAGATATATCCTTTTTGGGATTTTGCTTGCCGTAATCAGTCTGGGCTTTACGGTTCTTGCCGGAAATGCATGGGTATATTTCCACACAAGAGAGGAAGTTATTTCTGCTTTTAATCCGGTAGTTTCCACTGCAAACTATCATACTCCCAAAGTAGAATGGGCTAGAGACCCTGATACCCACGGACGAAAAATGGAAGAGGAAACCCGTAGAAGAATCACCGAAAACTATCTTTCGGCCTGGGCAGAATGGAATTATTATTTACGGACAGGAGACACTACCGGGCTTCCCCTTTATTTTCAACAGGAAATCTGTAAAAGAATCAAGCAATACAAGCCCGAAAAAATAAATCAGTTCCACTTCTCTGATCTCACTCATTTTCCTCAGTTGCATTTTTATTCTGCTGACGGGCAGATTGTGGGATTTACGGATTATTCGGTAGCTACCGTGGGCAGAAGATATAATACTCAAACCACCCCTTTCACCCCTGTACATACTGAATTTAATCATCAGAACAAATCGGTAGTCATGGTACTGGAGGATGGATTCTGGAAAATCAGACAATGGGACAACAGCATTTGTGACAAAGTACTGGAATCCAAACGTCCAGCCACTTCCGGAAATTTTATAAATATTGATAATCAGCGTTTTGAGTATAAAAACCAGGTTTTTGATTGCAGGGGAATCAATTATTATCCGCAAAATTCTCCCTGGGATATGTTTGGTAAAAACTTCAGTATCAACACCATAAGAAATGACTTTCGGGTGATTAAATCCCTGAATCTGAATACAGTACGGATATTCGTTCCTTTTGAGGATTTCGGTAAAGGGAATGTAGATATGGAAATGCTTTCTCAAATGGAAAGTTTACTGGATGAAGCCAAATTGGCAGAACTAAAAGTAATCGTAACTTTATTTGATTTTAACAGTGATTACCGTATATCAAATTGGAGTCAGACGGAGCGTCAGATGGAAATCGTGCTGGAAACCTTCACAGACCGTGAAGAAATCATTGCCTATGATATCAAAAACGAACCGGACCTGGATTTTCGGTATTCTCACCGTCAGGACGTATTGGACTGGTTGAGCTATATGCTAAAAAAAGCCCGGCTGTATGATTCCAATCATTTGTTTACGATTGGCTGGGCAGACCCCGACAATGCACATTTACTTGCCGGAGAAGTGGATTTTGTATCTTTTCATTTTTACAAAGACATCAAACTCCTCTCTTCTTCTATAGACCAGCTCAAGGAAAAAACCGGAATTCAGTTGCTTATGCTTCAGGAGTTTGGAATGTCAACCTTCAGTGCGTGGTGGTTTCCGGGCAGCAAAACAGAACAGGAGCAATCCGACTATTATCAGCAGGTATTGAATATTCTAAAAGAAAAAGAAGCTATGCCTTTCCTTAGCTGGACTTTGTATGATTTTGAAAATGTCCCGGGAAAGGTAGCCGGTGAGCTTCCTCAACATAAACTTCCACAAAAAAAATTCGGTATTATCAACGAAAAAGGCAAGCTAAAACCAGCTGCCGAAATATTAAAAAATCATATCATTCATGAGTAAGCGCATTAAATTAGCCATTGTTTCTACGCATCCGCCCGGAAAAGGGACTTTAAATGAATATGGATATTATCTGATTCGCCACTTTCGTCAGAAGCCGGAAATCGAATCCGTTATTCTGATTACTGATAAACTTCCGGAAGGTCAGCAATATCATTTTCCCGAAGAAGGTGCTCCGGTTATCGTAAAAGAGGTGTGGGCATTCAACGACTGGAGTAATCTTCTGAAAATCAATAAAGCCGTAAAAGAAACCCAACCGGACGTCGTTTTGTACAATCTTCAGTTTTTGCTGTTTGGCAGTAGTAAAATTCCGGCGGCACTGGGATTGCTTTCTCCTTTTGCAGTAAGAATCTTCGGTACTCCTTCTGTCGTTTTGCTCCACAATATTCTGGAAGAAGTGGACCTGAGTAATGCCGGTATTACCCAAAATAAACTTTTGCAGAAAATCTACAATTTCATCGGCTCTATGCTTACCCGTTTTCTGCTGAAAGCCAATATGATTACGGTTACAATCCCCAAATACGTCAAGGTACTGGAAGAAAAATATAAAGCCCGGAATATAGCCCTGATCCCCCACGGAAGTTTTGAAACTCCTCCCCTACCCGATTTTGAGGATAAGCCCGGGCCATTCAAAGTAATGACGTTTGGTAAGTTTGGTACCTATAAAAAAGTGGACGGATTGATTGATGCGGTAGAAATTATCCGCAAAAGAACGGGAATGCAGATTGAATGTATTATTGCCGGTACCGACAGCCCGAATAGTACCGGATACCTTGCGGGAATACGCGAAAAATACGCTTCGGTTCCGGATATGGTTTATACCGGATATGTAGCAGAAGAAGATGTTCCCCGGCTATTTACGGAAAGTTCGGTAGTGGTTTTGCCCTACTCCGGTACAACGGGAAGTTCGGGTGTATTACATCAGGCCGGAAGCTATGGGAAAGCGGTAGTTTTACCGAAAATCAATGACCTCGCTATTCTGATTGAAGAAGAGGGATACGAAGGAGCCTATTTTGAGCCTGAAAATACAGAAAGTCTTGCTAATGCAATTCAGAAGGTACTGGAAGACAAGGCTTACCGGAGACATCTCGCAGAGAAAAACTATTTTGCTGCGGCAAGCCTTCCGATGGAAGATATTGCGGACTGGTTCCTGATTCATTTTCAGGATCTGATAAAAAAATAAAGAGAAAGCCTATTTTTTCCCAAAGGGTTTTTTGAAATTATAGGTAAATACCAGCATAAAATACCGGGTTAAAGCATTGAGCTGAGTATCTTCTATATAGGTTTCCGTAAGATTCCTTTGAATATAATTATTTTGTTTCAGTAAATCGAAAGCGACAATTCTGATATCTGCGTTATTATTTTTCAAAAACTTATAGCCTGCTCCCATATTCCACACGAAAAAATGCTGATTAAACGAGGAAGAAAGGCCTGCATTGTAATTATGGGTAATATCAGACTGAAACACAAAGTGTTTTTTCAGGATATAGTTAACCCTGAACCGGGATTGCTGATTCAGATAAAAGGAGTTCAGTTCTTTTTGCAGGGTATTCAGGACATAATTGAGGCTGGTATTGGAAGAAACGGTAAAATCCAGCTCAGGACTGATATTACTTCCCAGTACGATTCCAACTCCGGCATTGGGAGAATGGGAAAGATTCAATTCATTGTTGATTAAGCCCGGTGTACGCAGATAATTCAGGGATAAGCTCAGATTCAGGTTGGATTTCAGGGGGGCTACAGGAAATCCGTAGGTTAAAAGCATTTTAATATTTCCGTATCCGTTAAGATTTACCGGACGGCTTAACTGACTTCCTCTTGCCAGCGAAACCCCGTAAATAATGGTGTCTCGTGAGACGATGGAAACGCTGTTTCCGATATACTGATGGGTATAAGCCCCATTCACCATAAAAAATACTGAACTGGATTTTTCGGTATTTACCTTCGAAAACCGGCTCATAAGAGTATGTGTATAAGCCTGTTTCAGATTCTGATTCCCTGTACTCAGTATGAGCGGATTCGTATTATTTACCACTTCCTGCAACTGAGTAACGGAAGGCACATTCGTAGAGGTACGATAACTGACCCGCAATGACTGCTGCTGACTGATACGATACATATACCGGAGGGAAGGCAAAATATTGTTAAATACATGATTCATAGAGTATTCGTATGGAAAAAGCTGATTATTACTGAGCTTTGCCCATTGGTAACTTACATCACCGGACAGGTTGGCTTTGGGTTGCTGATACCGTAAACCCAACCCGGCAGTCTTGGTCAGATATAAATTTTCAAAACTCCCCGAGAGCGTAGAATCGAGAATTTCCGAAGGAGTTTCCACCGTTTTCTTTTCAGCACTGCTTGTATTATAGTTGAGTCCCCAGGAAAATTGCAGAAAGAGTTTTTTCCCGAGAGGTTCAGTATAACTCACATTCCCTCCGACGGAACTGGAGTTTTGGAAAAGCCGGGTATTCTGGTTCAGGGTATCAGAAGGAAAGCTACTCTGAAAAAAGGTATTCTGAGCCAGAAGGCTGGAAGTGCTGCTGTTGTCGTTCAGCGCATGATTGACAGAAACAGAAAAAGTCCTGCCTCTTTTCGCTAATTTTTGTCTGTATAGCAAAGAATTGGTAAAGCTAAACCCTGCTCCGTCAGAACGGTTCTGATTTTGGGTAAGGTTCAGTAAACTGGTATCTGAAAGTATATTTCCTTCCTGATTGCTAAAAGCATGGTTGCCCTGAAAGGAAAAACGGGGATTAATCACAAAGGATTTCATGCTATCAATGGTATATTCCATGCGGAAGTTGAGGCGGTGGTTCAGATTTTTATTTTCTGCCCCTCCCTGCTCTTCGTACACCTGCCCGGCCTGAGCAGCGGTTACATACTGACGAAAAAGATTCGAAGTAAGCTGATTTTGGGTCAGGTTAAAAAAATAGCTTCCGGCAACTTCCGCTTTTTTTCCCCATTTGTCCACATAATTGAGTCCGGCGGCATGCGCAGTTACGAGACCATTTTGTATGTTGGAAAGGAAACTTTCGGAAGGGTTCATCTGATCTCTTCTTCCGCCTCCCATTCCTCCTCTGCCTCCGCCAGGCCCCCCTCTGCCTCCGCTCTGTGCAGTACTACTCATGACTCCCATGAGGTCATCGGAAGAGAAATTCTGCTCATTGATATTATTGGAAAGTCCCACCAGAGAAATCCTTCTGTCTTTTTTAAAATAATTCAGGTTTCCTCCGGCTTTATAGCGGTCCTCAGTACCATAGCCTGAATACACCCGGCCGAAAAGTCCGTTGACAAACTCCGGTTTCATGACAATATTGATGGTTTTGGAAGAATTGCCATCATCAAAACCTGTAAACCGGGACTGATCACTCTGACGGTCAAAAACCTGTATTTTATCAATCATTTCAGCCGGAATATTTTTCAGTACGGCGTTGGGGTCATCCCCAAAGAAAGGTTTACCATTTACGGTAACCTGCTTAACGTCTTCTCCCTGAGCCTGAATCTTGCCGTTTTGTTGTGTCATTGCCGGCATTTTCAGCACGAGGTCTTCTGCGTTAGCATCGGGGTTTACTTTAAAGGCTTTTGCATTGTATTGAGTGGTATCTCCGAGTTGTGTTGCGCTGGGAACTTTGCCCACTATCCGGACTTCTCCCGTACTTACCGTTTCGGGTTCAAGTGCAATTTTTCCGAGATTACGGGAGGTTTCCAACTGAATGAGAAGGTTATAATCCCTGTAACCCAGATAACGGATATTCAGGATATAATTTCCTTTTTTGAGGTTTTCCAAAAGAAATGCTCCTTTTGAGTCGGTTAATTTGCCTTCCTGAACTGAATCCGGCAGATAAGTAAGTCTTACTTCTGCCCCCTCCAGGAATGTGCTGTCTTCTGCATTCGTCACGCTTCCGGATAACGAAATATTCTGGCCGTATCCTTCCCACAACCCAAATCCCAGGCACATTAACCAAAAGATTTTTTTGATCATCATACTATTGTTAATATCTTGTGGCAAAGATACGCATATTTAAGGTAGAACTAATACCCAAAAAAATCGGGTAGTTTACAAATGTATTCCTCTCTGCGCTGAATTTCCACCGCAGAATCTGTTTATATGAGGGATAAAAGCCCTTTCAAGTAGCTTTCATAAGGAAATTGTTTTTTTCATTAAACCTGCCAAACTCAGGGAAAAAACAACAAATTTCATTTTATCCTCTTTTTTCAAAACGATACACCCACTCTGTGATTTTCTGAGAAAGCGGGCTGATGGCAATATAGAAATAGATTACAGGGAAAAAGCGAAAAAAGCCCCGTTTGATTGTATTATCAATAGAAGCCGCAGTAAACAGATTGACAATGAGTCCGAAGCCGATGAAAAGGATTAAAATCCATACGGAAGCCTCCCAGCCTTTCATACTTCTTGTAACTGCAAGGTTCAGGATAAACCAGATTATCAGTATTATAAACGCATATCCGTAATAAATTTCGTTCATAATCAGCTTATTCACTATATCGGAGTAGGTTGCCAGCAGATTACCGATATTTCCTGCACCTTCTGCTATCTGATTTTCAGGCACTTTGGGTAGCAGCTGGAAAAACACAATATTCCATAATGCAAAAAACACGAAGGGAATCCCCCCAAAAATACCCGCTTTGGTGAGTGCAGAAGCGATTCCGTCTTTTCGGTATATTCCCAGTATCACAAGGCAACCGAAAGGAATAAAAACCGCTGAATCCGAACGGCTCCAGATACTGAATCCAAACATAAGTGCAGATAAAATCCAGGTTTTCAGACTGTTGTCCTGTGAGGCTGTGTAGAAATACACAACCCCCATTCCAAAAAACACAGCAGTACTGTAATCGGTCAGAAACATAAAGGAATAGGCATACATCTCAGGGATTGCCATGAGTAGCAAGGCACAAAGGCCGGCAATTACCGGGTGAGTCACAGAACGCATTTTCCCATACATCCACAAGGTAAATGCCGCCACTACAACCCCCAGCCAGGTTTGCCCTACGGTGTGCCCTCCAAGACGGTAAATAATCTGGCAAAAAGTCGTAAACGGAGCATAAAACATCTGATTCTGAAGGTGTCCGGATAAATTGGGATGTGAAAATGCGGAGGAAATTACATGTCCTTCCTTTACTGCATATTTTGCCACCATGTCCATCCCCACAATTGCGTCATAAGGCGTTACAGGCAGATAATATGCTCTCCAGGAGGAGATATATACAAGATAGGTACCAATGATTAAAAAAGGAATTTCATATATTTTGAAATCAAAGGGGCTTTTGATTAAATCCTGTATCAGGCTCACCGTTTTTTTGTAGGCTATATGACAAAGCAGGGAAATCCCAATCATTCCGCCCAGTACGGAACCGGTACTCAGGGATATGTCCAGTAATCCCATTATATAAATCAGAAGGGTATGAATCCCCATTCCCGTTAATACAGCAAGCCCGATTACTTCGGCGCGTTTGCGTACCGCATCAAAATGAGCGACAATTCCCAGACCGGCTATCAGATGTAGAAGAATATATACTAAAATCATAATCTGTTTTTAATTTTGGAGTTAAATGTTGGATAGTATTATTTTGCCTGATACATGTTGATAATCTGATTCCGGATAGAATCGTTTTTTAGCTCTACTAACTGTATTCCTCCTTTGTTGTCATATACAAGCGCTTTAGTGGCTTTGGCTCTCAGGCTGTCATTGGCAAACGCACAGGTTTTTACTTCACTGTTCATATAATAAAAAACATAGGGATTACTCCAGTTATTGGGGTTTTTCTCGTTTTTTTCCACATAAGCTTTGGGAGGCAAAAGGAATATATCCTCGGGTTTTATGTTTTTGGCAATGATTCCCGGTATCATATAGTTTCCCCCATGACGGGACTGCATTCGCTGCTCTTCATTCATGTTTTTTCGCTGCTGAGGAATTTCATCATAGTATTTAGAAACCCTTGCCCACCAGTATTCCTGGTTCCGGGGTAATTTTATAATCAGCAATATGAGTACAGAAGCCACAATCGTTAATACAATCTGAGCAACAACCGGTGGAAATCCTGCTGACTCCGATTTTGGAGGCGTATTCCGGGATTTAACAGTAGGAATATTTTTTTGTTTTGACATAATTTCATTGAGATAATTGCGCAAATATAAAAACAGTTTGCCAAAAAGAAAATTCTACGTCCTGTGGATTCCGTTTTTTTCTTTTTTTAAGTTGAATTCCGTGAAGAATATAAAAAACCCGGATATCTGACTTTTCAGATAAAATCATAAAACATACGGAGAAGGGAACGATGAAAAAGATATATATAAACGGGAAAAAAGAGAATCCTCCTGCCACTGAACCCATATTTGTGCAGATTTATTGATTGTATCAATCTTAAAATAAGGGTATTTAGCATGAATAATATATGTTAGTTTTTCCTGATTTATGAAACAAAATGCAGGTAAAATCCATAATTCTGACAATTTTTCAAGAAAAAAATACAACGATAAAACCTAAAATTACTTTCGGTATTAACAAAAAAACCTGACCCAATAACCACATTTTCAATTACTTAAAAACAATTTAATCATTTTTTAAAATATTATATTATATAATTATCCAATTTGGTACTTAATTTGTTTGTAAAATATTACATGTAATTTTTTTATCAAACTTAAACAAATAATCTTATTATGAACCAGAAACTAATTTTTACGTTATTTACCATCATCTCAATTCTATTCATTACAAGTTGTGGCCAAAAGGAAAGAATCCTGCCTGAAAGAGCATATTCTTCTAAAGAAGGAGAATGTAGCGGGATATTCAGAACTCAGACTCAGGGTGGTTGGGGAACAAAAGCTTCCGGAAATAATCCCGGAAAATATCTTGCCAGTAATTTTACCTCTGTTTTTCCTTCAGGCCTGGTAATTGGCTGTAAAGACGGCAATTCTCTTACCCTTACCTCGGCAGAAAATATCCGTAAGTTTCTTCCGCAAGGCGGTACGGCTAAAGCGTTAAGTACATCTTATGTAAATCCGGTAGATTTAAACAATGTTTTCGCTGGCCAGGTAGTTGCCCTTAATCTGAACGTAAGTTTTGATACCAATGATTTTACTTTTGGTAACTCTCAAACCAGTTTGGGCGATCAGGTTGTAGCGTACGGAACATTTGCCGGCATATCAGTAAACGAAATTCTAACTGAAGCCAATAATGTTTTGGGAGGATGTGGCACTATGGGATATTCTATTTCAGAAATGAACGAAGTAGTATCCCGCATTAATGAAAATTATGTAAACGGAAATACAAACCTTGAATTTCTGATTTGTCCATAATGCCTGCCCGAAAGCCAAAGTTCTACAAAGAACTGGTTTCAACTGACTAAAAACCAATATCCCGTTTGGAGATTCACTTCCAAACGGGATATTTATATTATTTCAGGACAATTCGTTTAAACGATTAAAAAGCCGCAGCTACTGCTGAAATGGACCCACTCATATATTGCAGCAGTGGTTGAAGTACAAGCGAGGGGAATATACCCAGCAGAAGGATTAACACAGCAAGTAGTCCTACTCCCAAGCCGGTAGTCCAATCAAAGCGGGGAGATACCTCAGGGCTTTCATTTTTGCCGAAATACATAATGACAATGAGGTAGATATAATAAAAAGCAGCTATTACAGAAGTAAGAATACCGATTACTGCAAGCAAAATCTGACCTGAACCAATTGCCGCAATAAACACCTGATATTTACTCATAAATCCTGCAAAAGGAGGAATTCCCGCCATGGAGAAAAGGAATAAAGACATTGCAGCAGCAAAATAAGGCGCCTTGATTCCCAATCCTTTCCATTTGTCCATATCCGTATCTGCGAGCGTTCTTTCTGCAATGCCTACAAGGCCGAATGCCCCAATATTCATAATGGTGTAAATAAACATATAGAAAATCACCGCTACAAAACCCGCTTTTCCTGCACATAATCCCAGTAATACATATCCTGTATGCGCAATGGAAGAATAAGCGAGCAATCTTTTCAGGTTTTTTTGACGAACCGCCACTACATTTCCGTAGATCATGGACAAAATAGCCGCTAAAGCCAGTACGTTAACCAATTTATCATATTGAGTGAAATTGAGTTTTATCAGGACTGTCCCTAAAGCAATGAAAGCCGCCATTTTACTTCCGGTAGCCATAAATCCTGCAAGCGGAGTAGGAGTACCGGAATACACGTCCGGAGTCCAGTTATGAAAAGGGAAAGCAGATACCTTAAACAGGAATCCAATGATAAATAAACCGATACTTGTAAAGAACAAAGCCGGATTGTCTGTGAGTTTCGAAGCATTCGCTGCGATATCATTCAGGTTGGTGTAACCGGTAAGTCCGTACAGAAGCGAAATTCCCAGCAATAAAAAGGCAGAGGCAAAAGCACCCAGCAGAAAGTATTTCAAGCCTGCCTCATTGGAGGTTTCTTCTTTTTTGAACAAAGCGGCAAATACATAAAGTGCAATGGAGAAAGTTTCCAGCCCGATGAAAGTAATCAGCAAATCCGAAGCGTTTGCCATCATAATCATCCCAATGATTGCAAAAATCAATAAGGTATAAACCTCATAAATCGGCTTGTCCTGACGCTTGAGGTAGTCCGGGAGGAAAAATATTGTAAACACACCGGACAGGCAAAGAAAAACGATGTTCAGCGGGGCGATATTTCCCACCTCAATCATTCCATAAAAAGCCTGCATGCTACTGATTTTTTCGGGTAAAACTGCAAGCACTCCCGCCCCTATCAGTCCCAGTCCGGCAATAAGTGGCATTGAAGAATGCGCTTTCAGCACATCCATTAACATCAACATCAGCCCCACTGCCAGTAAAAACAAAATGGGGGCAACCATTACTGAAAAATTGACAATATCTCCCGGATTGAAGTTCATAATTTATGATTATGGATATTTAATAATGTTTAATAATTTTTGTTCTGTTTCTTCCTTTTAGTATAAAGGAGTACTTTCGGGCGGTAAAATTAACAGTTAGTTTGAAAGTTGCAAAAAAAAATATTCACAGATTCTTATTTTCCCTGTTTTTTGATCAATAAACTACCGTTATTTCTTAAAAAGAAAGCGGGAAGTGTTTTCTGAGGATGTTTACAACCCGGATATTTTTCGTTTTAATTCGTTTTTCATAGAATCCCACTCCATAGAATACACCGTTGCATTACGACATACCCATTCCAGTAAACAAAGGGAATGAATATAATATTCTTTTTTTTCCGGATTCTCCTGAGTGATTTCCGCTTTTTCTTTAAGCATACGGGATACAAACAGGATTTCTGTCTGTGACGACCGGGTTTGTGCAAGCAAAGTTTCCAGAAAAACATCCGGGTCTTTTCCTTTCAGTTCCTCAGGACTCAGATTTACGGTTTCTTTCAGTATTTTGTCTATTTCCGCATGAATTTCTTCGGTATTTTGTTTGCGGTTTATTACCATATCCGTAATTTTCTGAAGAAAGGCACCGAATTTTAGAATTTCTCTTTCAATATAATCTTTTGAAATACTCATATTTTTTCATTCTGACAGAGGAAAAAGTAAAAATAGTAAGATTTATCCATACAAAAAAATCCGGACTGAACGCTTTTCCGCCTGTAAATGACAAAGACCAGAATCACTGTATTTTTTTCTCCGGAACATATCCCCATTTTCGGGTGAAAATATCATACCGGAAAGTATAGGGCGTTTCCTGTTTTTCCGTAGGGGCAATCAGATTAAAGTTAAATTCCACTCCCATTACAATCATATCTCCTTCTGCATTAAACCGGATTTTACGGGCTTTGTCATCCCCTCTCGGCCCCAAATCCGCCAGACTGCACTCCAAGCGTGGTTTTCCTTCAAATTTCCCGTCTTTACTTATCCCTACTGAATAAATATCAGAGGTACGGGCTTCTCCGAAATAGACCTTTTTTTCGCCGTTCAGATAGTTTACCCCGATTCCAATTGCGTCTTTTTCTGTAAGCTGGTCCAGCACAACCGGCTTTCCTTTGGTTTGTACAGCATACAGGCAGCCTCTGATATTCTCCCTGTCAGACCCGGCAACCGTAGATGCCAGCAAAATTCCCTTTTCGCAATCATATACCAGTCCCAGAACCCCATAAGGGTTAAACTCATTGGGTTTTTGCTGCATAGGGAGTTGTATAAACAAACTCATTTCCCCCGTTTGAGTATTGACCTTATAAATATTGTTTTGCTTTTCAGCGGGATTATCCAGAACATTGATAACCGGAACAGGCGCAATGAAGATATTTCCGTTTTCATCTATTGCCATTGGGCCCAGCCACCCGAATTCCTTCCAGCTGGGATGCTGAAACAATTTTCTGTCTTCCGGCGCATTCTGAGCAGGAAACTGAATGAAAGTAAGTCCTTTTACCCGTTTTTCAGAAGTACTGAAAGCCGAGCGTGACAAATCAAAACCGAGGTTTTGTACAAAAGCAGGTTGTTTTTTGCAATCCTTAAAAGCCTGAGAGCCCGTATAACGAATTTCTTTTTCTTTTTCACCACAACCCGCAACAGAAAAGAAAAAAAGAAACATAAATGAAGGAAAGAAATATTTTATCATGATTTTATCCAATGCTGATAATAGTAAAAAATGCGGGTTTCAGGGAAAAACAATCAGTATCAATGCCTTGACCCATTCTGTTTAAAATTTACCCTGAACAGGAACAAACATAGGCCCTGAAAAGCAAGGGTATATTTTTGTACTGTAAATACCGTTTTCAATAAACGATTCAGCCCAGCAGTATTCTTTCCCTTTGGTATCGTCGTTTTTTATCTGTGGCACATACCACATCACCAACCCTCCCTGATTCAGGGCTTCGGGGTTAGGTTCGATGAATTTCTCAGGCCCCTGGCGATAATCCGTATTGCAGCAAGGCCCGATAGTAATAAGGTCAGACTCCCCCTCGTCTTTATCCGGATGATTCACCGTAAGATAAGTATAGGCATTATCTCCCCTTCCTCCATCCTTAAACTGACCATTTCCCGGCACTACGAAGTAAGCATTGGCTTCGTTCCCGATTTTATACTGAAAACCCTCTTTTGTATAAGGAGTATTGGGTTTCTGAAGCTGATATTGTTCTTTTTCCCATTTTTTCCAGTCGTCTCCGCCCCATTCCCAGAAAGAAAGTTTATCTCCGGCAAAGGCAATCCGGGTAACCGGCCGGTAGGTTCCGTCATTCCCGCAGCCCCTTCCCAGACTGGCTGCAGAGACCCTGAATCTTCCGTCGTCGTAAAACTCAAACCGCTGCTGATAATTGTAATTACAGGGTTGAGGCCATCCTTCGCTGAAAAAGTTCTGAGAAAGAACGAATCCCGTTTTTACTCCGTTTTCCCATAAATCCAGCACCTTCGGCGGCTCCACTGCGACTACTGCTGCCGTGCTGAAAAACGGACATCCGATTGCGTCACTGTACCCGAAACCATCGGTATTAGAGTAACTTACGTGCCAGTCAACCAGTTTTGCGCTTTGAATCACCGCCTTTCCTTTATATACGACCTCTGAAATGCGAAGTCCATCCGAACTGGTCAGCATGTAGTTTAATTTCCAGCCGTTTTGCTCCAGATTCGTTTGTTTTTTACAGTAGCATTCTGTGAGTTTTTCGTTTTGAATCTTTCGTTCCGTTAAGGCAGGTGCCGGGCCTGCGTCTCCCACATACGTCCATCTCAACCCAACCAACCGAAAATCCGTTAAATCCACGATAGTCCACAGGGCTTTTTCTCCTTTTACGAAAGTGGGAGATACACATAAATGCATCGAGCGCTCACACCGGCTGCGATTCAAAGCGGTTTTGGTATCGGCCATCAGGGCTGTTCCTTCCTCCGGTTTTCCCCCGAGTGCTTTTGCTACTTCCGGTGACTCGGTTGCGATTTTAAGGGCAATTTTCTTGAGGTAAACCGGGATGTCAGGCTGAGTATGAGGAAGCGAATATACAGAAAGTACCTGACCCGACGGATTATTGACCAGCGCAACCGTTGTGAGATTCAGCGCATAATTATACATTTCCACCCGGTAGCAGCCTCCGTTTTTACAAATATCTGCCAGCTGACGAGTTGCATAATCACTTTCCCGGGCCGGAAAAATCCCGAAAATTTCATTTCTTAAAGCCCGTCCTTTTTCATCTTTTACCGACTTAAGAAACCCGCCGTCCTGAAGTGCGATTGCCTGAGCCTGTTTTTGAGCGTTGTCGAGTGAATCCTGCATGAGAATGACCGGTACGGGTTGTTTCAGGGATTCATTGACTTTGGTAAGAATTTCCTGCAGAAAAGGCTGTTTACTCAGTATCGAATCGGACGAGAAATATTCTGCGGTTTCGCCGTAACCTTCTCCTTTCAGTTTTTGGGTACTGTCTCCTTCATTTTGTACCGGTGCATTGCAGGCTATCCAGAAAAATGCAGTGAATAATACAAGAAAGACTGCCGGAAATAGAAATTTATTCATGAAAATATCTGCCCTTAAATTTTCCGGTAAAATTATATACTTTCTCTTAGATTATTCTAAAAAAATGAAATTTATTTATTTTGTGTAAAAGGATTCTGAAACTGTGGCTTTATCAGAATGGAAGAATCGGTCAGGGTAAGCAGAAAATCGGTCAGGGCTTTTTCATTCTCTGCGTTCAAAGGGAATCCGGTAATCAACGGATGTTTAAAAGGATTTTTTCTCCCATCTCCATGATAGGGCGGCTCCTGTATATTTTGTCCTCCTCCGGCAAAAATCCGGATGACTTCCTGCAAGGTGCGAATGCTGCCGTTGTGCATATACGGAGCAGTAAATGCAAGATTCCTCAGGGGCGGTACCCGAAAACGGCCTTTATCGCTTTCTTTATCCGTAACGCTGAACAATCCCTGCTCCTGCGGAGGATAGTCTCCTTTTTCATTGAGATTGTATAGCCCGATATTATAATAAAATGTATCCGGATTCAGCCGGAAATCCGCAGCGAGTGTAAAATGAGGGGGCGGATGACAAATGCCACATTTTAATTCCGGTGAAAAAAACAGGGCTTCCCCTTTGATTTCAGAAGCTGTAAAAGGATATTCTCCGGGATTCCTCCGGTTTTTGTCATAACGGGATTCAAAAGATTCCAGCGTTCTCAGATATTCTCCGATGGCAAGTTGTATATTATCCCACCGGAATGGATTTTTCTCTTCGGGAAAAGCATCGGAAAATAAAATTCTGTAAAGAGAATCGTTGCTGAAACGGGTCAAAATTTCCATATTTTGCGGACTCATACCCATTTCTATGGGTTCTGTACCAAAGAGTGGGATTTCCATTTGTTTTTCTAATGAATGCAAATCCGGATGTATCCATGTCAGGGATTTCAGGTATTTTACATTGATAAGGGTTTGGGAGTTACGGGTAAGTACATCACCGTTGATTCCTACGGATTTCCGGTATCCGTCTGTAAATGCAAATTGGGGGTCGTGACAGGAAGAACAGGATTTCGCCTGATTCAGGGAGAGTTTCTGATCAAAAAAAAGGTGGTGACCGAGTTTTGCTGCTGCTTTTTCAGATACCGGTTTTGATTCAGGGCGACAGGATTTTAAAGACATGCCAATACCCGCCAAAACGGCTGTCAGTAATATCAATAAGGCTATTTTCCCGTTTGTCGTATCCATTTTCATGCTGTATTTACTCCATTCCTTCATAAATTGTTTGATAAACGGAAAGATTTCTCCGGGATGTATCCTAAGGAATTATTCGGTTAAAGAACCTCCGGGATAATATTGAGCCATAAGATTTTGTATTCTGGTAATGAGTTCAGATTTTCCGGTATGCCATTCCCACACCATCGGCACATAATGAAAAGCGGTAGAAACGGAATGAAAAGCCTCTATCCTGCTGAGCACCCGAATATAGTCTTTTTCAGTGGTAAGTAAATAAGGGATTTTATTTTCCTCTACGTAAGCTATTATTTCCCTTAACTCAGCGTCCGTAAAGGAATGATGGTCGGGAAAAGGAAAAAAACGCCGGATGACGATTCCTACTTCAACTATTTGTTTTTCAAAATACTCATTGTTTCCGAGTCCGGCAAAAACTACCGCTTCTTTTATTCCTGAAAGGGGAATCGGATTGTGGGTTACTCCCTGAATGGCAGCAGTTAATTCCGGTCTGCAAAACAGGGTAACTGAATTTTTGGATACATAAGGCCGAATCTGTGACTGTAATGCCGGGATTTGGTTTTTGTCTGTCCATTTGTTGATGATTACTATTTCTGCCCGGTAAAGTGCATTCAAAGGTTCCCGCCCATTGCCTGCGGGTAAAAGCCGGGGATTGAGATTGCAGGCGTCAAGCATTACAATATCCAGGTCCCGGTATATTTTTCTGTGCTGAAAGGCGTCATCGAGTACTATTACCTGAATCTTTTCTTCTGATAATAATTTTCGGGCGCCTTTTACCCGGTCTTCACAAACGGCAACGGGAATATCCGGAAACCTTCTGGCTATCATCAGGGATTCTTCACCACTCAGGGAAGCGTCTGTATCTTTCGGATAAACCCTTTGATAACCCCGGGTTTTTCTGCCATATCCTCTGCTGAGATAAGCCGGACGGAAACCTGCCTTCTGAAGTTCTGAGAGTATAAAGGCTGCCATCGGGGTTTTTCCCGTTCCTCCCGCCGAAAGATTGCCTACCGAAATCACGGGAACTCCTGCATTTTCTGTTTTCAGGTATCCCATATCATACAGTTCGTTTCTGAATCTGACAATCAGACCAAACAGAAAGGAAAAAGGAAGCAATAGTTTTCGGAGAAAAGATGTCATCGGAATCGTTTACATTACAGCAAATGCCTTTTCCAAATCTGCAATCAGTACTTCCGGTTCTTCCAGTCCTGTATAAAACCGGATCAGGTTCCAGGGAAGGGTCGTTTTGGCATAATTCATGGAGCCGTACAATACACAGGCCGGATAAATAAGGGATTCATATCCACCCCAGGAAGTTGCAAGCAAAAACCGGGTGAGATGATTGCAAAATCTTTCCACGGCTTCCATACTATCGGTTTTCAGCAAGATGCTGAACTGTCCTGTTGGGGCTTTGAGTTGCTTTTGGGCTAATTCATATTGTGGAAAAGAGGGATGAAAGGGATAAAGCACCTGCTCTACTTTGGGGTGGCCGGCAAGGTATTCCACTACTTTGGGGGTGGTTTGTGCGATTCGTTCCATCCTTATTGGCAGGGTACGTAATCCTCTGATCATCAGCCATGCGTCATGAGGAGATACGGCTCCGCCAAGGGTCATGTATTCCGACATGAAAATCTGCTCGCATTTTGCCCGTGTACCACAAACCACTCCAATAATTGCGTCGCTGTGTCCGTTGAGGTATTTGGTAGCAGAATGCACTACGAGGTCTGCGCCCATGCTGATGGGATTTTGATTGAGGGGACTTGCGTAGCTGTTGTCTATAATAGTGGTAATATTATTGGCTTTGGCTATTTTGCATACGGCTTCTATATCCTGCAACTCAAAAGTCATGGAGTTGGGAGATTCCAGTATAAACAGTTTGGTATTGGGCCGGATGGCCTGTGTATAATTTTCAGTTTCCCTTCCGTCTATATAAGTAGTTTCTATGCCGTAACGGGAAAGCATGTTAGTAAGGAGTTTGTAGGTCCAGCTATAGGGTTTCTGTACGGATACTACGTGGTCACCTGCCTGTACACAGGACATCACTGCGGCGGCTACTGCTGCACTTCCGCTGCTGAAAATAAGGGATTCCTCTGCATTTTCCAGTGCTGCCATTTTTTTCCGGAGAATGGCTACGGTAGGATTGTGTCCTCTTGTATAAAAAGGAATGTCCATTTCATGTGCAAGGGATTCTCTCAGAGACTGTATGTCTTTAAAGCAGAAGTTGCTGCTTTGCATAATAGGGGGAGAAACTGCCCGGTAATAGTTGTCCCTTTCCTCCCCGAGTTCGTTGATGATATAGGATAAATCCATAAAGATAATGAGTGATTCTATTATGAAAAAATATAGCTATTTTGCTTCTTCTTCTTCTTTTCCTGCAAAATCAGAAAATGCGGCAATGAAAACGCCGGCAAAGGCTATCCAGTACCCGAAACTTGCTATATGGAAAAAATCAATGGAAATGGGTTTGATTTTGTTGCTGATAAAGAAAAGTATCAGCCAGCTGAATCCGAAGTAAAGCAGATTAAAGAAAATACCTCTTTTGAAGGGCTTACCGGCAACGCTTCGGTACAGGTAACCCAAACCCAGCAGGAGGTAGAAAAAGGGACCAATTAATACGAGAAACAGTCCGAAAACCAGCCCCTGATCGGCGGGTGTTCCCTTTGATATCCAGGGTTCTATGACTTTTTCTATAAAAAAATCGTACCCGAAGTCTTCTACTTTGTCCATCATGGATTTATCCCCTGAGGAGGCCTGAAAATAGGAAAGTCCGTAATCAATAAAGTTGTATCCTCCGAAACTGGCTTTGCCTACTACATAATCGATGGTCATATAAGGCAGAAAAAAGGCACCGATACAAAGTACAGCACCTAAAAATAATAATGCTCTTTGAGGGAATTTCATGGATTGTATAATTTATGAAATGGTTATCTTCAGTATATTTTTTTCCAAAAGTACGGTTTTTCCGGATGTTTACAAAATTTAGCCTGAGGGGATTTCCGATAAAAGGATTGTAATTTATCTTCTGCGGGTTTTTCCTTTTTTTACTGCTTTCGCCCTGCCTTTTCTTTTATTGGGTTTTTTAAATTTCCGAACTACGGGAGCCTGATTTTCTTTTTCGAAACTGCCTTCTCCGGGAAGCCAGGTTATATCCAGATGGGTTCTCCGGCAGGAGGATTTTACCGCTGATTTTTTGTCTCCGAACCCGTCAAGGTTCAAATCGATTCCGATTTTCCCGCCTTTATTGGGCATCCAGACTAATATTGGCGGATTTTCGATTTCTTCTGGCGACAGGTTGAGCCTCTGAATGAGCCTTTCTTCTATAAAATCCCGGAGGGTAATTACAGGAAACAGACTATCTTCTTTTGCGATGAGAGAATCGGTCTGTGCTAAAAAGAGATGGCTGCCCATTCTGAGTTTTCCGTTTTTTTCAATCCGGCTCAATCCGATTACGTGAGAGGGCATTTCGGTAGTATCCCTGAAGTAACGCAAAAAGTAGTTAATCTCCCGGTTGTCGTTGAATACGGAAAACATCATGTAATCTCTCAGGCTGTCGAGGTTATCTATCTCAAAATCATACATTAAAGAGTCGTTATCTCCCTCCATTTTCTGCTTGTGTCTCAGGATATCCCGGATTTCATAGTTCTCAATCATCTGAAATCTGTACGGAAGCGGGAGATTCAGATAGTTTTCATCGAGCGAAAGAAAACAGTCTTTAATATTCGGATTATCGGAAACCATGATGTTTTTTCCGGCCCTCTCACTCAACGGACTGTCCTTAACCTTGATTTCCGTTACCACAATCTCCTGATTCTCTTCTGTAGCCCCTTTTTCGCCACATGCGCTCAGCAACCCTGTGAGCAATATTAGTATAATGATATGATATTTCATGGTTTTGAATTTAGTGAGTTTTCCCTCCTGATTTTTCCCGGTTAAGATGATTTTTGGAAATTGAAGGGGGAAAGTGGGTGCAAAAGTAGGAAATCTATTCTCGACTATCCTTTTAATCCGGAAAAAATAATTGATAATATGCCATCAGTTACTTTCTGATTCATTAATTTCAACCGCCACACATTGGTCGGCTGATAATATAATTTCCTCGTTTTTATACTTCTGTTTTACAATTTCCAGAGCTTCATCAACGGATTTTGCCTTAATTTCCACTACCAGAGCGAGTATTTCTTTGATTTCAATTTTATAAGTCTGCATAATTATTTTTTATATTTACCCCTGCCAACAAATTCTATTATACCTTTATCTCTTAATACCTGAAGTTGTTGTCTTATTTTGTCCTTGATAAAATTATTATTGGGATATTTTAGTTTGAGTTTACCCTCGAACCGATATACGTCTTCCAAAGTAAACTATTCTTTCTTTATTAAGTCAATACAAGTCAAAACATCTAAAATCCACCCTCTTGATTCAGCAGATTTTTCTCTTAGAAACAAAGTTTTTTTAAATGAGTCCCTGACAATTTTCGGATTTATTAATTGGGTTTCTTTGATTATGAAAACTTTACCCGCTTCTGCAATACCCGATACATCAATATTACATCCAGTCCAGCCCGCCCGTCTTGCTGTATCAGGTAAAGACTTTCTTTTTATAATGATTTCGGGGGTAAAGAACTGTTTGGGAATAATAAAAAAGTTCTCTACTGTCCATGTTTTTGAATATGTCAAAAAAAAGAAGTTCGGGTTTTTATTGGAGTTGAGCCTTTCTATCATAGTAGCATAAGCGCCATCATTGATTAAGTTTGAAAATTTACCTTTTTTACTTTTTAACTCAAACTCTTCATTACATTTTATGCAATAAAAATCAGCAACCGGTTTATTGTTTTCGAAATTATACAAGGTCGTTTCGCCACAACAGGGACAATAAGAATTTTCTTTAACCCAACATTCGGTTAATCTTTTAGCTATTTGAGAATTACTCGAATAGCCTTCTGCCAGTTTTGTATTAAGGTTTAAATTCACGTTGATTATTTAGAATCTGACTAAAAATTCATCTTACTTTTAAAAAAGGTTTCGCCACTTTCTCTTTCATGTATTTTTCGCTGTTAATCCTATCACGACGCAAATTTACAAAATTTTCTGTATTTTTTGTTTTATTTGGGCTAAAAACAAACGGATAAAGAAGTAGCAAAAGTAAAAAGACGGTCAATTGAGAGAGGAACAAAGCAGAATTTTCAGAAGAAGGGCAAAAAAGCTATCTTTGCCGGAAATTAAGAAGGTCATAGATGAAATCGTTATCGCGGATTACTTTATATTTGATTTTTATCTTGAATTTTCTGGCTTTTTTGTATCTGCAATCCTACAAAAAGCTGGGAAAAGAAGGAGATTCCTGGGGATACTACGTATATCTTCCGGCTACTTTTATTTATCATGATTTACCCAACCTGCAGCAATCCCATCTTGCAAGGGGAAAATATGTGAATATTGACGCATTCAAATCCCCTCAGGAAGGGAGGTGGCTGGAAGAAACGCTGCCTTCAGATAATGGAAATTATGTCATAAAATGGACGATGGGAATTGCGATTATGATTTCGCCTTTCTTCTTTATCGCCCATTTTCTGGCGGGAGTGCTGGGGTATCCTCAGGATGGATATCATGAATTCTATTACTTCTGGGTTTTTCTGGGGATTATTCTGTATCAGTTGCTCGGACTGATGATATTACGAAAAATATTTTTGCGGTACTTCTCCGAACTAACGGTTTCTGTCTCGCTTTTTCTGCTGGCATTGGGTACGAATCTTTTCTTTTTTGCGGTTAACGTTCCCCTGATGTCACACGTTCCGCTTTTCTTTTTATATTCCCTCTTGCTTTACAGCACGATTCACTGGTATGAATCCGGCAGTATCCGCTGGGCATTACTCATTGGTTTTCTTTCAGGATTTATTACAATGACCAGACCCAATGATTTGATTGCTATCATGATTCCGGTACTTTGGGGAATACAGGCTCCCTTTGCTGAATCTTTTGTATCTAAGTGGAATTGGATAAAATCTCATTTCGTACAAATACTGTGTGCCATTGCCTTTTTTATTGTGGGTTTAATGCCACAATTACTTTACTGGAAAATCATCTCTGGTCACTGGTTTTTTTATAGTTACGGTAGCGAAACATTTGACTTTAAACATCCTCATCTGTATGAATGTTTAGTGGGGTACAAAAACGGATGGATTACCTATACTCCCCTTGTAATCCTGATGATAATCGGTGTAGGAATAAAATCATGGAAACGCCCCTGGTTCATGCCCACCGTGACAATGATTCCTTTACAGTTTTTTATTGTATCCTCATGGTGGTGCTGGTGGTGGACATGTGGAGTAGGGCTCAGGCCGATGGTAGAAACATACGCTTTATTTGCATTTTCGCTCATTCTTTTTGTGGATTATGCATTAAGACAATCCCTTTTTCTGAAAACTATGTTTGGATTGATTGCGGCGGTTTTCACCCTTCAGAATCTTATGTTGAGCTATCAGCATTATCTGGGAGTAGTACTGCCTGAAACACAAAACAAAGCTTTCTACTGGAACGCTATCGGGAAAACCAGGCACACCCTGAATGATTTATACCTCTTTGATACCGAATTGCATCAACCCGCTCACCCCGAAAAATTCAGGCAGATTTCCACCTTGTATAAAGAGGATTTTGAGATTCAGAGAGATTCTTCATGGACACTTGATTCTGTAAATGCTTTCAATGGAAAGTACGCATTTGTACAACGTCAGAAAGGATTTTGCCCGGGATATAAGACGACCTGCGGTGAACACGGGATTCAGCCGGGAGACTGGATTCGGATGAAAGGAAATTTCAGGGTAAGTCAGGGGCACATAGATATTTACCGTTGTATAAAATGGGTGTTTACCCGGAACCACAAAGGACAGGCACTCGACTGGAGAGGAGCTATGGTGGAAAATAAGCTGAATAATCCGACGTATAGTTTTTGGGGTGACAATCCTTATATCTGGGGAGAAATGACCTACTGGTATCAAATGCCGGCGAATACTCATCCCGAAGATGACCTTCACATTTATGTTTGGAATGACTCAGGACATATCCTTTGGATGGACGCCGTTACGATTGATTTATTCAGAGAGCCATAAAAGAAAGGGAGAGAAGCTTTAAAACTCCGTCTCCCTTTGAGAATTGATTTATTGTTTTTTTTATTTTTTGCGTTTCGCAGACGGTTTTTTGAGTATTTCAGGAACAATTACAGGACTATCCTGAACCACATTTCTTACATTTTCGTTATCCTGAGAAGTTTCCAGAATAACCTTGGGAAGAGGTCCGGGTGCGGCAGGGAAACGCTCTTCGGAATACCTTGCATAAGAGCCGTCAGGATTCATTTCATCTGCCCGGTTTGCTACGACCGTATAAGTAAAAGGAGTATTGGAAGTTCCTCCGTTTAATTCCGAAACATCAAATCCGGTTCCGGTTTTATTTTCTACATATACCCCCTGACAATTGCCTTCCAGCTGAATGAAAACCCGTAAAGGATGACGCTCACTGACAACGATATTTTTAGCAAATACAGGATCCAGGTCAATATGGATATGTCCGTTGATTAATCGTCCCTGCCCATAATCCTGAAAGAGATTTTCCGGTGTCTCAGGACAGGATAGCGCAACCCGGTTTCCCTGTAAATCATTTACAATTGTATTGACAGTACCGGGGCCAATGATTTTCCTGTTTACACCACCGTTATCCCTTACGCCCACGTAAGCCCAGGTTTGAGAAACAGCGGCACTCTGTATCTCAAAATACCCCCCGGATGATCCATTAAGCCCATTAAGTGTCTGATTTGAGGAACCATTGGTATTAACAGTAGTAGTAGCATAACCCACTACACCGTATTGAGTACCTGTTGCAGCAATTCCGGATCCGGATGAAGGGGTAAAGATTGATCCGGTAAGATTATTTCCTACTGCAACTACACCGATTCCATTTGCTGCCGTTTTTGCGATACTGAAAGTACCGATTGCATTTCCATTTGCAGCAATCCCGGAACCTCCTGTAAGAAAAGTACCGGCGGCATTGTTTCCGATTACGAGCAAACCGGTACCATTTACATTTGTATTTACGGCATCCATTCCAAATCCATTGGGTGAAGCACTTTGTCCATACACTCCATATGTACTTCCGGTGGCTCCGGAGGCATCGCCTCTTACTCCCATTACAAAACCGGTTCCTGTAGGTGCAACGTTAGCAGAACCCCTTACCCCAAATCCGTTTTGTGCATTTCCAATTGCAGTCGCTGAATTAATACCCCGAACCCCTGCTGCAGAACCTGTTGCTCCTGTTTGCCCCTGAATTCCGTGGCTGGGAGCTGCCGTAACATCAAGATTCACCCCAAATACGCCCATGGCAGCGGGAGAAGAAGTCTGACCATAGACACCGAATGCGGACCCCGTCAGGCCGGTATTTACGCCCAATACCCCCATCGTGAAAGCAGTGCCTGCTGTACCTGAGGCTTCTCCCCTTACACCGGTTGCTACCGCTGCAGTTACCCCTGTTCCGGCAGGAGCTGTATTGTTGGTTCCCCAAACCGCTTCACTTGTAGAAGAAGCAGTAGTGGCAGTACCATAAAGATTTCCCCAAACGGCTGTCCCTGCCGTAGAAGCGCCGCCATTTACTTCGCCATATACCCCTGTGCCATTTCCGGCTGCATATCCATTGACCGCAAACGTACCGATAGCATTATTAATAGAGGCGGTCGATCCGTTATTAGAGTTATTCGAATATACAGAGAAAGCATCTCCGGCAAAAATACCCGTATTATTAACAACAACCTGTCCGGGTGTTGCACCAGACCCAATTACTCTCATTCTTTCGTTAGAGGCCAAACTTCCGCTCGTTTTAACCACAAAGTCCTGAGCGTCTGTTGTTCCAATAAAATTAGTAGCCGGAGTGGTACCCGAGTTACCCGTAATATGCCAGTCATCGTTTGCCAAAGTTATCCACCCGGGTACACCCAATCCATTGGTTCCCCAAACTTGATTTGCGTTTAAACTACTGGGCCCGGTTACAAGTCCGTTCTGATTCAGAGCGTTGGTTGCCACATTGACAGTTGTCCCGGCCCCAACTACCGCTCCTGTTCCACCGGTAACGGTAACTCCGGCGGTAGAAGTAGTCAGGTTGCCGAAAGTAGGTGCTGCCGGCAGATTTACCCATGCCGGAATCCCTCCGGAAATTGTAAGAACCTGACCGGGCGTTCCGACTCCGAGGTTTACCCAGTCTGTTCCATTAAAATACATCAGAGAGCCATTGGACTCCCCTGAGATAGTGATGTCTGTACCGTCCACTGCGTTATCCTGAATTGTAACTACCCCCATATTGGATACAACTGCATCTCCGGAAAGGGTTTGAGGCTGAGCAGTATTGCTAACGTCTCCAATCCAGATCTGACCATTGTTTAAGGTATTTGACATCCCCTGATCCAGCCAGGTAATCAGTCCTGCACCATTAACACCGAGTATTTTTCCGGGAGTACCGGCAGGGAAAGAATATACCTTTCCGTTTGCGTCCACCCAAACCATTTTGTCGGTGACAGCAGAAGCGGCAATAGAGGTCTGAAGGTCATCAACCCGTAGCGTTCCGGCAACATGTAACTTCTCTGCTGGAGTTGAAGTACCCACCCCAATGTTTTGTGCAAATACAGAATAGCAAGTTAATACAAGAAAAAGTAAGAATAAATTTTGTTTTAACATTAATTTAAAAATTTGGGTAAAGAAATTAATAACCTGATTTTTTAACTATTAAAATCGAAAGCGAAGTTAGTAAAATATTATATAATTGTAGGGATTTATGTCAATGGAATGACTATTTTTTTTATTAAACGGTAAAAAAGACAATTATATTCTTGGTTTTCATAAGAAAAACATCAGTTCAGGAAAATTTCTGATTACATTTTTATCAAAATAAAAAAATCAGAAATAAGCGTAATTGCCTATTTCTGATTAATTCAAAAAATGCCGGAAAATTTCCTTAACCCGGACTTTGTGTATTATTTCAACAGTGTCAGCGTTCCGATTCTTTCAGGGCTTTCCTTTTCTCTGTTGTATTTCATGCCACCCCACTCACGGTTTCCATAGAATTTTGCTTTGTGTACTTTCCATACAAAAACAGTTGAGTTGATATACTGGCCGTTTTTGTCTTTTCCGTCCCAGGCTTCTACAGGAATTCCTTTCTCATCAATTTTAGTGGACTCCCAAACTCTTTCACCCCAGGTCGTATAAACTGCGATTTCATACTCCACCAGACCAATCCCTTTAGGCTGGAAAAGGTTGGCACCCGGAACGCCGGAAAATGGTGCAAAAGCGTTAGGGATTTGTAAGTCCCCGAAAGGCGTAAGCGAAACCACTCCCATAGCAGTATCCACACAACCCAGTTCGTTATAGGCATATAATACAACTTGCATAGAATCATTGGTATTATATGTATGAAGCGGATTTGTATCAGTACTTGTATTCCCATCCCCGAAACTCCAGACATAATTCGTTGAGAAGTTTGAACCATTCGTAAACTGAATCACGTTATTGTAGGGGTCTAAATCCTGCTGAAGATATTCAAAAGAAGCAACAGGCCCCTGAGTAACCGTAATCAAATCATTATAGAAAACCGTATCGATACAGGTGGTACCGGCAATATAAGCAATCAGCGATACATCATAAATTCCCGGATTTTGATAATAATGTAACGGATTGGGCAGAGAAGAAGTATCTCCGTCTCCAAAATGCCAAAGATAACTATTTGCATTGCTGGCGTTCTGGCCAAAGTGAACCAGAAGTGGGCTACAACCGGATGCGGTATCCGCTACAAGGTCGGCAGTAACCTGTTCATCCAGTGTAAAGGTATAATATGCGGTATCTTTACAAAACTGATTGGACGCTTCCAGTGCCACGACAAAAACACCGGGATTCTGATAAGTAACTACCGGATTTTCATCAAAGGAAAACTGCTGGCCATCGCCGAAATTCCAGAAATAACTGCTTGCATTCAGAGAGGTGTTTGTCATAGAAAGTGTAGCCGGCCCTCCACATACATCTCCGGAAACGGTAGGTACAAAGTCAGCCACTGGCGGAAATCCGGAAAGGACAGTTTGGGTAAGCGTATCGAAACATACATTCTCATAATTGAGCAAAAGCGTAATGGTATAGGTAGTATCCGGCACATAATACGTGTGGGGCTGAGGCTGATAAGTCGTTTCGATTGCTGTACCATCCCCGAAGTTCCAGGTCAAAGACGTAAAATTGGTACTTTGATTGGTAATTACGGCATTAAAAGGAGGACAGTTTTCCGGAATACTGAAATTAGCCTGAGCATTCGGCTGAGGATGAAGGATTACGGGTTGTGTCATCGTACTGATACACCCGGCGCTGTTGGTTGCAGTCAGCGTAATATTGAAGGTATCCGGAGTGGAGTAGGAAATCACGGGCTCAAACAAAGAAGAAGTATTTCCATTCCCATAATTCCATTGATAAACCGTGGCATTCTGAGAAAGATTGGTAGGTGTTACCGTCAGAGGTCCTCCGCAAACATCCCCGGAAAGATTGAGCGTAAAATCTGCTATCGGTTGGGGGCTGATAGAGACAGTAGTCTGGAAGGTATCAAAACACACATTCTGATAGTTTGCAATCATGGAAATAACAAAGTTTGTATCCGGCTGAAAATACGTATGCGGCAACGGATTTACTGTACCCTGAACAGGGGTTCCATCCCCAAAATTCCAGGTTACTGATGTGTATCCGGTACTGTTATTGGTCGCTGAAACTACTAACGGCGGACAACCCACAAGAGGAGAAACAGTGGCTGCAGCTACCGGTTGTGGGTGCAGAATGAAGCTCTGAACCGAGGTATCCGAACATCCCACCCCATTGGAAGCAATCAATGTAACCAGGAATGTATCCTGAGCAGTATATAACTGAGTCATTGTCAGCGTATTAAACTGATTCCCATTCCCGGTAAACCATAAATAATCCGAAGCATATTGTGAATTATTTACTGTAGTCAGAGTGACGGGGCCACCGCATAAATTTCCGTTAAAATTCATAGTAAAATCGGCTACCGGTAATGGAGATACCGTTACATTCGTCTGAACTGTATCAAAACAAACGTTCTGGTAGTTGGCAATTAGTGTAACGGTATAAACCGAATCGTTCAGATAAGTATGTGCAGGAGGAGCATTGCCGCTGACAGGTGGCGTTCCGTCTCCAAAACTCCAGGTATAAAAAGTCCCCCCAACAGAAGTATTGTTTGCATTTACTGTGAGTGGCGTACAGCCCTGAAGCGGAGAAACTGTCATTCCGGCAACCGGCTGAGGATGAATAGTCACTGTGTGTGAAATTGTATCGGCACATCCTGCACCGTTAGAAGCTACAAGCGTCAGCGTATAGGTTCCTACAGCATTAAATGTCTGAACAGGTTCAAAAGTATTATAAAAGTTCCCGCCTAAATCCCACAGATAATTTTGTGCATTCTGAGAATTATTAATCATACTGACAGTAACCGGACCATTACATACATTACCTGTAGTGGTAAAGGTAAAATCAGAAACCGGAGAGGGAAATACCTGAACCTGAGTCTGAAAAGTATCCGCACACACATTGGAATAATTGGAAATGAGGGCAATATTGTAAATACCATTGATCAGATAGGTATGATTTGTATTCAGCGTATTGGCTACCGGTGACCCGTCCCCGAAGTCCCATGAATACAGATTGGCGTTCGTGGAAAGGTTATTAAAATTCACATTCAGCGGAGAACAGCCCTGCAAAGGAGTCACACTGGCATTGGCAACCGGCTGAGGATGAACAATAATCTGAGCAGTACTTGTATCCGAACAAGACAGCCCATTGAACGTAACCAGCGAAACAGTAAAGGTGTCCGCCACAGTATAAGTAACCTGAGGTTCAAACGCAATACTACTTTGTCCGTTACCGAAGAACCATGAGTAACTAAGGCTGTTTCCGGTAGAAGTATTGGTGAAACTAATCGTAGCCGGTGCACCACAAACAGAAGTAGCAGAAGGAATAAAACTACTTACCGGCTGATCTAAAGCCAGTACAGTAAAGCTTGTATCGGATTCGCAACCAAAGCCAGTAGTATTGGTATAATTTACCGTATAACTTCCCGCAGTAACGTAAGAAACTGAAGGAGTTGCTGCTCCGGAAGATTGTCCGTTTCCAAAGTCCCAGAAATGGAAAGCCCCCTGAGAGTTATTGGAAGTTACGGCGAGATTGAAAGGCGTACACCCGGAAGTATCCTGAAGGGTGAAATCAATCACAGGAGCCGGATGAACAATTACTGTTTGGCTTTCCGATGAAACGCACTGACTGATAGATGAATATGCTGTCAAAGTAACATTATAGCTTCCGGGAGCAGGGTAAAAATAAACTGGATTATTGGCATTGGAAGTATCCGAAAGAATATTCGTAACGCCGAAGTCCCATAATATTCCGCTTACATTGTTGGTAGTATTGGTAAAATTGGCGGCCATCCCTTCGCAAATCGGATTCTGGACCACAAAAGAAACAGCCGGCGCAGGATAAACTGTAATTGGTACTCCTAACGTATCGTAGCTACATCCGTTATTGGCGAACTGTGTCAAAATATAAGTTCCCGGTAAAGTATAAGTATGAATGGCATTGGCTGCGGCACTCACCGAACCATCACCGAAATCATAGCTGACTACTGTTCCGTTGGAAAAATTACTTACATTAATCGTCAAAGGAGCACAGCCACTCGTAGGAGTTGCATTAAAAAATGCATCCACATTATTCGGATGAACCAGAATCGTAGTACTCGAAGTGTCTGCACCACAGGCATTGGAAGCAATAAGGGTAATCGTATAAGTTGTATCATTAGCCCCGGTGGTAAAATACTGAGTGGTAGGATTAGGAAGAGTAGATGTGATTCCATTTCCATAATTCCAGAAGAAACTGGTCGCATTTCCCTGAGAAATATTGGAGAAGGAAAAAGGTGCGGGCGAGCAACCACTGCTTACATTGGTACCAAATATGGATTTTGGTAAAGCTGAGACATCTACCGTATCCATATAAATCCCTGTTCCGCATAAATTGGTAAGAAATAGCTGAACATAATAAGTTGTATCGTTCTGGCCTTCTAAAAAAGTAATCGTTCCGGGATTGGAAATCGTAGAAACCTGACCATTTCCAAAACTCCATGAATAAGTACCACCATAGGTAAGACTGGAGTCTATAAAGTCCACATTCAGCCCTACGGAGCCATTGCTGAGGAAAGACGCACAACCGCTGTCAGGAACTGCCGCAAAAGAAGGCACCGGAATATCTACAATGGTAACCGTAACCGACATAGTATCCGGGCAGGCAGCTGCTGTAGGCCCGTATGCAATCATGGAAACCACATACGTTCCCGTATCCGTATAGACGTGAGTAGGACTCATAATAGTACTTGTATTCCCATCCCCGAAATCCCAGCTGTAAGTGGCTGCACCGGATGAGAAGTTCGTAAATCCGACGAGACTATTGATACAACCCAGCGTTTGAACCACAAAATTGGGGTTTGGAAGAGGATTAACTGTAATATCTGTTGTTGTCGTATCAGAACATCCATTTCCATCAGTATAAACATAGAATACCGGGGTAATCCCTAATCCTACAGTTGAAGGAAGGAAAGTAACAGAGTCTGTAATGCTCGTTCCATACCAGAAACCACCGGAAGGAGTAGCCCCGCCAAGGGTAAAGGTGATATCAGAAATACATGCGTCAAAGCCCGCTCCGGGGTTTAATACCGGTAAAGCAAGGACATTCACCGCAACAGTATCCCAGGTCTGACAATCTCCTGACCCAAAAGTATAGACAAGATTATGTATTCCCACTGTAGTTTGAGTAGGATTAAAATCGCCGTTTGCGGTAAGGCCCGGCTGAGGGAGCCAGCTACCGCCATTAGGAAGGCCGGTAAGCTGAATAGTAGCGGCATTTACACATATCTGAAAATCAGCTCCTGCATCTGCCGGAACAGGCGGCACTACATTTGCAATCATTTCAGCACTGTCAATACAGCCGAACCCGTTGGTTACATGATATTGTAATCCGTGAAAGCCCAGACCTGAAGCAGCCGAATTATAAGTATTTCCTCCCGTTACATTTGCTCCTGTCCAGAATCCCCCGGGAGGATTTCCTGCAGGTAAAGTAATAGGTATCAGGGTGAAACAATAAATTGAAGTATCCGGAACAGTTACAATTGGTAAAGGATTCACCGTAATACTCATTGAATCCCTGCTTGTACAGCCGGTTACAAGTGAGGTAAAATGATAAGTGAAATTATATGTTCCGGGTGTAACGGGCACAAAACCGGTTACGACCGCATTGCCCGCATTGGTCCAGTAGCCTCCGGAAGGGTTACCGGTAAGTACTACCGTTCCGCTTCCCTGACATACAGCAATATCCGCACCTGCTGAAACCACAGGAGGATTGTTCACGGTAATCACAGCGGTATCCCTCACAAGACAGTTACCTGCCCCATAACTATATACTGCATTGAAAACGCCTGCTCCGGAAGGAGTAAAGGTTCCAAGAGTAGCTACAGCATTGGTCGCTCCCTGAGTTACATTCGCCCCTGACCAGGTTCCTCCCGGAGGGGTTCCCCATAAACCAATTGGTCCTGTATTATTACAGATTGAAGTATCCGGACGGGTAGATAATACCGCCGGGGGATTTATAAAGAAGGTTTCAAAATCGGAAGTTGCTCCACAAGAGGTAATGATAGTAAGGAAAATGGTATCGTTCCCCGGAAGGAAAGTTACAGGTAAAGGACTCTGTAGCGTTGAGCCGCTTTGATTTGCACCTGCATAAGTCCATGAGTAGGATAAAACAGTAGCATTATTTCCATTTAATACCGCAGTCGGGTTTACCACCAGAAAACCGCAGCTATCCGGAACTGCATTAACTGTAACAGAAGGTGGCTGCTGAATAACGAATACAAAACTCTGATTATCCTGACCACAGATATTTCCGATGGTATAATTTACAGTATAAGTCCCAGGCTGTGTAAAGTTAATACTTGGAGCCGACGAAGTAGCACTTCCTGATGCAAAATTAAAGCCCGTTGCAGGTGAAACTGACCAGTTGTGAGTTACGCTTGTACCCGGAGTGGACGCATTGGAAAAAGCTACCAGAAAATTCGTATTCAAGGGAATACAAACGGTATCATTTCCGGGAATACCATTTCCGGTAAAGGAAATATTTGCATCTGGAAATAAGCGCACAAGAAATACATCTGATGCAGTAGTCGTTCCGCAGACATTACTTGCTGCAATAATTTGAGTATGAGTACCCGGACCAAAGTTAATAAGACCCGGATTGGGGGTTGTGGCAAAATTGGGTACGCCGTTAAAGAATGACCAGTTATACTGAGTGATTGTTCCATTATTGGCATTAAAGGACGCAAAGGGATTCAGATTGATAGAACTCTGACCCGGATTAAGGCAGATATCCGGCTGAGCGGTGAGGGTTACAATCGGGTCATCTTTGACAGAAATCACCGTAGTCCATGTATCACTGCTGCAGGCGTTGGAAATCGTAAAACTAACGGTATAATTCCCAACAGTATTAAAGGTAATTTGAGGACTGTAAGAACCGGAATTCCCTGATGTATAGCTCCATCCGAAACCCGGACTTACGCTCCAGTTATAGCTTACTCCTGACAAAGGCAATGAACTATTGGTGAAGTTGGCGACAAGTTGCCCGCCGTTAAGGCATCCGAGTGAATCGCTGAGAGTATAGGATACATTGGCCTGAGGAATTTCCCTTACTACAAAAATATCCCCGCCGGTAACTGTACCACATTCATTGGTAACGCTAAGGTTTATGGAGTGAGTACCCGGCAGAAAACTGATTGTACCCGGATTAGCAGTATTGGCTGTGGCCGGAGTTCCATTGTTGAATGTCCAGTTAATCCCGGAAATTGTACCAAAATTGGAACTGATAGAAGCAGAAGGATTAATCTGAGCGGAAGCTCCCACAGGGATACATATATCATTTTGAAGATTCAGATTGACAACAGGGGGGCCTTTAACAGTAATAGTAGTAGAATAACTCGCTGAATTACAAAGATTATTGGCAAATAAACTGACGGTATAAATCCCCGGAACGGAAAACTGAATCTGAGGCTCGAGCGAATTCGAATTGGTACCGTTTACATAGGAAACCCCTAATGTGGGAGAGATACTCCAGAAATAATTCACTCCTACAGAGGGTGTAGAGTTATTATCAAAAGTGACAATATAAGGCGCACATCCATTATTGTTGTTGGTAAGACTGATATTGATTACAGGGTCATCTGTAACGATAACGGTATGCTGTATTGTATCTTTTTCACTGCAACCATTCGTTTTGTTTGCAATCAAAGTTACAGTATAGATTCCGGGGGTGGCATAGGTATGAGTAGGATTCGTAGCATTACTTGTATTAGCCGCTCCGCTTGCAGGGTCCCCGAAGTTCCAGGAATACACATTCCCTCCCCAGGCAGGGCAGGTCTGATTGGTAAAAGGCACAGGTTGATTTACACAGACAATGGAAGGAAAGGTAAACTCCGCATGTGCTTTGGGCTTGATATTAATAGGGGAAGTATTGGTATGCGGTAAAAAGCAGGCATTATAGGCTTCCAGTGTAATGGAATACTGAAATGCACCACCATTACCGGGATTAGGTCCACATAATTGCGCAGGACTTAGCTGATACAGATGGGATTGCTGTGAAGTATCGTTTACCGTTGTAGTGGTTCCGTCCCCCCAATTCCACACGAAATAATCAGATGTACCGGGAGTACTATTGTTAAAAGTAAAAATAGTATCTCCTTCACAGACGAAGGGATTGGAAAGCAACGCCATAGAAGCTATCGGGTTGGTATAGAACTGAAACACATGCTGAAAACCCGGGCAGGTACTTCCTGCTTCTGTAACGGTAATCAGATAGGTACCGAAGTTGGTAAAAAGATGGCTTTGGCTCAATGCCGGGCTTGGGCCTACAGGAGGAGTACCATCACCGAAATCCCAGATAAAATTACCGGAAGCCGGATTAAGAATATTAAAGGTAAATAAAGTATCATTTTGAGTAACCGGATTAAGGCCCGGTACGCAAATATTAAAGTCAATGGTATCAACCAGGACAAACTGCCCCGACTGTACATTTACCGTATGAGTCCTGAAATTACAGGTATCCTCCCCTACTGTATCGATTACCACAAAGGTTACAGTATAACTCTGAGCGGAGGCACTGTAGGAAAAAGCATGGGATGCATTCTGCGTAGTGGCCGTATTAGCCGCTCCGCTTGCCGGGTCGCCAAAATTCCAGGAATAGACATATTGATTTCCGGAAGGAGAACCATTAAAACTAACAGTGTTGCCCGGACAAATAGCACTGTTGGGATTGAAAGTAAAGTTTACAGGAAAACTCCCCTGAACGGTGGAAGTATCACACTGTGCCTGCATTTTTAAAAAAGAAAACAACAGAAATATGAAGAAAAATATATATTTATACATGTTTTTTTTTATTAAAATTATAAAAGAATTATTATACAATACAATTAAATCGTTATGACTGAATAAAAATCGGGAAAACTCCCCTCATTTTGCCAGATTATGATGTAAATAATCCGGTTCATTAATATTTACACTGATTCAGCATTCTACGCTTATAGGCTTTGGAGTCCGGATTACAAAACATGGATTGTTTGGGATTTACGATGAGAGAAGCCTCCCAGGCTCCGCCACCGTAGTTTGTAAATCCGCTGATATTGAAGTCTTTACTGATTCCAAATCTACAAAAAAGGTCAGGTCCTACATCCCATCCGTATCCGAGCAGGGCGGTAAGTGTGTTGGTATTATAGATTTGGGGAACAAACCGCTGATTCTGAATGTATGCGCCTCCATAAAGGTTGTAGGTAGAAACCCCTATCCCGTAACTCCATGACATAAACATACTTGCTGCCAGATTTTTGGAGGCCCGCTGAAAATCGGCTCTGACCATCGGATTAAGATAGACCCTTCCTTCTTCGCTTCTTGCCCGGTTGAGGGGATGTAACCAGGAAACGTGTCCTGTCCATCTTTTGGTAAGATATTCATTGTATCCCAGAAGAGACATATTATTCTTAATCAGGTGGTTTACGGCAAAACCGGCTCGAAATTCTTTTGCGATAAGATTATTATTCATTTCGATTTTTTCCTGAAAATATACCATTCCGGCGTCAAGGTCCCAGTAAGGTTTGGATTCAGATATAGCATTGGCGGGAGGAGTGTACTGGCTTGAGCCTATAATTCCCTGCAAAGGATCTAACTGATCACTGAATACGAAGTTACTCCAGTTTACACTTCTCCAGTTATACCCCACCCGGAAGCCTGCGGAAAGTTGATAGGAGTTATTGGGGTCATTGTCGTTATCATAGGTAAAAGCATAGGAGCCGGCTACGTTTTGCCATTTAAGATATCCTTCTCCCTGAGTATTGTCGGTGTATAGCAGCCCGAATCCCGAATGATAGCAGGGCAGATTGGTGCTGATTCCAATACTGCGCGTTTCAAATTTGCTGTATCCTCTGCGGACATTTGCCCACTGACTACGGAAGTTCATATTGGCAGCAGTCCCAAGATGAAAGCCGGTAAAAGCCGGATTCAGATAGAGCTTGTTGGCATAAAACTGTGAAAAAACAGCGTCCTGACCTGAAAGAGAATAATACGCACTACAGATTAAAAATGAGAAAACAATTAGGTGTTTTTTTAAAATCATTTAATAAAATTATAATATAGTATTAAGTTATGAAATTTACTGCAAAATTAAGTAAAAAAAATGGAATTTATCTTAATTTTTATTTTTTTTAGTTAATTCTAATAATTACTCCGGGCAGTTTTATTTTATTATGAAAATAAATAAAATCACAAAACATTGATTACCAATATTTAATGTACTGTAAAATTCAAAATATCTATTTTTATTCAGATTCAGGTTTTTAAAAAACTATTATTTTTCGTAAATTTGCACCTGTAATCTAAAAATATCAGAATAATATTCATTTTATGAAAGTCCATACAACAAACTATTTTAATACCCTCATTGAACCTGCTGAGGATTGTCCGGTGAACAGGGCAGAAATACCGCAATTAAAAGGAGAAGCAAAACCGGTGGCCTTCCTTCAGTTTGAAATGTTGATTGAGAATCCCTATTCGATCACTTCCGATGAGCTTTTATTCAGCATATTTGCCCAAAAGAATCATATTCCTGCATCTGAATGGGAAGCAGAAAGAAAGAATTTTTTCTCCAAAGGACAGGCTTGTTTGCGTTGCTCTCCCCTTACTAAAAAATATGGATGGGGCATTCACAGCAATGAAGAGGGGAAAATTGCCCTGATTGGATGTGATACAGATACTTTTCATATTCTGAAAGAAAATCCCGGGATTAAGAAGGTGAAAGCCATGAAATCCAAAAAAGGATAATTCATTTGTTATTCCCCATAGATAGAAATCAGGAATACAGAGTTCATACTTTTATCGTTCTTTTGAATTTATTTTCATTTATTTGTAACCAAAATAATTAATAAATATGAAGGAACTAATCGTCATTTTTTTTGGAGGAGGAGTGGGAAGTGTCCTTCGCTATCTGATTTCTGACCGGGTGGACCGTTTTCATGACAGTAATTTTCCGTTTGGAACCTTTACCGTAAATATATTAGGCTGTTTTATGATTGGCTTAATTTCGGGGTACTTTCTGCATAATACCGGATGGGGTAAAGAATGGAAGTGGCTGCTGATTACCGGATTTTGTGGTGGGTTTACTACTTTTTCTACTTTTTCCGGAGATAATCTGAGGTTACTGGAATCAGGATTGGCCTTGAATGCAATCCTGAATATTTCCTTAAGTGTTTCCCTTGGGCTAATGGCAGCGTGGCTTGGTATTTTCATTACCCGGTGAAACATTACCGTTCAGCCACAAATTTTGGCATTTTATACACAGGATGCCACATATATTATAAATATCTTTCTATATTTGTTTTGAAAAAATAAATATCAAATTATGAATCGTTTTTATTCACTCTCTCTTCACCGGAAACTATTTTCAAAAATCTTTTTGACGTTTTCTCTCATTCTGATTTCCTGTTACGTTTCTGCTCAGCCTGTTGCTCAATTTATTGAAAATAAGGGTCAGTGGCATGAAAATATTTTATATTATACTCCCTTTACAACGGGCAGTATGTTCCTTGAAAAAAGTAAAATTACCTATGTTTTTTATGATTCTGCTTCCATAGCGGAAAAAGGACACGCACATCATCAGCATAATCCCAAAGGCGAAAAACACGATGAAACGATTAAAGGACATGCTTACACCGTTTCATTTTTACATCCGGAGCCCGGTACTTTTACCGCTCCTTCTAGGCCTTTCATTACCAAAAATCATTATTATCTGGGAAATGACCCGAAAAAATGGGCCGAAAACGTATCGCTTTATGAGAATGTAGCCTATAAAGGCGTGTGGAAAGGGATTGATGTGGCATTTTATTCCAAAGAAGGAAAACTAAAATATGATTTTTTGCTACAACCCGGTAGTGACCCTTCTCAGATTCAGCTGAAATACGATGGACTGGAATCCGGAAAAATGAAAATTACCGGCTCTGGAAATCTTCAGATTGAAACTTCGGTCAATACAGTTACAGAATTTAAACCTTATGCTTTTCAGTTCATCAATAGCAAAGAAATTCCGGTTCCCTGTGAATATTCGCTTATAGAAAATGTGCTTTCCTTTCACTTTTCAGGAGACATCAATCCTGATTATCCCCTTACTATAGACCCTACGGTGATTTTTTCAACCTATACCGGCTCTACTCAGGACAACTGGGGCTTTACTGCTACCTATGATAACGTAGGCAATGCTTTCGGGGGAGGCATTATTTATAGTGGAGGGATATTCGGAGCAACCGGCTACCCTACCACAGCAGGTGCTTTTCAGACCTTTTATCAGGGAGGAGGCAGAGACGCTGCAATTACAAAGTATAATCCTCTGGGTACTGCGCTTTTGTTTTCTACCTATCTTGGAGGAGACGTTGATGATCAGCCACACAGTATGGTTGTCAATAGTTTAGGGCAGTTAATCGTGATGGGCAGAACCAATTCTTTTAATTTCCCTACAACCTCCGGAGTATATGACCAAAGCCAAAACGGGGGGTTTGATATATTCGTTTCGAAATTTAGCCCTACGGGGACAATGCTGGCTTCTACCTTTGTAGGAGGGAATCTGGATGACGCCAATAATAATGCCAACGGGGTAATCAGCTATAATTATTCAGATGACGCAAGAGGGGAAATCATTGTGGACGCAAGTGATGACGTCTATATAGCAAGTTGTACCCAGTCGTTTAACTTCCCTGTTTCGCCCGGTGCCGTTCAAAACACACTCAGTGGATTTCAGGATGGCGTTGTTTTAAAAATGGATGGGAATCTCTCTTCTCTGATGTGGTCCACATATCTTGGCGGAAACTTACTGGACGCTGCTTACGGATTAAAAACCGACAATGGCGGCAATGTCTTTGTAACCGGAGGAACAACCAGTATCAATTTCCCGGTTACACCTGGGGCCTATCAGACTGTATATAACGGAGGGAATATTGACGGATTTATTACAAAAATCAATAATACCGGTACTGCTTTACTTGCCTCTACCTTTATCGGAACCAACTCCCATGACCAAAGTTATCTGATTCAGGAAGACGTAAGCGGAAATATCTATGTAACCGGACAAACCTTAGGGGCTTTCCCTGTTATCGCAGCCGCTTATTCCAATCCCGGCTCAAAGCATTTTATTGCAAAATTAGATAATAATTTGTCGGCTGTTTCTATGTCCACAATCTTTGGAGCACCCAACGTATCTCAGATTAATATCTCTCCCACTGCTTTTCTGGTGGATAATTGTGAGAATATTTACGTAGCAGGATGGGGCGGTCAGGTAAATCAGTTTGGACTGGGTGGGATTGTCAGTACGACCAATAGTATGCCCGTCAGTAACCCAACCTATCAGAATTTTACCGACGGAAGTGATTTTTATGTCATTGTACTTACACCCAATGCAGCGGGCTTATTGTATGCTACCTATTTCGGGGGCAACGGAACCACTGAACATGTGGATGGCGGTACTTCCCGTTTTGACCCTAACGGCATTATCTATGAAGCGGTATGTGCGGGCTGTGGAGGCTCTGATTTATTCCCTACGACTCCCGGGGCCTGGAGTAATTTCAACAATAGTACCAACTGTAATCTCGGCGTTTTTAAAATAGATTTTGCCTTTGTAACGGTAGTATCTGCTATCACCGCTCCTGCTTCTGCATGCGTGAATGCTCCGGTCAATTTTGTAAATAATTCTGTGGGGGCTTCCACTTATTCCTGGAATTTCGGGGATGGAAATACCTCAACTGCCACTTCTCCTACCCATTCCTACAGTACTGCCGGAACTTATACAGTAACCTTAATCGCTTATCCGTCTCCGGGAAATAGTTGCTCCGGACCGGATACTACGACTACTACTATACTCATTAACCCCCTTCCGGTTCCTTCTTTGACTATGCCGGCTTCCATTTGTATCGGAAATACAGCAACGGTTACCTACACAGGCTCATCCGTTTCGACCTATACGTGGAACTTTGGCTCAGGGGTTGCAAATCCGGGTACAGGCATTGGACCTCACACAGTGACATGGGGATTAGGACAGCATGTCGTTACTTTATCCGTGACAGATGTAAATGGTTGCTCTGCCGGGCCCATTAGTAATACAATTGATGTTATTCCTTTGCCTACTGCTAACTTCAATCTGACGGATACTGTTTGTCTGGGGGCTGACGCAATTGCAACTTATCTGGGAAATGCTCCGGCCTCTGCCACCTATAACTGGAACTTCTCAGGCGGAACAGCTTTTCCCGGTGGAACAGTGCAGGGACCGCATTCTGTTTCCTGGGCTACACCCGGATATCACCTTGTATCACTCGTGGTAACGGCCAATGGCTGTACAAGTCCGCCGTTTGTTGATTCTGTATATGTACTGAATGCGACGGCTGTTACCTTTACTCTTCCGGACAGCGCATGTTTAGGACAAACTGTTCAGGCAGTTTATAATGGTCCGAATTCACCCGGTACGGTTTATCACTGGGATTTTGGAGCAGCTACCGGTGGTGCTCAGACCGCAGGCCCTCATACGCTTACTTTTCCGCTGGGAAGTCATAGCGTTTCTGTGTGGGTGGAGTCTTCTCAGGGATGTGGTTCCGATACTTTTTATCAGGATATTGTGATACATCCAATTCCTACTTCCCTTTTTAGCGCACCGGATTCTTTATGTTTTGGTAATACCGCAACGGTAACTTATACTGGCTCCGCAACGGCAGGAGCAATTTACAACTGGAATTTTGGCCTCGCAAATGCAGTTCCAACCGGTGGACAAGGCCCTATTGTTTTATCTTTTCCACTTGCTGCCAATTATCCTGTATCGCTGATAGTCTCGGAACACGGTTGTGTCAGTCCCCCCACTTCGGATATGATAACCATAAATCCGATTCCGGTTGCAGATTTCGTAATGCCGGACTCTGCCTGTATTTTTCAGGATATCAATGTAAATTATTCCGGTCAGGTTTTTTCCAATCAGATTTTTCACTGGAATTTTGGTACTGCTTCCGGTGGCGGCACAGGACAGGGTCCTTTTACGCTTCAGTGGTCCACTTCCGGAACTCAAAGTGTTTCTCTATGGGTTGAAAGTGCCGGATGTCCTTCTGATACGGTTGTCCGTTCGATATTTATAAAAGATGGTCCCCCGGCTTCTATTCTGGTCGCACCGACAGATATTTGTATTTCTGACTCCTCTGTGGTATTTTATACCGGCTCTTTAAATCCAGGGTATCAGTACTTCTGGAATTTTGCAGGAGGACTCGCTACCCCCGGTACAGGACCCGGCCCCCATACAGTTCACTGGCTTTCCGGTGGAGTGAAAGATATTACGCTGAGTATCGTAGAAAACGGATGTCCGGGACTTCCTGACAGTGCTGTAGTGAATGTATATACTCCTCCAACAGCTGACTTTGCTTTTCCGGACAGTATTTGTATTTTTGATGCAAATCAGGTGGTATTTACCGGAAATGCTTCTGTAAACGGAGCTTATTCATGGGATTTCGGTTCGGCGGTGTGGCTATCCGGTTCTGGTCAGGGACCATATGTTTTGTCATGGACTACTTCTGGTATTCATCAGATTTGTGTTCAGGTAACAGAATCCGCCTGCCCTCCTTCTACTCAGACTTGTCATGACTTTTTAGTGCTCGATAAACCCGTTGCAGATATTCTGCCTGTAGCCAATCAGTGTTTTATCAATAATTCATTTAATTTCACCTTTACCGGTAGCGGAGCCGCAGATGCTTATTACTGGGGATTTCCAAATGGCGTTCCTGCTTTTTCGAGTGCAGCCAGTCCTACGGGGATTCACTATAATTCTCCCGGACAATATTATGCCTGGGTATATATCGTAAGGAACGGATGTACAAGTGATACCGCCTACGTCTATTATGAAGTTGTACCGGAGCCTTCTACGAACTTCCTGCATACAGGTGTTCCCTATTGTGTCGGAAGTTGTATCAATTTCACCTATACGGGTCAGCCGGTTTATCCGCAGCAGGCTTATTACTGGAATTTTGGCGGTGCCGCTTCTCCGGTAAATTCCACGCTTACCAATCCGGGATGTGTATATTTCACTCAGCCTGGCCCTCAAAACGTTTCGCTTGTGATTAATCATAAAGGATGTCTTGATACTTCGGTGCAGACCTTGTTTGTAAATCCTTCCCCACAGGTTTCGGCGGGAGCAGACATTGGTTTCTGTGAAGGGCTTGGCCCCGTACAGTTAAATGCGACGACAAGCAGTGGTACTCCTCCCTATAATTTCAGCTGGTTTTCGATACCGGTGGCAGGAGGAATCAGCAATCCTTATGTGGAAGACCCTTTTGTCAACCCTCAGGACTCAGCCATTTATATTATACAGGTTCAGGATGGATTCGGATGTCTGAGTAATTATGATACTGCCATTGTAGCACAATTGCCAAGGCCCAAAGTATATGCCGGCCCTGATCAGAAATTATGTGATTATCCGGGCGCACCCGGGGTAAATCTTCAGGGCGGTCTGGCTCAGGATAATGAGGCTCCGGGGCCCTTTCATTTTCAGTGGTCTCCTACTACTGGCATGAACCCCGGACAGGATACCCTTGCCAATGCGTATGTTCATCCCTCTCAGACTACGATTTATACACTGGTAGTTACTTCTATTTACGGATGTCAGAGTGACCCCCTCGATACAGCAAGTACAGTAACGGTGGATGTAATTCCTGTGCCTACAGTTGAAGCCGGACCAACGCTCGAAATGTGTAAGGGGGATACCGTTCAGTTTTTGGGCTATGCTACCGGAGGCGGACCCTATACTTATTCCTGGACCCCCGATACTCCGGAAGCGGGTGTGATTGATAACAGCGACCCTCAAAGTCTGGTTTCTCCTGATTATACCCATACTTACACGCTGATGGTAGGTTCCGGTGGCTGTTATGGAAGTGATACGGTATCGGTAGTAGTACATACATTGCCTACCGCTGCTGTTCAGCCTGTAGTGACAGACATTTGTCAGAGAGACTCTCTTCTGATTAATGGACTTGCCTTCGGAGACCCGTTCGGAACGTTGTATGAATATGAATGGATACCGAATTCCTATATTGCTGACAATCATAATCCGGTTACCTATGTATATCCACCTACTACTTCAGACTATATTCTTCAGGTGGCTACTCCATTTTGTATAGGGTATGTAGATACTGTCACGATTCATGTCCGTTCTACTCCTCTGGCACTGATTACCAATCCGGATACCTTAATCTGTGAAGGGGAGGAAGTGCATTTACAGGTGAATTTCAGTTTTAACGGAACTCCGGTAGCTCCCGCGGGCTCTATTGTATATGACTGGACTCCGGACGAGTCTCTCACTGCCGGTTTTATCCCGAACCCATGGGCAAGTCCCACTCAGACTACAACCTACATCGCTACAGTCAGTGTAGCCGGAAATTGTGCTACCTCCGATTCTGTAACGATTACTGTAGCCCCCAAACCCGACGCTCAGATTCAGGCTGACACAACCACTCTTTGTGGAAATCAGACAACTTTCCTGTATGGCTCAGGCGGACAAGGGGCTGCAATTTACAGCTGGTCACCAGTGAACGGACTGGATAATCCCTCCTCCCCTACTACACAGGCATCACCGGACAGTTCTGCTATTTATACCCTTTGGGTTACAGAAGGCTTATGTAAGGATTCTGCTTCAGTAGCCATCACGGTGAATCCTCAGCCGGTTTCGGATTATTATTTTACCAATGCTTCGGGTTGTGCTCCGCTTACTGTTCAGTTTACACAAAACGCAACCAATGCGCTTTCCTATGTATGGAACTTTAATGACGGTTCTCCGGTGATGAATATACCTTCTTTATATCATACTTTTGATACTCCCGGAAATTATCCGGTCTCTCTTACAGTTACAGGAAACGGAGGCTGTGTTTCTGAAGTTGTAAATGCTACGGTAGTGGTTTATCCATCGCCTGTAGCGAATTTTGAATCCAACCCTTCCGCCAGTTCCGGTATTCTTTTGCCGGCGGGTACGGTTTCGTTTACCAATCTGTCCCAAAATTCAACTAACTGGTACTGGTCATTCTCTCCAGGCGTTTTTTCTCTTGAAAAAAATCCTGTATATCAGTTCACCACACCGGGAATGTATCCGGTAATGCTGATTGCCTACAATGAAACGGGCTGTGTGGATACACTGGTTAAAACCTATAATGTGGAACAACCGGATTTATTTATCCCCAATGTATTCTCTCCCAACAATGATGGTTTCTATGATGAATGGCTCGTTCAGTATTCCGGAACAGAATCATACCAACTCGTAATCTATGACCGGTGGGGTGTAAAATACTTTATTGCGGATACGCCTCTGGAATCCTGGAACGGACTCACCCTGAGCGGCAAGCCCGCAAGCGATGGAGTATATTATTATGCTCTCAGAATCGGTTCAAAGGTATATAACGGAAACGTTACGCTGATGCGGTAGGGGATATTTGCAAGAATAAAATTTGAAAGCAGCCGGCAGAAAATTCCGGCTGCTTTTTTTATATCCCTCCCCAATTCCTCAAAAATTCCCAATCTCAATCTTGGCAGAAGCATTTCCCTTCACAATGGCTTTCAGGCTTTCATCCAAAACCTGCACCTCCATTAAATCAAACCGAAAAATCTCTGCTTTCAGAATTACGTGTTGTCCTATATGTAAGGCAGTAAGTTTGGATTTTAACAGGTTTTGTAAACTAATCCAGTATTCATTTGCCATTTTTTGCAGCTGAGTAATCATCAGTTTACGGATATTATCTTTTACAAGATTAAACACAAACTTTACCAAAGGAGGCGATTCTACCAGTTCAATCATAAAAGGGGTAAACCGGATGAGTTGTTTTTCGTCAGGGTGAATATCCAAAGTAGCCTTTCCGGTAAAAGGAATATTCATTTTCAGAAAACCCCATTGAATCCATACATCCTGATGACTACTGAAATGCAGCAATCCATTTTCATCTGCATAGATTACAACATCAAGAATATGAATCTTCCGGATAATGCTATCCTGCTCAATAATCTTATCTTTCAGAAACTTTTCGACAAACCGGTAACTGATTAAACCGGAAAGCAAAATATCTTCTTTTGCATTCAGCTGTGACACAGGGGTAAAATCAGGCAAAGCCATAAACGGCTCATGGACAGGCGGAAAACCAATCACTCCCTCAGGGAAAAGCGGGACAGAAACGGTTGTATAGATCCGGCCCTGACCACATCTTATTGGCGTAGCATACACAGGATTGGCACCCGGCTGAAAATACAGGTTCAGGGAATATTCCTCTGAAATTTCCAACGGCTCCTGCATGATGTCCCAGGCAAGCGTTACATACTTTTTTATTTCAATCTCCTCTTTCAAAAACCGCTCAATGTTTTTTTTGATTGATTTAATCTGAGACTCCAGCACAATTTCCAGAATACTCTTTATAGGCAACGGAATACCGGCAATATTAAAAACAGGCTCTTTATCCCAGAAAAATGTGCCTTTTACCGCAGTATGCAAAATCCAGTGAGGAGTAATTTCCGGTTTGATTTCAAAAGTAACCTTTATATCTACATCAATTTCTTCTATCGTTTTTGTAAGTCCGGGAATCCAGGAAAGAAACGCTTTTTTACCAATAAACAACTCCGCCCTGATAGGCGCAATAATCAGCACAGAATCCGACTCTACGAGTACTCTGAAGTTACTTCTTTTTACAACTACAACCCTTACGTCTTCATATTCAGCGACATTACCCTGATACAATACCGGTTTTAATACAGCATTTATTTTATTTTCTATGTCTTCTGTTGGGAGTATAATTTGAATATTCAATTTTTTTAAATTGATTAAATTGATTACAAAATGAATAAGAATTGTACAAAATTAAGGATTTTCCTGATTTATACTCAGAAGTTAATGAAATTTCATGTGTTTTTTATATATTTGCACCCAAAATCGAGTGTATGAACAAATTTCAACAATACATACAGCGTAATCCCGTATTGCGTTTTCTGAAGAATAAATATATTCTCGTAATTCTCATTGCTTTTTTCTGGCTTGCTTTTCTGGATAAATACAGCATTCTCTCTCAGATTAAAATGAGTAAAACCATTGAAAGACTCAAAGCCGATAAACAATTTTATATTCAGGGTGCTGAAGACACGGATTATGAAATCGAAAAACTAACCACCGACCCTTCGGAACTGGAAAAATATGCCAGAGAAAAATACTGGCTGAAACGCAATAACGAAGATTTATTCATTATTGTGGACGAATAAAAAAGAATAAAAATATGTATTAAGAAACTCAGAATGTTTCTTTTTTTAATCTAAATAATTTAAATGCAGCGTACAGAAATTAAACATTTGTTAAAAACAGAGGCCCTCTCTCAGGACGTTTTGGTCAAAGGATGGGTAAGGACTTTTAGAAATACTCAGTTTATCGCACTCAATGACGGCTCTACAATTCTGAATGTACAGGTTGTAGTAGATTTCCAGAATACTCCCGAAGAAATTCTCAATAAAATAAAAACAGGTGCTTGTCTTTCTGTAAAAGGCACTTTGGTTCCCTCTACCGGCGCAGGACAATCAGTGGAAGTAAAAGCCACTGAAATCATTATCCTGGGCGAAGCCGACCCGGAAGCCTATCCTATTCAACCCAAAAAACACTCGCTTGAATTTCTGCGTTCACACGGACACCTCCGGATGAGAACCAATACTTTCAGTGCGATTTTCAGGGTGAGACATGCAATGGCTTTTGCTATTCATCAGTATTTTCATGAAAGAGGGTATTTTTATATTCATTCGCCTATCATTACCGGCAGCGACGCCGAAGGCGCAGGAGAAATGTTCCGCGTAACTACCCTTAACCTTGATAATCCGCCCCGTACAGAAGAAGGGAAAGTGGATTTTTCCCAGGATTTTTTCGGAAAAGAGACGAATCTTACCGTTTCCGGTCAGCTTCAGGGAGAGATTGCAGCACTTGCTTTGGGTAAAGTATATACTTTCGGACCTACTTTCCGTGCCGAAAACTCCAACACAACCCGTCACCTCGCTGAATTCTGGATGATTGAGCCGGAAGTAGCTTTCAATGAAATTGAGGACAACAAAAACCTCGCTGAGGATTTTCTGAAATATCTCGTTCGGTATGCTTTGGAAAATTGTGCGGATGACATTGACTTCCTGGATAAAAGACTGGCAGAAGAAGAAAAACAAAAGCCTCAGAATGACCGGCGGGCAATGGGACTTATTGAAACCCTCCGGTTTTGTACCGAAAATGATTTTGCAAGAATTTCCTATACAGAAGCCATTCAGATTCTCCAGAATTCTAAACAATATAAAGAGAAAAAATTCCAGTATGAAGTTGAATGGGGCAAGGATTTACAATCTGAACACGAACGCTTCTTAGTGGAAAAACATTTTAAAAAACCCGTAATCGTTGGGGATTATCCCAAAGACATCAAGGCTTTTTATATGAAATTAAATCCCGACGGCAAAACCGTGGCAGCAATGGACGTGTTGTTTCCCGGAATCGGAGAAATCATTGGAGGTTCTCAAAGGGAAGACAGCACCGAAAAATTAATGAAACGGATGGATGAAATGCACATCCCTGCGCATGAAATGAGCTGGTACTTAGACCTTCGCCGTTTTGGAAGTGCTCCTCACAGCGGATTCGGTTTAGGATTTGAGCGTTTGATGCTTTTCGTTACAGGAATGGGAAATATACGGGACGTAATCGGATTCCCGAGAGCCGCCAAAACAATTGAATTTTAAATCAAAATCGATAATATCTTCTCCCCTGCAATCTCAGCGTATTTTGCAGGGGATTTTTTTTGAAGAAACCTTGAAAAAGCCTGTATCTTTTCCGGATGAGCTACATTATACAGGAAAAGAAACGCCATGAATCTGTTAGTTTTTTTATGTCTTTTTACAATGACTCCGCCTCCTCAGTATGCCTCCATTTTCGGGGAGGAATATAGTCAGGCACTTGATTTCTATCAGACACACAAAACGGAGTGTAAATCATGGGCTGATGTTTATCAGACAGACAATGCATTGATGACCGCTGTCGTTTTTCCGGAATGGATACGTTATTCCAGCTTCAGAGATTTTTTCGAAACCGAAGCCCTCGAACTGGCTTATAGTCAGTACGGAACAGAGGCCGCAGATTTTTCCATCGGATATTGTCAGATGAAACCTTCATTTGCAGAAAATATAGAAATGGAAATATCGAAAAATTCTTTTCTTTCTCAAAAATACAGCGCGTTAATCCCTGAAGGAAAAACAACTGAACAACGCAAAGAAAGACTGGAAAATCTAAAGTCCTTGAAAATGCAATGGGTATATCTCGCCTGTTTTATGGAAATTGTAAGGGAAAAATACCCCGAGACCGAAGATTTTACGACCGAAGAAAAGGTAAAATTTTATGCTACTGTATATAATACCGGATGGCAGAAGTCTTCCAAAGCAATCGTAAAACAAATGGAAATCGCTTCTTATCCCTATGGGAATAAAGTTCCTGAGACCTTTCAGTATATATATGCTGAGGTAGCCCTTGACTTTTATCTGAATGCGAGATAAAAGCCCCAAACAATAAGCACTTTTTTAATATAAATTTTACTTTTAATTCAATCATTCCATGAAAAGACCCGTTTTCATATTGATTTCCATGATTGTATTGTTTTCTGCTACAGGAATTATCTATTATTTTTCTGACAGGGAAAACAATCAACCGCCGGCTATAGCCCGAACTAACACCGTTCCCGATACCAGTCGGATAGTTCCTGATACAATATTTATAGGAGAAAGTATTGCTGAAATTCATCCTCCGGTTTCCGGGCTGGACATAAAGTACCGCTCCTTCCGGATTAAAGGCAACAAGGCTCATCACCTTCGTTTACCCTCCGGAACTACCATTGATATTCCTGCTTATGCTTTTATGGATAAAAACGGAAAAACCATAAACAACCTCCTGACCCTGAAATACAGGGAGTTTCATGACGCTGCAGATATTTTTGTATCCGGAATTCCCATGGAAATAAAACTGGGGGATAAAATCCGGCATCTCTCTACGGCGGGCATGTTTGATATCAGGGCAGAAAATCAGGAGGGAGAACTCACACTTAGTAAAGGAAAAAAACTAAACGTTACAATGGCTTCTCAAACCCGGGGAAATGGTTATGACGCGTATTATTTTGCTGAGAATCGGGAGGGCTGGATAAAAACCGGTAAAAGCAAAATCCTTTCTGACCCTGAACTGCTTCAAATCCGGAAGGTAAAGGCCGATATCTCGGAAGAAATGATTAATATCCCCCTGGGAGAAGAATTTTTCATAATGAATTACCTTTCTCTTTTAGATGTGATGTTTCAGGACGACTGGACCGAAATCAATAAAAACCGGAAAAATGGTGCGGTAGAAGCCAAAGCAAAAGCCTATGGATTTCAGTGGTATGATGTGTGGAGTGGAGATATGGTAGAATTTGGCGGGAATCAGTACCCTGCGTCTATGATGCTTTGGAAGTATCATGAAGGGGTCCGTTTTCCTGATTGGGCCTCAGTTGAAAATAGTGGGGTCAAAGTAATCCCAACTCAGGAAAGGGGAGTGTATCATTTGGTAATCAATTCAGGAGAGAGATTGTTCGATGTATATGCAGAAGCGGTAATGCCCTTAAAAAGTCTTTTTGTATATCCTGCTGAGTTCTGGAAAAACAACTATGAAGAAGCAATGGCAAATATCCTCAATGAGGAACTGAGAATTCAGAATGAAGCAAAAATACTGAGAAGTCTGGAAGTATTTCAGATGGGCATCCATAATTTTGACAAAATCCTGAAGGAAGAAGGCGCACTGATTGCCAAAGCCAGTTTTTCTTTCCCGCAAAATATGAAAAACGGATTTCAGCCTGGTGTTGTATATTATATACCGGAAGATAACCGTTCAGTCATCAAACTCCCGAAAACAGACTGGGAAAGTGTAGCATTACTGCCGGGAAGAAAAGGACGAATACTCAGCGTATTACCCGATCAGAGCATTGGTTTTTACAGCGGTAACCGGTACAAAAACATTCCTTTTGATTCTATCCGGAGATTGTCGGAGCCAGCTTATGAATTTGTCATGGAGGCTACTCCCCGAAAAGCAACAGCTTTGGTGGACGTAAAGGAATTACTCGGATTATAGAGAAAATTAATGGGGGTGAGATTATTTTCTCCCCCATTTTTCAATCATAAACATCCGGATTTTTTTCTCATTCCCTATTTCTTTCGGATTATAGAATCGTTTGCCGCGTATGGCTTCAGGCAGATACTCCTGATTCCCTTCATTATCCGCATAATCGTGAGAATACTTGTAGGTTTTCCCGTAATCTAACTTTTTCATCAACTTAGTAGGTGCATTCCGTAAATGTAACGGAACCGGTAAAGGCGGGCTTTTGCTTACATAATCCATTGCATCATTGATAGCAGCATAAGAAGCATTGCTCTTTTCACTTGTGGCAAGATAAGTGGCAGTCTGGGATAAAATAATCCTTGCCTCAGGCATTCCGATTACATGCACCGACTGAAAACAGGCATTCGCAAGCAGCAAAGCATTGGGATTGGCATTCCCGATATCTTCCGAAGCCAGAATAATCATCCTTCTTGCAATAAACTTAACATCCTCTCCTCCGTCAAGCATCCTTGCGAGCCAGTAAACCGCAGCGTCAGGGTCTCCCCCTCTCACCGATTTTATAAATGCAGAAATAATATCATAATGCTGCTCTCCGGATTTGTCATACAATGCGATGTGTGTCTGAGCGGCTTTTTGCACCCCTTCATCCGTAACGATAATATCCTTTTTGTCCCCGGGCTGAGTCAGGAGAAAAATCTCCAGTAAGGTAAGGCTTTTTCTGGCGTCTCCACCGCTCAGGGTATAAATCGCTTCGGTTTCCTGAAGCTGAATTTTTTTTTCTTTGAGAAAAGTATCTTCTTTGATTGCTTTTTCCAGAATACCCCGGATATTTTCTTCCGTAAGGGCTTCCAGAATATAAACCTGACACCGGGACAGCAAAGCCGATATCACTTCAAAAGAAGGATTTTCAGTAGTAGCTCCGATTAAGGTAATGATTCCTTTCTCCACAGCTCCGAGTAATGCATCCTGCTGGGCTTTATTAAAACGGTGAATCTCATCAATGAATAAAATACAGCCGGGATTAATCTCTGCAAAAGCTATCACTTCCCGGATTTCTTTCACCCCGGACTGAATTGCGCTGATAGCCCTGAAAGGCCGCTCTACCGTATTGGCTATGACCTGAGCGAGCGTAGTTTTGCCTACTCCGGGCGGTCCCCAGAAAATCATGGAAGGAATCTGCTTTCGGTTCAGCATCTGAAGAAAAGCACTGTTTTCCCTGAGCAAATGCTCCTGCCCGAAAATATCTTCGGTTTTTTGAGGACGCATCCGTTCGGCAAGGGGCGGAATATGCATATAATATAATATGTATAGTTAGTTCTGATTACAATAAAACGGATTCGGTCATTCCCATGATTCTTCGGACTGACTACAAATAATATCCCCCTGACTATCTACGATATTGGTGAGTTCCAGAATAGCAGCGAGCGCAATCTGAGAATAGTTCTGAGATTCATTCCCAAATCCGCCTGAGGTCGTTTTCCAGAGTCTGGTAATTAAAGCCTGTCCGCCGCTTTTGGCATTTATCGCTGAAAGAGCAGAGTTTACATTTCCCGCTCCGGCATGATAGCAATGCATTACCAGCAACCGAAACCATAAATCGGTTTCATGAAAAGCAATGCCTCTTCTTTTCAGCATAGCTTTGGCCTGAGGCACGCAATTCTGACGGATAAGTTTAGCCGCAGCCTGAGCCGATTTGGTGAAATTGGTGCGTTCGTCCACCGTTTCGCTCACAATCAGTCCCATTTCACGGCCTACATCCGGCATAATCTGAAAAGATCCTCTTGCACCGGCATAAGAGGTTTTGACCTTTGCTCCCGGACTTTCAATGAGCAAAATTGCCTGCGCATACCAGGGGTCAGTATGATTTTTATTGAAAATATCTACGGCCTTACTGATATTGGGGATTGTTTCCTGAAATAGATAAAAATCCTGTCTGCCCTGAGCCGTAACAATCGTATTTCCTTTGGGCACCCCAAGTTCAATCCTTCTTTCCTCTATAAAAGCCTTTTTCGCAGCCGGTGACTTCCGGTTCCATTCTTTGGTTTCGGCATACCCCAGAATTTCCCTGCTCTCGAGCGAGTAGATAATATAATATTCCGGGTCCAGATTTACTACTTCTTTCCAGAATACCACTTGCTGAAGGGTATCATATCCTTCAGCAAAAAGTTCCCAATCCTTCACTACCTTATGACAATGATTATCATCGTTTGTTCTTACCGAAAGAATAAGATTGGATTTTGTCTTTACTTCCTGCGTTTGTGCCGATAAATTTGCAGACCAACAAACAAACAAAAAGCAGAGAAATACACTATTTTTCATGGTTTTATCAGGTTATTACTGTTTATTGTGCAAATATAATAAAATATAAGCATATCTTTGTCAGGAAAAATTACTTCTAACCGTAAAAAGCTATCCGCTACTGATTGAGTCAGTCTTAGTTTTACAGTACTTTTTCAAAAAAAATCAAATGAACGATTATTATTTCTTCATCTTAATTTTATACATTTAAACGATTTTTAATCATCATGAAAAAAGGTATTATTATTATTTTTGCTGGGCTACTGTCAGCATGCAGCCCAAAACTGGCAATGCCACGCCAGGAAAATATTGAAAAAGTAGTTGCAGTACATCCTGATTACACCCTGTCCGATGTAAAAGAGGGCCGTACATTATACGCACAGCATTGCGGCTCTTGCCACGCATTAAAAAACCCAACTGCATATACAGAAGAAAAGTGGAATACCCTTGTACCCATTATGTCAAAAAAAGCAAATAAAAAAGCCGGAAAGGAAATCGTTACGCCTCAGTCATCTGACAAAATCCTGAAATACCTTATCACCATGACAACTACGGCAACCTCTTCCGGAAAATAATCCTGATATCGTTTTATTTAACTTTTGTTTTTTTAGATAAATAAAAAATAAAATCTGTGACCTGTTCCGGTTTTCGTAGTCTAATATTAAAATTTCACATTAATCATTTAATTACGAAGAAACTATGGGTATGTTACAAGAGTTTAAGGAATTCGCCATGAAAGGCAATTTGATTGACATGGCAGTGGGGGTTGTAATGGGTGCTGCATTTGGTACAGTTACTAAATCCTTTATTGACGGTATGTTTATGCCAATCATCGGAACTATTTTCCAGGTAGGCAACTTAAAAGACGCAAAAGTGATTTTAAAACAAGCGGTTATGGAAGGCGAGAAAGTAGTTTCTCCTGAGTCTGCGATTTTATACGGAGATTTTGTAAGTGCCATCATTAACTTTATTATCATTGCATTTGTAATGTTTATGATTATCAAAGGAATCAATAAAATGAAAAAAGCAAAAGAAGAAGCTCCGGCTGCTCCTCCCGCTCAGGAAGTATTGCTTACCGAAATCCGCGATTTACTGAAGAAGTAACCTTCCTTTCAGGAGAAAACATAAAACATTAAATGCTCTCGTCAGGGGGCATTTTTTGTTTTTATAAACCCGTTTAATCCGTAAAATATTCCTTTTTTAAAGTTTTTTTAAAAAAAATGAAAAATAATTAGGTTTTAATAAATTAATTACATACCTTTGTAATATTATTTTTATTATTTATTATTTTATTTTTAGTTTTATGAACATTTTTGTTGGAAGTTTGCCTTACAGTTTATCAGAGTCAGAACTTAGGGCATTTTTTGAAGAATATGGTGAAGTATCTTCAGTGAAAATCATTAATGACAAATTTTCAGGAAGAAGCAAAGGTTTTGGCTTTATTGAAATGCCAGACGACGCAAGCGCTACCAAAGCAATTGAAGAACTTAACGGTGCTGAAGTAGATGGAAGAAGTATTGTAGTTAATCAAGCTGAAGAGAAGAAAGAAGGTGGAGAAAGAAGAAGCAACTTCAGAAATAACAACAGTGGTGGTGGTGGATATAGCAACAACCGTAGTGGCGGTGGCGGCGGATACAGCAACAATCGCGGTGGCGGTGGTGGCGGTCGCAACGAAAGATGGTAATTCCTGATTTCACCCCGACCAATGAAATGTTTATAAAACCCATTCTTTTGCTTTATATTGTAAAATTAATGTCTTAAGTATATTTTTTAAATTTTTCGTTTGTCTTAGAAAAGGATTAAGTAAATTTTACTTAATCCTTTTTGATTTTTATAAGATTTACTGCTGTCAGATTCTCCTGTATTAAAATGCCTGACCCAAACAGAGTCTTTGGACAATTTTTATCCAATAAACCTGATTGTCCGTTTTATTTTCTGTTAAGGTTTGCAAAGTGTAATTTAATGGAACAGCTGAAGGTTGTGACTTCCAGCCTTAGAAAAAATCTTCAAACTTTTTTACCATTTATCCTTTTCCGTCGCTGGCTGAAAAATACGGAAGAGGGATTCGGATTTAACCGAAACTCATATATTTTTTATTATCGCTCCGAACACTATTCTTTTATTTTTTCGAAAATATAAGTAGTAGGGTCCAGTAAATCCGGGCGGGTCTCCATCGAAAAATCAATAATCTGTCTGTTTTCCACCGTAAAATTCATGGTGCTTCTGTCCCACATTTTATCTGTCCATTCACAAATAAACTTATCTCCGTCCCAGGGAATGAGTGTCCCCGTAATACCAGGATGAGCTGAAGGATAAGCAGTAAGGGTATTGCCGGAAAAACGAAGGGTAATCTGTCCGTAATGGGAATGAAAATAATGCCCGGCATACTGACGCAGTTCCATACTGGGTTTATTATCGGGGTTCCGGCTGTCTTCTATTTCATTTTTTTCTTTTTCTTCCTCGAAATGCTGCTCCAGAAAGGTTTCCTCCCAGTTTTTATAAGGAGCCTTTACGGCATTATCCGCAAACTGATACATCAGGGCTGAAATAAAATTATGGGCATCACTATTGGTCAGAATGACGATTCCGGTTTGCTCTTCCGGTAAAAAAACAGTCATAGAAACCATTCCATCTACAGCACCGGAATGAAATACCAGCATTTTTCCGTGATAATCTCTCACAAACCATCCCAATCCATATCCAAGAAAGTGAGAATCCGGGAAATTCTTATTGAAATAAGGGACCACATTAATGGGAATCTGAGGAATATGGGAATTTCTGACGACAATCCATGGCAAAACCTGTCTCCCCTCGTATCTTCCGCTATCCATCTGCATAATGAGCCACCGGGCCATATCCGTCGCCGTAGAATTAATAGAACCACAGGCTGCCAGATTATCTATATTCCTCCAGGGTAAAGTAATAAGGCTCTTTCTCCACATCGTATGAGGGGTGGCTACATTTCCCAGGGCTGACAGTTCGTTCGTACTGGTGCAGCTCCTTGACATATCCAGCGGTACAAAAAATTTATCCTGAATATATTTTTCCCAGGTAACTCCCTTTGTAACCTTAGGAATTACTTCTCCTGCAAGCATATACGCTACATTACAATACCCAAATGAAGTACGGATATCATGCGCTTTGGGAAGGTAACGCATTTTACTGATGAGTTCTTCCTTTGAATATTTTGAACCCCAGTGAGTAAAATCGCCTTCCCATGTACTCAACCCAATCCTGTGGCACAGTAAGTCCCTCAGGGTAATTTGCCGGGCGTCAAAAGTATCTTCCATCTGAAAGGCACTGAAGTATGCTTGAATTTTATCGTTAAGTTTCAGTTTTCTGTCATATTCCAGATTGGCAAGGGCGGCGGCTGTAAATGCTTTCGTATTGGAACCAATAGCAAAAATCGTTTCCGAATCCACCTTTTCCGGCTTCCCGGTTTCCTTTACTCCATACCCTTTCGCATAGATTATCTGATGATTTTTGACAACCGCCACGGACATTCCCGGTATTTTCCAGTCTTTCATTCCCTTTTCAATATAGTCATCAAATCCGGCAAAAGGGGGCTGAGCAACACCTGAATTGCAAAGCCATAATATAAAAACGATACTTGTTATAAATTGCTTCATCCTGATTAAAGAAAATCTTCTGTATGGATTATTGATATATTATGCTTCTCTTCTGCCTCAAGCAGCATTTGGTACACTTCCAGAATAGCATCTGCCGCCCTGGACCAGGTCTGATTCTCTGCTGAAGCACTGATTTTATCTCCGGTGGATCTGGCAAGTTCAGGCGCATTCAATAAAGTAACGAGGTATTCAGCAAAAAGGGTTGTATCCCTGTAATCCGCCGTAAATGCGCCTTTTAATACTTCCAGCACACCGCAGGTTCTGGATAAAAGTACCGGAATTCCGTATCTTGCTGCCTCCAGTGCTGCGATTCCAAATGGGTCGGACACCGAAGGCATGACAAAAACATCCGTTACGGAAAGGAGTTTTTCTATCTGTGAGTGCTCTGTAAACCCCATAAAATGAAACTTATGACTTAACTCTTTATTGGCTACTTCCTGAATCAGCCAGGGAAGTTCATCTCCGTTTCCTGCTATTACAAAACGCACATTATCGTATTCTTCCAGCACTTTACAAGCAATATCCAAAAAGCCCTTCGGATTTTTCTGAGCGGTTACCCTGCCCGTAAAAGTCACGAGTTTCTCAGAAAACTGTTTCTCTTCCCTGTTGACGACTTTTATCTCAGAGGCATTATGTACAGGAATTATTTTATTTGCCGGAATATCGTAATGCTCTCTGAGGATTCTGGAAGTATAATGGCTTACAGTAATAATGCAATCTGCCTCCATCATAGCCGTTTTTTCGAGCTGATATACCCAGCCCTTACTGTCTTTGCCTTTTCTGTCATATTCGGTAGAGTGAATATGCAAAACCAGCGGTTTATGAGTCCGGTTACGGATAGCTATCGCTGCCGGAAAGGTCATCCAGTCATGAGCGTGAATCAAATCAAACGGTTTGTCAGCAATCAGGGCAAGACTGTATCTGGCAAAATCTTTTACTTTTGAAAATAAATCCCCCTCGTAAAGGTCGGTTTTTGCAAAATGAGTCAAAGCAGGCAATTCCTGTACAAACGATTGTTTATCCGGATTATCCAGCTCAAAATCATTCTGATAAGGCTGAAGAATGACATCAATACTCTGTTTGTCAAAAGGCGTTTCTTCCACCGCCGTTTCGGGATTTACGGCATGATTCATTCCCGTCAGGGTGAAGGGATATTTGGGAAGATTAGCCGGCGATTTGGGTACAAAAAGGCTTATATTTACATAGGGAGAAAGTGAATTCACTATCCCCTGACAAGCTACCCCCAACCCGCCGGTCATATAGGGAGGAAATTCCCAGCCAAGCATTAATACTTTGGGCTTTTGTTTTGCCATGATTCACAATATTTTCGGGCAAAATTACAGAATTTTCCTGAGATTATTTCCAAAGAATAAAGAAAGGCCTTTTCTCTCCCCTACCCTACCCGGATTAAACTATAGCCCCATTTCTCTTTTTAACTTATACTTTTTCACTTCCCGCAGAATAATACTTTCTGTTATTTTTTCAGCAATAAGTTCCACGCTGTGTGCCTCAAATGCGTGCCGGGTTTCGTCTTCGGGGACATCAAGCCGGTAAAGAATTTGCATAAGTCCCTCTAAATCAAAGGAAAGCATATCTTTGATTTTAATCTTTAGCAGAGCGCGAAACTGAGTAAAGGCGGCCTCCGCATCGGATATGATGATTTCATTTTCAGCATCTATTTTTTTGAGGAGATAGATTTCAAGGTCTTTTAATTCCAAATCGGTTAAACTTTCCATATAGCATGAATGTTGTTAAGATGAATTTGATATTTTTGCATTTTTTATTAAAAACTCAAAATTACGATAATTTTATGAAGAATTATTTATCCATGATAAAATTTTCTCATACTTTATTTGCCATGCCTTTCGCAATCATTGGATTATTGTGGGGCTTTCAGATAAAGGCTTTCTCATGGGAGCGATGGGATTTAATCATAAAGGTGGCACTGTGTATGGTATTTGCCAGAAGTGCAGCGATGGGATTCAACCGGTACATTGACCGGAATATTGACCTTCAAAATGAAAGGACTAAAATCAGAGAGATTCCTTCGGGGGTAATTACGCCTTCGAATGCGCTGATTTTTGTGATTGTGAACTGTATTTTATTTATCGCTACGACCTGGTTTATTAACCCTCTTTGCTTTGCTCTTTCTCCTGTGGCTTTAATTGTAGTGCTTGGCTACTCCTACACCAAACGCTTTACCGCATTGTGTCATTTAGTGCTGGGACTTGGATTGTCCCTTGCACCGGTAGGCGCTTATTTTGCAGTGACAGGTGGAGTTGCAAATGCGTTGCCTGTGGTGATTCTGGGTTTTGGGGTATTGTGCTGGACCGGGGGGTTTGATATTATCTATGCGCTTCAGGATGTGGACTTTGACAAGAGTCAGAATCTGAACAGTATTCCGGTATATTTAGGCAGAGAAAAAGCCCTTCGTTTTTCAGAATTTCTTCATTTCGCTGCGGCTCTCTGTATTATGGCTTTTACGTGGATGATTGGCGCAGGCTGGATTCAATGGATAGGGGCAGGCTTTTTTGTCTCCATGCTCATCTATCAGCATTTACTCGTGAAACCCCACGATTTATCAAAAGTAAATCTTGCTTTTTTTACTACCAACGGAATTGCGTCAGTGACATTTGCGTTTTTTGTGATTATGGATTTTGTAGTGTTCCGTTAAGCGAAATGCTTAACGGATAAGCTACTCCTCCACCCACATCTTCTGAATTTGTCCGGTGTGTTTCTGATCCCTGAAGCAATAAAAATACATTCCGGGCTGAATCGGACTCAGGTCTATATTTTTTGACAAAACCGGTATTTTTTTGATGATATCGTTCTGAATATTTCTGATTTCAAGATACATATCAGCAGTCAGGTCTCCGTCGAGTTTTACCGAACATTTTCCGCTATTGGGGTTGGGATACAAATAGGTATCAGAGAAAAACTGAGCTTTATTAATACTCGTAGTATTCCCGCTGTAAACAAAACTTGCAACGCTGTCAATATAGTATCCATCGGAAAAAGTAGTTCTTATTACTCCTTCAATAACCTCATCCTGAGGGGTAGTCTGTGCCAGTGTAAGAGAAAGATAATAGGTCTGTGAAGCCCCTGAAAGGAGATTATTGACAGCAGTAGTCCCTGAATACAGAAAATAAGGATTATTGCTGATAAATTGCAGGGTCACATTATTTGCGGTTTCAGGGCCGTAATTAACACTATGAACCGGAAACTGAAAACTCAGGTTACTGGTCGTAAATCCATTGGAGGGATTGGAAATAAGAAACTCCCCGGCAAACCATGCATTATCCATTAAAACCGGGAGCATTTCCTCACATAACGGGACAATCCGGTTCAATTCAGGCCAGAATCCATCATCCGGAGTACCGGTTTCAGGGGTTACCGTCATGATTTTATTCTTTGCACTTTGCTCTCCGTACATCCAGTCGTTGGAGTCACCGTTTACCCCATACAGAATAATTGGTCCCTGACCATAGGTATAATAATTCTCGCTTGTCATGTATGCCCCTCTCAACTGATAGAGCAAATCATCCGGACAGGGAGTATTTCCCTGAAAGCCCCAGGGATGAAGGAGCAGATTCCCGTATCCGTGTGCATTGAGTGCGGTTTTAAAATTCCGGCTAAGGCAGAAATCCCTTATTGCCTGAGTCTCAGGTTCAGAGAATGCTGCTGTGCCTCTGTAACGGTCTGAAGCAGGGTCAGGCGTACTACCAATGTCATCAAAGCCCCACTGAAAGCCATAATTCCGGTTCAGATCCACTCCAAAGGTTCCGTCTGCATTGGCTCTTCTGTTTTTTCTCCACATTCCTCCGCCCTGTGGATTGTTGATTTCATTATAAACATATCCATCCGGATTCATTACCGGAACGAAATATAACTCTCTGTTTTGAAGCATATAGGTAATTGCAGGATCAGAGCCATAATTAGCCAGAAGATACTGCATAAAGAAAATCAACTCCGTTACCGTAATCGGCTCTCTTGCATGATGAAGCCCGACATATAGCACTTCCGGTTCATTTTCATCGGATTCAGGATTATCGGAAATTTTAACCATCCAGATAGGACGGTTTTCTATGCTGTTTCCTAAACTTACTTTGGGGGTAATCAGATTAGGATATTGAAGAAAGAGGGAATCAAGCTCAGCTTCTGTTTCTGAAAGAGTCAAAAAACCACCCATTGAGCCATAATTGAATCCCGGAGGAACCGACTGCAAAAGTTCAGAGGTGCAGGTATTATGATTCCGGTCAGAATAATACGTCTCAAGGTCTTCTATCAGGATTTCAGTTTCCAGTCCAAGGTCTTCAATCTGACCCATTTCCCATTCCGAAAACTCACCCGTGGTAAAATCTTCTGTTTCTTCTCCGGGATGATCCAAATCCACACCCGATTTTTGCATCAAAGAACGTTCTCTGTCGCTTCCAAATACCTTTACCCGTTTATACAATCCGTCCTCCTGTGCAATCAGATTTGTGACGGAGAACAACGTAAAAATAATCAGTATTATCTTTCTTGATGCTTCCATAACTCATTATCTTTTAATAATTTGGTAAAAATATATAATATTTTTCAATTCACCAAATTTATAAACGTTTTTTTTACCATAATGGTTCCTGATTGCAGAGAAAAATTACTTAAAACCAACTAATCCCTTTTTTTGAATAATTATTAAAAAATAATAAATAACCCCTTCAAATTTAGCCCGAAGACTTATTAAGCCTCAGGTTGCTTTAACGGTATCCATATTTCCTCCTCGGAATCAGGGTCTCCGTTTTTGTATTTTTCTCCCAACACCTCAAAGTGAGGCCTGTTATCCAGCAGATAACCGGATGAGGGTAGCCAGGTTCCATAAATATAGATAAAAATATCAGGGGTGTTTAATCCTTTGTAGTCAAATCTGGCATACAGCCCCCCTTTCAGTACAAAGGGAGACATTCCATCAGGAATTCCCTCAAAATCAGTCACTTCCGTCAAAGCCCACTGTTCAAATTTCTGTTCAGGATTACCCGTCAAAATGTCCTCATAGTTTTTTAGCGAAACAAGTTCAACATTGCTCAGTTTACGGGGAATTTTATTTCGTTCCGGCATAAATGAACGCCAAAGTTCTGCAATTTTGTATTCTTTCAGGCTCATTATCATACATTTACCCACTAATTTTTTTTCGGTAAGGTAAATAATTTCGGGCTGGAGATTTCGCATATCTGTTTTCAGCTTATTATTTTATTCCTGATTCAAACCATAATGAAGTACGACAATACCACACTCAAATGCAGTGGATTGAATGAGTTTTAGTCTTTGGTAGGATTCTGCTTTGCTGAAAATCTGCATGCCTTTCCCAATGATTGCCGGATTCACAAAAAAATGATATTCATCTATCAGCCTGTGCTGAATGAGCGAACTCACAAACTTTCCGCCTCCGTAAACGATAAGGTCTTTGCCGGCTTCTTTTTTTAAGGACATCACTTCCTCTGTAAGATTATTTTTTGCGAGAACGGTGTTTTTCCAGTTTTCATTTCCGGAAGACTGCGTAAAAACAACTTTAGGGGTTTCTGTAAAAAATTTCCCGGAATTTTGCTCGGGGTCTTCCGCATCCTCCGCAACTGCTGCCCAGTGGGGAATAAATCCTTCGGCAAGTTTTCTTCCCAACAGAATACAATCCACATTTTCTGTGAGTTTCCCGACGTATTCCTTCAATTTATCGTCCCAGTTCCAGGTCATCCAGTCCATCTCTCCGTTGGGCCCTGCGATGAAGCCATCTACGGACATCTGAATCTGTAATTTAAGTTTTCTCATTTTTATTTTGGTTTATATTTTTCACTTTTACTTTAGTTTTTTACCTTAAATATGACTTTTCCATCAATCAAAGTACGCTAAAAATTTCTGACCACATTTTTCCGCCTAATCCGGCAGCAGTGATTTCATTTGCCTGCTGATAAACCTTGTAGCGAAGCCCGGAGCAAGTCTGTACAGAAAATTCAAAAACAGGGAGTCATTTCCCACATAAATCCGGACTTCATTATTTTCCATTCCCTTCAGAATTTTTTCAGCAGCTTTTACAGGCGACATTGGACTCAAACCGGTTTTCTGATTGTCAGCGGGTACCTTTGGTCTGTCCACACCGGAGTTCTGAGTAATTTCCGTTGCGATTGCCCCCGGAAAAACAACCGACACCTTTACCTGTGTATTCATCAGCTCAGCATACAGAACTTCCGTCAGCAATTTTACCGCTGCTTTAGAGGCACAGTAAACACTTTGGCCGGGTACGGGAAGAAATCCTCCCATACTTGAGATATTCATGATATGAGCCTCTGAGCGTTTCAGCAGATGGGGTAAAAAGACTTTAATGATATAGAGTGTTCCATAAAAATTCAGTGTCATTACCTTCTCAATCGCTTCAAAACCCAAATCATTTATCCGGACAAAAGGCTGAATAATCCCGGCATTATTAATGACTCCGTCAACATTTCCGAACCGGCTGATTACCTCATCATATACCCGGAGCACAGCGTTGTAATCGGAAATATCCAGTACATGAAGGGAAAGATTCCGGCTGTTTTCTCCGGCAAGTTTCTCTGTTTCTCTGAGAGAAGGCTCCCGAATGTCCAGCGCCGCGACTCTGGCCCCTTTCGATAAAAGCAGTAACACAAGTTCTCTGCCTATTCCATTTCCGCCTCCGGTGACGACGATTGTTTTATTGGTTACTTTCATACTGATGGTTTTATTGGGTTACAGAAACACAGGTTGTCCGGGAAAAAATTTATTTTCATTCCTGGTAAATCAGGTTTTAGGAAGAACAAAAGCATCCGGGAAACCGTTTTTTCTAAGCATATTTTTGGCTTTTTCAGCTTCTTCTTTGGTTGGAAAACCAAAATCGAAGTAGTAATATTTATTATCTACATTTTCAATTTTAAGATTTTTGACCTGTTTCCACTTTGATTCCGTAACCGGGATTTTTTTACTGAATACTCCAAGCTGTACCTTATATTTTCCGGCAGGTGCGGTTTTCTCAGGAGCAGGTTTAGTAACGGACATTGTTCCGGATTTAGCTTTTGTTTCGGGTTTTGCAGCAGAAGCAACCGGTCTGGAAGTAGGCTCCTTTGCAGAAGATTGTGGCTTTGCTTCAGCGAGTAGAGGCTCTGTGATTTTACCGTTCAGGTAGGTTTTGACTCCTCTGTAAATACTGGACGCAATCAGAGACTGACCTTCTTCTGAAGCCATAAACCTTTCTTCATTGGGGTTGGAAAGATAGCCGATTTCTATCAATACTGCGGGCATTTCAGTAAGGCCGATTACAAGGTATTTGGCACTTCTTATTCCCCTTGAACGCCTTCCTGCTTTTTTATTCAGTTCATAATCCATGATTTTGGCAAGCCGGACACTTTGCTCATAATCCTTTCCGTTTTTGGCCCTTGTCATTTTGTAAAGCTGAAGATATCTCTCCCGGTAATTTTTTTCTCCCGTTACTACCCGGTTTTCTTTTTTGGCGAGGCTGTCTTCCATTACATCCTGCAAATCTGTTTTTAAGGTATAGGCCTGAGGGAAATGGTAAATTTCAGTACCGTAAACGCTCTTTGAATTGGAGGAATTTCCGTGAATAGAAATGAATAAGTCGGCTTTATTCCGGTTTGCTATCTCCGCTCTTTTTTCAAGGGGAATAAACACATCGGTAGTCCGGGTATAAATCACTTTCGTTCCGGGCATGTTTGCTGTTATATAGCTCCCTACTTTTTTGGCTACTTTCAGCGTTATATTTTTTTCTTTTGAGGACTTTCCGATTGTTCCGGGGTCTTTTCCACCGTGTCCGGCATCTATAACCACTACTCTCTGACCACTTTGGGCAAAAGGATACTGGGTAAAAATAAAAGTGAGGAGAATGAATATGATAATCTTTCTATTCATATTAATCAGTATTTATTGCACAAAATTAGTAAAAATTTTTGATAACTCAGCATCCCATTCCCCGTTTTTTCTAAAAAAAACAGCAGGAGTACCCTGAGGTGCTTCAAAAATATACCATTTATTGCCGGAGAACTGTTGTTTGGTAAAGGCGTGTTGCCAGGTTCCTGCCGGAAGATATCCCTTCACCTGAGTTTTGTTCGGGGAAATTACCGGAATGATGATGATTTCACTCCCGAGCATAAACTGATGAAAGGCATTGAGGGTTTCTTTATCATCTGGGAACTCCATCCACAAGGGACGGTTTACCGGAAATCCGTACTGAATTGCCTCATTTTGCAAAGCAAGAAAATAGGCTTTCAGGCTATAGTGAATCTGACTCATGCGGGCAAAAAAAGCGAGGGCTTCCAGGTCAGAATAATACTGAAAATTGAGTTCGGGATTAAGGCCTTCGTGCGTACGGAAAAAAGGAGTAAAAGCCGCAAGTTCGCTCCACCGGTATAATAATTCCCGGCTTCTCAGGGTACGGACCAAAGGGTATTTCACGGAGGTATAGCCCCCGATATCAGAGTGAATAAAGGGGATACCACAAAGTGCGCTGCTATTGATGGCATTCAAAACCGATGGGAATCCGTCATTTTTGCCCCAGTCTGTCATTTGGTCGCCCATCCAGAAAAGAGTGGTATTCATAGAGGAATGATAATACCCTGACCGGTGAAAAACGATAATATCATCTTCTTTTCCGGCTCTTTTTACGGCCTCCTTGTTGATTCTTGCCCATTCGGCTGCATACATATTGTGAAGAACGGCGCACCCTCCCTTACAGTTATGAGTCAGGGCATCCGGAGGAAACCACTCGGCAAAGTCAGCCATCCACCCCGATAAACCTTTGTCTATCATTTCTTTACGGATAATCTCTATCATCCATTCTGCTGCTTCCGGATGAAATAAATCCACAAGATAAGCGTCAAACCCACCGGCATTGATTTTGTAATGTTCTCCTTTGGAATTTTTCAGGACATATCCATTCCGGAGTGCCTCGGTGGTATAAAATCCGGTATCGGCAAGAAAAGGATTGATGTATCCAAGCACCCGTATATTTTTTTGGCGCAGGGAATCCACCCAATGGGGAAAGTCCGGATAAACCTGCTCATTTGCCTGCCAGTTCCACCAAAGCCTGCTTCCAAAACTCACTTTTCTCTTACCCACCCAATCCTGAATCCAGACAGACTGTACTGCAACTCCGGAATTCAGGGTAAGGGAAAGAATGGAATCCACTCTTTTGCGTCCGCCCTGAAGCCCTAAAACTCCACTGTATCCAAAATCCGGAATGCCGGTATGTCCCTTAAAAAAGGAGATATTTCTGACCAGCGATTTTACGTCTTTGTGTTTTTGAACCTGAACCTGAAGTTCATTGCCGGAGACTACGAGATGAAGATATTTTTTGCCTTTTTTTCTGTAAATCTGATAATAAATCAGTTTATTGGGCTGATTGACAAAGATTGTCTGAAAGTCAGAGGTAATCCAAAGCGGCAAAGCATAACAGGTAGTGTGTTTATTCCCGCTCACCCCCACAGGACGTGTCAAAAGACTGACCGGCAAATCTCCCCTTCCGATTCCCGGCTCTTCAATCCATAAAGGCAGTGGTTTTTTGAGATTTTCGGGTAAACGGACATAGGAAAACTGCTCACCAGCCCCAAAAAACTGAACCGAGTCCGGAAATTCGAGCTCAATATGAGTGCGGTTAAAGAAGTTGTTGGGATTGGTGATTTTAATGCTTTGATTATCCGGATAAGCACTTTCGGATACCCGAAAGGGAACAGGCTTCAGATTGTCATTCATAATTCCTTTTACTACCCACCTGCCACCGAAATTTTCAACAGTATCTGTTTCGGAAATCCGGTGATATTTCCGGAGCTTTACCGTATGAAAACGATATCCGCCTAATTTTCCTTTTATGGTTTGGTGTTCCAGGGTAAAAAAGAAGCGAAAGGGAACTTTGCTGCTTCCCTTGCTTTGCGCAAAAGAAAACTGAGAAAAAGAGGTCAGTAAAAAAAACAGAACAATATTAAGGATAAACCTGAATTGTCCTGAAAGCACTATTTCCCTGCGCAATAGATACAATGAAATGTTCTGTTGCTGCTCTTCCTCCGAAAACAAGGAATCAGTCTTGATTTTTTTCATTAAAGATGATAGTAAAAAGTCCGGATAATACCGGAACTTAGGGTTAAGATTTCATGCTTCTGTCTATTTCGCGTTTTGCGTCTTTGGCTTTAGCATCATCCCTTTTATCATAAAGTTTTTTCCCTTTAGCCAGCCCGATATGAAGTTTTACGAGATTTTTATGGCTAAAAAACAATTGTAAAGGAACAAGAGTAAATCCTTTTTCGTCGAGTTTTTTCCGGATTTTCCGGATTTCCCTTTTGTTCAGCAGAAGTTTTCTCAATCGGTTTGGCTCATGATTCAGGTAAGTCCCGTGAGAGTATTCACTGATATGAATATTTTTCACGAAAATTTCTCCGTTTTCTTCAAAACAGAAAGCGTCCATAAAGTTTACTTTCCCGTCTCTTAATGATTTCACCTCCGTTCCGGTCAGCACAATGCCTGCCACATATTCATCTTCAATAAAGAATTCGTGGTATGCCTTACGATTGGTAAGAATATTGTGTAAAACCTGCTCTTTTATATTATTTTTCATAATTTCATCCTTTACAATTCATTCAGAAAGTCTTCTTACGGAAGAATAAAAGTTAAGTTTAGGTTTTGGGGGTGAATCTGTGTTTGGATGACCCCAAATTAATTTTCTGTATTCCTGATTTTTAAAAACCGCTATTTCTATATTATCCTTTAAGAAGTCCGTGTTTTTTTCCGGGAGTACCCGTTTTTCACGGGCAAATATACGAAATCTATTGAGAGTTCTCGCTCTGTGACTTGCTGATTTCCTGCTAAATTTATTTTTTAATCCAAAAAACGCCTGCTTTTTATGTTTTTTCGATAAAAACAATCCATAGAATATACATCAGAATCAAAAAAAATCCTATTTTTGCAGAAAATAAAGTTTTCAGAGCGAATTAAACCGGAAACATAAAACAATCCTTTCCGTTCAACCATCCGCTGTTTAAAAGACTAATCATTACCAATTATTCTAATTCAGTAAATATAATGAATTCTATTTTCAGATCAATTGCAAATTTTTTCAACCGGCTTTTCGGCAAAAATACAATCGCTCCGGAATTTCCGGATATTCAGAATCCCATTGAGAATACCGGTATTATTAAACCCCAGGTAAATCTCCCGGAAATTAAAACACCCGGGATAAAAGTTCCTGATGTGAAGGTTCCTGAAATTGAAGTACCGGAGATAAA
>JAIBAH010000093.1 GCA_019695295.1 Bacteroidia bacterium | reverse complement strand
CAGTTTGAAGGGGAAAATTTTTGGCTCAGTCAAGCCCAATTGGTAACATTGTTTAACTCAAGCAAAGCCAACATCAGCGAGCATCTCAAAAGTATCTTTAAAACCGGGGAATTGGATGAAATGGCAACTGTTCGGAAATTCCGAACTGTTCGGCAGGAAGGCAAAAGACAGGTTTCCAGAGAAATTGAGCACTATAATCTGGATGTTATTATATCATTGGGCTATCGGGTAAATACCGGCCGGGGTATTCAATTTCGCCAATGGGCAACCCAACGCCTGAGAGATTATCTGGTGCAGGGCTACGCCATCAATAAAAAGCGATTAGCCGAACTGGGCAAAATGGTGCAACTGATTGAGCAAGGGGGCAAAATCGAAAATTTGAATCTGACTGAAGCCAAAGGATTGCTGGATATACTGACCAACTACACCAAAAGCTTTGTATTACTAAACCAATACGACAGCCACAGCCTTCAGTCAGGCAGTTTAACTGAGAATGTAACCTATGAGATTCAATACGATGAAGCCAAGGCAGCCATTGATGAGTTAAAAAAACAATTGATGGCAAAAAATGAAGCCACAGATTTATTCGGCAAGGAAAAAGATGAAGGATTTAAAAGCTCGCTACAGAGCATCATTCAAACCTTTGGCGGGCAATACCTTTATCCGAGTATTGAAGAACAGGCAGCTAATCTTTTATACTTTGTCATTAAAAATCATTCGTTCAATGACGGGAACAAACGAATTGGAGCATTTTTGTTTATCTGGTTTTTAGAGAAAAACAAACACCGTTTTAAAAAATCAGGGGAATTGAAAATAAATGACAATGGACTCACTGCCATTGCCTTGCTGGTTGCTCAAAGCAAACCCGAGGAAAAAGAATTGATAGTTCAACTCATTATTAACCTAATTGCAGACCGATGACCTGGGAATACTCCGAAGACCACTTAATCGAAAAAACAGCCATTGATTTATTTTACAAAAATCTGGGCTGGGATACCCTTATTGCTTACAACAAAGAGAGCTTTGGGGAAGGCAGCACTTTGGGGCGACTCAATAAAAAAGAAGTAGTGCTAAAAAGGATATTCATCGAAAAGCTGAAACAGTTCAATCCCAACTTACCGGAACAAGCCTACAATCAGGCTTACGAAAAACTGATAGAAGAAAGCATAACCAAATCATTGGATGAAATCAATTATGAGAAACACCAATTGCTCCGGAATGGTATTCCCGTTGACTTTATCAATGAAAAAGGCGAACAGGTAAAAAACAAAACGCTAAAGGTTTTTGATTTTGAGGATGCCGTCAACAATAATTTTTTAGCCGTTCGACAATTATGGATTCAGGGCAAAAGTAATCGGGAACGCAGACCCGATATTATCGGCTTTGTCAATGGTATTCCGCTTTTGTTCATTGAACTGAAAGCCGCCCACCGAAAATTAGAAAACGCCTACAACGATAATTTCACCGATTACAAAGACGTCACTCCAAAACTCTTTTACTACAACGCTTTTGTAATGCTGAGTAATGGCATTGAAAGCCGTATTGGGAGTATTACAGGCAAGTACCAACACTTCCACGAATGGAAACGCATAACAGAGGAAGACGAAGGCATTGTTGCCTTAGATAGAATAATTGTAGGCGTTTGCGAGAAGAAACGCTTTTTGGATTTGTTTGAAAACTTCATTTTGTTTGATAATTCTTTAGGAAAAGTAGTCAAACTCATTGCCCGCAATCATCAGTTTATCGGTGTAAACAAAGCCATTGAAAACATTCAGCATAAGGAGCAACTCTACAAACTGGGGAAAATCAGTTTAGAGGAAAAACAAAAGCTCGGTGTGTTTTGGCATACACAGGGAAGCGGAAAATCCTACTCCATGGTTTTCTTCTGCCAGAAAATCCATCATAAATTTACAGGTAGTTATACCTTCTTAATCGTAACCGACCGCAACGAATTAGATACACAGATTTATGGCACATTTAGTGGTATTGGTGCAGTGCCGCAAGTAAGAGCAGGTTCAAGAGATTCCTTGAAAGCCAGTAGCGGCAAGCATTTGAAAGAATTGCTCAGTTCGGAACACCGTTATTTGTTTACACTCATTCATAAATTCAACTTTGAAGAGGAAATTACCAAACGGGATAATATCATTGTCATTTCGGACGAAGCCCACCGAACACAAGGGGGAAATTTAGCAATGAACCTGCGTAACGCTTTGCCCAACGCTTCATTTATCGGTTTTACAGGTACTCCGCTTTTCAAAGACGATGAAATTACCAAGCGGATTTTCGGAGATTATGTTTCCCGTTACGACTTTAAACGAAGTGTGGACGATGGTGCAACCGTTCCGTTGTATTACGAAAACAGGGGTGAATATTTAGGTTTGAAAAATCCTGTCATTAATGAGCAAATCAGAGCCGTAATAGATGCCGAAAGTGAAGACTTAGACAGTGACCAACGCAGCAGGATTGAACAGCTTTTTGCTCGGGAATATCCGGTACTTACAGCTAAAAAACGATTAGAAGCCATTGCCAAAGATGCCGTTTGGCATTTCTGCAATCGGGGCTACAAAGGCAAAGGAATGTTTATCGCACTGGATAAACTTACAGCGGTGAAAATGTATGACCTGATTACCGACCATTGGAAAAAATATGTGGAGCAATTGGAGAAAGAAGTTTCCAAAGGAAAATATGGCGACCAGGAACAATTGGAAAAAAGCCGGGAACTGCAATGGATAAAGGAAACCGAGATTTGTGTGGTGGTGAGTTCAGAGCAAAACGAAATTAAGAAATTTCAGAAATGGGATTTAGATATTGAACCACACAGGGAGAAAATGAACACTCAAGACCTTGAAACAAGGTTTAAAGATGAAGATGACCCTTTCCGTTTTGTGATTGTGTGTGCCATGTGGATTACAGGTTTTGATGTCCCTACCCTTTCCACCTTGTATTTAGACAAGCCTTTAAAATCACATACCCTGATGCAAGCCATTGCAAGAGCCAACAGAATCAGTGAAGGAAAAAACAATGGTTTGATTGTGGACTACATTGAAACTTACACTGCCCTGTTGGACGCTTTGGCAATTTACGGTTCCGGCGGTGAGGAAGGCAGTGGCGAAAAACCCGAACCACCCGTAAAGCCAAAAGAAGAACTCATCAAGCAATTGGAAGAAGCATTAGAGGCTACCGAAACATTTTTGCAAGACGAAGTGAATTTTGATTTGCAGGAACTCATCATCGCAGACGGTTTGCACAAACTGGCTGCAATAGAAAAGGGAGTAAACGCTGTTTATACCAATGATGAAACCAAACGAAAATTTCAAATTCTGGCAAGAGAAGTTTTTAAGAAATACAAAGCCCTGCAACCCGACAAAGTGTTGAATCAATACGCTCCGGGAAAGAATGCCATTGATGTAATCTACACTGCCATTGAAGACAATATTGAAAGTGCAGATGTAGCTGACATTATGCGGAAAATTCAGAATGTGGTGGATGAATCCATTGAGAATATGGTAACAGAAAATGGTCACAATGAAGAAAAAATCATTGACCTAAGCGGACTGGATTTTGAGTTGTTGGAGCAATACTTCTTAAAGACAAAAAATAAAAATACAGCCGTTCAGTCACTCAAAGACAAAGTGGAAAAGCAACTGAAACGAATGGTTGAACGCAATCCATTAACCGTTGACTATTACAAACGCTATCAGGAAATCATTGAAGAATACAACCGGGGCAAAGATGAGGTCGTAATTAAAGAAACATTCAGAAAACTGATAGAACTCGTAAACTCCTATTCATCAGAAGAAGCCGATACTAAACGCGAAGGACTGACAGATGAGCAAAAAGCCATTTTTGATATTCTCAGACACGGTAAAAAGTTAGAGGAAAAAGAAAAAAATGAAATCAAGAAAATCGCAGTTGATCTGCTGGAGGAATTGAAAAAAGAGAAGTTAAGAGTTAATCAATGGGCAGAAAAGACTGAAACAGTGGCTGCGGTTTACAAATATGTAAATGACACACTTTTTACATCATTACCCTATCCAAAATATGAGACAGATGATATTGATTTAAAAACGAACTTAGTATATGAACATTTAAAACATCAATATTTTGGAGGCGGAATGAGCATTTACGGGCGGTATTAGTCTTAATAAGCCTGAAAAATACCTGTTAATTACCTCAAAATCCCATCAATAAAAAAAGCACCTGCAAAAATTCTGCAAGTGCTTTTCTCCTTTGTGGGCCCACCAGGGCTTGAACCTGGGACCACCTGATTATGAGTCAGGTGCTCTAACCGACTGAGCTATGAGCCCTTCCTTTTCAGGAATGAGTTGCAAAATAAATGCTTTTTTCCCAATTATGCAAAAAAAACCAATAAATTTGTCTGAAAAAAAAATCAAAGAATCTTATAAAATGGAATATTTAATCAAAAGAATCAGAAGTTTTGGGTATGCAATAGAAGGGATTATTTACATGATCCGGACGCAGGCGCATGCACGGATTCATCTACTGGCGATAGTAATCATCACAGGATTAGGATATTATCTGAAGCTCAGCGCAGGGGAGTGGTGTTGGATAGTGAGTTGTATGGGGTTAGTACTTTCGATGGAAGCGATGAATACCGCCATTGAAAATCTAACCGATTTAGCATCTCCCGAATACCACGAACTGGCTAAAAAAGCAAAAGACACCGCTGCCGGTGCCGTTTTAATTGCCGTAATATTTTGCGGAATAGTATGGGCGATAATTTTTCTTCCCAAACTATTACACTGAAAAACTTTCGCCGCAAGCGCAGGTACGGGAAGCATTCGGGTTATTGAAATGGAAACCTTCCCCTTTCAGTCCGCCCGTAAAATCCAGTTCAGTGCCGGCGAGGTACAACAGACTTTTCATATTCACCATCAGGCGAACCCCGTTATCCTCAAAAACCTGATCTCCCGGTTGAGCCGAGCTGTCAAAATCCAGCTTATAAACAAGACCGGAACAGCCACCACCGTCCACACTCACCCTCAGCCCATGCTCCTCAGAGTAGCCACCGTCCTGACGAAGTTTTTCAATATGTCTTTTAGCGTTATCCGTAACAATAATAAAAGATGTCTTCATAAAACTAATAATCAATTAACCAGTATAAGCAGGGAAAAAGCAGAGAGAACCCTCCTGAACTTATTCCCCGATAAAGATTATAAACGGAATTCCGGGAAATTAGTTTAAAAAAGAATCCACCCTCTTCCCGTAAAATACAAATCCATTTTTTTCTATTGCCAAAAAGTGTAATATTGCAACCTTAAAAGAACAAATAATCAGGAGAAAAATATGAAATCAATATTCCGGATACTAATTCTTGTCTTAGCTTTCGCCACAGCAAAGGGGCAGACCCTGCCATTAATTCCCAAACCGGAAAAAGTCATTCAGAATCAGGGAACCTTTTCCCTTACCTCCCAGACAAAAATTACCGTACTTGACACCAGCCTGATGAGTGAACAGAGACTCTTCAACGGATACCTTGACCAGTATTATAAAATAAACCTGAAAAAAGAAAAAACCACAGAGAATGCAATACAATTATCCCTTAATCCTTCTTTAGGCCCCGAAGCCTACAGCCTGAACGTCAGCCCAGCCGGAGTACAGATTGCCGGAGGCAGCAAAGCAGGCGTTTTTTACGGGATTCAGACACTCATCCAGTTAATCCCCACAGAAGGAAGCGAAACCCTCAGCATTCCCTGCGTGAAAATAGAAGACCGTCCGGGGTTTGGATGGAGAGGAATGCATCTGGATGTAAGCCGTCACTTTTTTCCGGTAGAATTCATCAAAAAATACATAGATATCCTCGCTTCCTATAAAATGAACACCTTTCACTGGCACCTTACCGATGATCAGGGATGGAGAATAGAAATCAAAAAATACCCCAAACTCACCGAAACCGGAGCTTGGAGAAAAGGCTCTATGATTGGAAGTTACAAAGATCATAAATTTGACACCCTGCGTTACGGAGGATACTACACACAGGAGCAAATCAAAGAAGTAGTAGGTTTTGCACAAAAAAGACACATCACCATCGTTCCCGAAATAGAAATGCCCGGTCATTCACTCGCTGCAATTGCGGCTTATCCCAACCTTTCCTGTACCGGAAAACCCGTGGACGTAGGAATGTCCTGGGGAGTAGAAGAAAACGTATTTTGTCCTACAGAAGAGACCTTTCAGTTTCTCAGCGACGTACTCACCGAAGTAAGCGCGCTTTTCCCCGGTAAATACATACACATTGGCGGAGACGAAGTGCCCAAAGCAAGCTGGAAAAAATCCGAATTTTGTCAGGAACTGATGAAAAAAGAAAAACTCAAAGATGAGCACGAACTCCAAAGCTGGTTTATCAGGAGAATAGAAAAAAAAGTAAACGAATTGGGAAAACAAATCATCGGATGGGATGAAATACTCGAAGGCGGACTGGCACCCAATGCAGCAGTCATGAGCTGGAGAGGAACAGAAGGAGGAATTGCCGCCGCAAAACAAAGCCACTATGTAGTCATGAGTCCCGGTTCCCACTGCTATTTTGACCATTATCAGGGAACTCCTGCCAACGAACCCCTCGCAATCGGAGGCTATACTACCGTAGAAAAAACCTATAGTTATGACCCCATTCCCAAAGAACTCAATGCCACCGAAGCCCGTTACATCATGGGAGCGCAGGGAAACGTTTGGACAGAATACATCACAACGCCGGAGCACGCAGAATACATGGCAGTACCCCGAATGAGCGCACTGGCAGAAGTGGTATGGACCCCTTCAAACCAGAAGAACTTTCAGGATTTTAAAACCCGGTTAATAAAACATTTTTCACTTCTGGACAAAAAAGGAATTCACTATTCCCAATCCATTTTTGAAGTAAAAGCCACTGTTTCTGCCAATAGAAACTATGACGGAATAATCCTAAGCCTGGAAACCCTTGCCGGAACCGGAGAAATTCTTTACGGAATCAATGGAAACCCGCCGGCTATTCCCTACAAAGCACCCATTCCAGTTACTCAAAGCGGACAATTCAGCGCTATTTATACAGAAAAAGGCATTCCCGGAGGAAAACCCGTACAGATAGACTTCCACATCTCCAAAAGTACAGGGAGGAAAATTACCCTCAATCCCCCCGCATCAGAATACTATCCCGGAGACGGCGCAATAACCCTCATCAACGGACGCAAAGGAAGCCCGCAATACTTTGGCTATCAGTGGTTAGGCTGGAGCGGAAAAAATATGGAAGCAATCATCGATTTAGGGCATATGCAACCCGTATCCTCCGTTACCCTTGGCGTGCTGGAAAGAAAAGAAAGCTGGATTTACCTCCCCAAATCAGCAAGTATTCTGCTTTCATCAGATGGAAAAACCTTTGAGAAAGCCACAGAAATCTCTTCAGGGGAACTCCGGGCAGAAAACGGTCAGATTCTATTACGATTTCCGCAAAAAGAAACCCGGTATATAAAAGTCATCGCAGAAAATGCAGGGAGGATTCCCGACGGAGCACCGGGAGCAGGAGAAAACGCATGGCTTTTTGTGGATGAAATCGAAGTCAATTAAAAGTTGATATTCCCGGGATTTTCCTGAAAAAAACGATAGTTAGCTAAAAAAATCATATTCAATCGTTCATTCTTTTAAAACAAAATAAAAAATTATGTCCCCCTGGTTCGTTATTATACTCATACTGGCGTATTTTGGAATCCTCATCGGCGTTTCATTATTTACCGGAAAAGAAGAAACCAACAAAACCTTTTTCACAGGAAACCGGAATGCAAAATGGTATGTCATAGCATTCGGAATGATAGGCACTTCCATTTCCGGAATCACCTTTATTTCCGTTCCGGGAGCCGTTGGAACCGGCAAGTTTGGCTATATGCAGGTCGTTTTGGGGTATTTACTCGGTTATATGATTGTAGCCTATGTACTGCTTCCCATTTACTACCGGATGAACCTCACCTCCATTTATCAGTATCTGGAGCAAAGATTCGGGCAGGTTACTTATAAAACCGGAGCAATATTCTTCCTGATTTCCAGACTTATCGGTTCCGGATTAAGATTGGGAGTCGTGGCGATAGTACTCCATCAGCTCGTGTTTTTACCCCTGAATATTCCCTTTTGGGTATCCGTTTGTACTTCCGTGGGATTAATCTATCTCTATACCTTTCAGAGTGGAGTTAAAACGGTAATCTGGACAGACACCGTTCAGACCGTAGGATTACTGGCAGGATTAATCATCACGATTGTAATGATAATGCAAAAAATGGAGTGGGGAATGGGAGAAACCTTTTCTCAGATAGCAAACAGCAACTATTCCCAGTGGTTTTTCTGGGACTGGAAATCCCCCGGTTATTTCTGGAAAACCTTTTTGGGTGGGGCAGCAATTACCATTTCCATGACTGGTCTGGATCAGGATATGATGCAAAAAAACCTTGCCTGCCGGAATATCGAAGACGCACAGAAAAATATGCGGTGGTTCTCCGTAACCCTTGTGTTTGTCAATCTCTTATTTCTGGGAATGGGAGTCTTACTATACCTTTATGCCGAAAAAGAAGGACTGATTCAGTGGGAAACAATCAGCGGAAAAATGCAGCTTATGTTTAAAAATCAGGCAGGAGGATGGGATAAAATCCGTACTGATGCATTATTTCCCCGCCTTGCCAACGAACACCTTGGACAAGCTGCAGCAATCACCTTTATATTAGGCGTAATTGCCGCTGCCTACTCCAGTGCCGATTCTGCCATGACTGCCCTCACCTCCTCCTTTTGTATTGATATTCTGGGTTTTGAAAAACGAAACCTCAGTGACCAGGAAATGCGCACCACCCGTTACAAAGTCCACGTTATGTTTGCCCTTTTGGTAATAGGGGTGATATTATATTTCTACTGGCTCAACGACCAATCCCTGATAGACAAAGTGTTGAGCGTAGCCGGATACACTTACGGCCCCCTGCTCGGGCTGTTCGCATTCGGGATTCTTACCCAATATCAGGTAAAAGACAAATGGGTACCAGTGATTTGTATCATTGCGCCGGTCATCAGCTACTTTCTCCAGAATGGATTTCCAACTGCCGGAGGCCCTTACTTCCTCACTGGAACCTACAAAATCGGGATAGAAATTCTAATCATAAACGGACTACTGACCTTTGCCGGATTATGGCTCATCAGAACCGGTAAACCGGACTCCAAACCCGAATAAAACGTGCCGCCGTATGTGTCCTCACATACGGCCAGCCCTCACCACCCTCACCTGAAAGGAAAAAACCACGGAATAATAATCGTAGCAGCAATCCAGATGATAATATTCAGGGGCGTACCGATTTTCAGAAAATCATTGAACTTATAATTCCCCGGAGCATAAACAAGCGTATTTGCCGGATGACTGACCGGTGTCATAAACGTAAGCGAGCACGCAAACATGACCGCAATCAAAAAAGGCCGCTCGCTCACCTGTAATTCCTGTGCAAGCTTAATCACTATCGGAGAAAGCAGGGCCGCTGTCGCTTTACTGGAGAGTACATTCGTGGACAAAAAACTCAAACCAAATATAAGGGCCAGCGTAATACTCGGATTCAGGCTTCCCATCGTATCAGAGATAAAGTGAGAAATAGCAGCAGAGCCACCGCTTTTTTCCAGTGCCGAACCCATAGATAAAACGCCGGCCATCATAAAAATCACCTTCCATTCGATGGATTCGTATGCCTCTTTCGGTTTCATAATTCCCGTTGTAACCAGCAATAAAGCTCCGATCATTGCACTTACCAAAATAGAAGTCAGGTTAAAAGCAGCCACCAGAATTACCCCCAATCCAATAATCAGTGCAGGAATTGCTTTCCAGTAATCCGTTTTGGAATGCTCATGCTCATTCAGCGTAAGCAAAAGTTTTTTGTCGGTTAAGATTTTCATGCTTTCCTTACTGGTATAAATCAACAGTACATCTCCTTCCTTGAGCGTAATTTCGGACAGGTTTTCAGTGATTACCTCATTCCGGTGGTGAATGGCAAGTACAGAGGACTGATACAGATTTCTGAAACGAAGCTGTTTAAGAGAACTTCCTGCCAGTTCGGAACCAAAAGGAATAATTGTTTCAAATATTTTATGCTTTTTCCCCAGATCATAAAGAGAAATTTTTTCACCCAGAAAACGGTATCCCCCGGAATTTTTCAGATTCCCCAAAGAGTCAGTATTCAGAATAATTTTAAGCCGGTCTCCTTCCTGCAATTTAAAACCCCGCTCAAAACTGAAAACCGGAATCCCGTTTCGCCGGATTTCAACAATCTGGGCATTAAACTCAGTACTGAGGCTGGACTTGTAGATGGGTTTATTGCAATCCCAGCTCGTTTTGGTCAGCTCAATCTCAGTAACGTATTGCTCCGTGGTTTTGGACAGGTCGTCTCCTTCCTCCGCTCGTTTGGGCAGCAGGAACGGCCCGGCTACAATCAGATAAAGAAGTCCGAACCCAATAATACATAACGCAGGAAGAGTAAACTCAAACATACTGAAGGGTTTCAGACCACTTTTTTCAGCGTAACTACTGACAAGGATATTGGCAGAAGTCCCGATGAGCGTACAGGTTCCCCCCATGAGTGCAGAAAAAGAAATCGGTATCAACAGTTTTGAGGGAGGAATCCCCGAGTTTTTACACACTATCAGGGCAAGCGGGATCAGCAGGGCTACTACAGCAGAGTCATTGACAAATGCGGACAAAAAAACCGAAAAAAAACAAAAAATAATCAGCGCAAACAAATAATGCTTTCGGGAATACCATATGATATACCGGCTGAAACCATTAATCAGCCCGGTTTTAAATATTGCCGCACTCACTACAAACATACACCCTAAAGTGAGGGTAGCCGGATGATTGAACCCCGAAAAACCTTCTTCAGGAGTGAGTACCCCGCTGATGATAAAAAGCGACATAATCAGAATGGAGGTCGTGTCTATGGAGAAATAGTCCTTAATAAAAAGGGTAATCCCAATACCGATGATTGCAATTGTGAGGTATAAATCCATCATTGTAGTACATTCAGTTTAATAAGTGATTGGGGATTCAGCGCATAAAAAAGGAGTTCAAAAAAGGATAACCGGCAGAATCAGAATTCTGACAAATGTAAGATTTTTTTCATTAGCTACTTCTTTTTAGAAAAAGATTTCACAAAAACATAATGAAACTGTAACGCAAAAGTCTTAGAAAAGGAGATAAATAAATGGAACAATTTCGCATCCACTACGGCTGTACTTTCCAAATTAATAAGAAGGTTATTCAAGCATGAACTAAGCCGTTATCAGAGTGCTTACTGATTACAGACTTAGTTCATAATTCATTCATTGTAAAACATCAAAAACGACCACTCAGAGCCACATAGATATTTCTCCCTGCACCACTTACCCCCGACGCAAAAACCCGGTAATTCGTATCAAGAATGTTTTCTATGCCTCCCATAAAGGTTACATGAGGGTTCAACTCGCAAGAGGCCTTTACATTCAGTGTAAACCATGCCGGCATTCCTTCAGGCGTAGCGTACTGAAAATTGTCTTCTCCATTCAGGTTGTACTCTTTCAGTTTTTTTGCACCATTCAATAAGGTATAAAACTGAGCATTCCATTTTCCATGAGCATATTTAATGCCCAGATTTCCAAAAAGCGGAGGGATATGATCCAGCGGTGCAGGAGTAGAATCGGTTGCAATTCTTCCCCGGGTAAAAGTAATATTTCCATATGCAGAGAATCTTCCCGCAAAATGAGCAGAAACTCCGGCATATCCTCCCAAAATTCTCGCTTTAAAAGCATTTTGGTTAGAGAGAACTGCACTCATCGTACCATCATATAAAACTGAGTCCTTGCCTTCATAAGTAGTAGCCCCTAATTGTATAGCATTGGTAAGGCGTGTAAGATATCCTCCTATACTAAATTGGATAGCCTGATCGCTGCTACTACCTACTTGAACTTCTCCCGTTTGTGCATACTCTGGCTTTAATTCAGCATTGGGTACGATAAGGTTTCCTCCCGCAGATTCAAACACTTTGCTCATGTCATCTACATTTGGAATACGGTAAGCCGTTGAGCCTGCCACCATTAATTTCCACGAATTGCCTTGGTAAGTAGCGGCTAGTTTTCCACTCCAGGCACCATTTTCTTGTTTGGCTTCTTTAAATGGAAAATTAAAAAAGGTAGTATCCTTAAACTCAGAGTAGAGCGAATTGTAATTATACCTTAATCCTCCGGACAGTAAAACTTTAGTCCCAATATTGTAATTATCAGACAAAAACACAGATACGGACTTCAAATTGTTTTCTCCATCAGGGTAACGTGTATCAGCAGGAGAGGAGACCTGAGTCTTGATGTTTTTACTGAAAGCGTTGGAATTCAGTGAATTGTAAATTCCCTCCAAACCATATTCGATAAAATGTTTTCCTGCAATCTTTTTGGCGTTTACATTAAAGTTTAACGCATTGACTTTCTCAACCTGATGTTTACGGTTGGTGCTATTGAATCTTCTCGAAATACGGCTTTCTTCAAAATGCTGAACGGCAAGCCTTGTCGTCAATACATCATACAGCTTGCAGGCTTTTTGAAAAGTAAGTCCATAATTCAGCATTCCCCATTTTTCAGGTCCGTAATTCCACTCAGCAAATCTGGGTAAACCATTGGACATTTCGGTGAGACGGTCGTAGCGGGGTACATTGGAGGTACCCGACAGATAAAAACCCACTTCATGGAGAAGATTCCCGGTCTGAGCTGAAAACTTTTGCATAAAGTTTAACTGATTGTACCCCGTGTAAATTTGTTTTTCAGGCCTCAGATTCGTAAAAACAGAATCCTTTCCCTCTACGTTTTGTACATATACGTTTCTGTCAAAAAGATTGGGATATCGGGAGTTAAACGGGTTTTTAGCCTTTCCTTGTTTCAAATCCCCAAAACTGGAAAAAGATACACTACTGAATGCGCCCCATTTCTTTCCGGAAAACCGGAGACTATAGTGCTGTGTTCTCTCATTGGCTGCCGAACCATAACGGAATAATCCTGTACCGCTGACCCGAAGTTTTTTGTCAGATTCTGCTTCCAGAAAAACAGGTTTCTCTGTCTCGAAACTCATTACTCCCCCCAAAGCATCGCTCCCATAGTTTAAAGCCTGAGGCCCCAGGATTACAGAAACCTTTTGCATGGCAAAGTTATCCATTCTTAATACATTTTGTAAGTGGCCTCCTCTGAAAATCAGGTTATTAAGGCGGACTCCATCCACTACAATCAGCACTTTATTGGCTTCAAATCCCCTCAGCACGGGACTTCCTCCGCCAGCCTGACTTTTTTGTACAAATACTTTTCCGCTTTCCATCAGCAAATCTGCACTTGTGGCACTGTTGGAAAACCGGATTTGACTTTTCCGGATACTAAAAGTAGAGCCGGGGGTATGAAATTTATCAGGGATAATGCCAATGATTTCCACAGTATTAAGCCTACTCTCCGCACTGTCTGTATTCTGACTGAACGACAAGAACGGAATGAAGAAAAAGAAATAAAGAATATATTTTTGCATAAGATAAACGAATGAATTGTGATTAAACCAATGAAATATACCCGCTTTGATTCTCAAAACGGGATTGAATCATAAAAAAATAGGGTAATTTCCCCTCTCAGAATAGTGTGAGTGGAATTAACCGGTTATACTGTGAATGAGATAACCCCCTCTTCCATAGAGGAAGAAGGGTGCATATTTATCTATTCAGGAATATAAATCCAACGGCTTTGGAGGCGGAGAAGGGATTCCGGCCAGAAAATCCTTATACAATCGGGAAGGATAGCCGGTTTGAGCGGGGTAAAAAGGCTTTTTTAAGAGCATATTTTTCAAGTTTCCCCAAGCGGAATTAAAAACAGGAATCAAAGAAATTCTTTTCCCCAAAGATTTTTTATGGGTGGAATTCGTATGTCCTGATAATTTTTTATACCAAAAATCTTCCTTTGTGTCGGGATACACTGTCAGTAAAATGCCTTTATTTTTCTTTTCAGATTTTACAATATCATACAAATTGCCCTCGATAATACATTCTCTTTTCCCTAAGCGCTGCAATTCACCAGGATTTTCTATATAAAAAGTAAGGTATTGATTGGACTTGTTCTGGCTCTTGAGAAGCATGCTGCTTTCCTCAAAGGCTTTATTCATCTGAAAATAATACAATACAGGCAATCCACCCAGATGAATCAGCCATACTATCAATACTATTATAATGACGCTTTGCCTTGCCATGGAAAAATAAAATTCACCGCAAAACTAACGAATAATTAGACCCTTCCAAAAAATTACGGAAATAAGTGCAATCTCTTTGATTTGTGCGGTACTCGTAGAACGAATAAAAAATAAAAATACCATTCCTATACAGGCTAAGTATATCAACATCAAGTAGATGGATTCCAACAGGAATGAGAAACTTTAACAACTCATTTTGTAGCCATTCCTTAGGCCTGGGAGAGAGGATAACCCCTGAATTATTCCTTCTTGATGATTTTTTTTACAAACCTTCCCTCTGCTGTAAATACAGAAAGAAAATACATCCCTTCGGGTAAATCTTCAACAGAAACGATGTTTTTAGTACCAGTAATCTCCTCCTTTTTGAGCAGTCTTCCGCTCATGTCACCTAAGGTAAAATATCCTGACTGACCGGCATTTTTCCAGTCAATCTCAAAATAATCTGTGGCAGGATTCGGATAAATTTGAAAAACCAATTCCGATTTATCGTCTATATTGATTCCTTCATAGGGAATGACAAAAACGCTGTCCACAAAATAATAGCCGGCAAAATAGGTAAGCCAGCAACTGCTTCCGCCGGGATTTACCATCGTGATATTGGAGTTTGCGTCTGATTTGAAATTTCCAATTGTGATATATTCTTCCCCTCCGTGCGCGATATAATCTCCCTGAACGAGACTCCAGTTGGTAGAGTCGTCGAGCAGCGCACCGGTATATGCAATTTGTGGAGTTTGATTGATAACTGTGTTGCCCATTTGCGAGACAGCGGTATCCGAGAGCAGGATTCCTGTACTGTTGAGCGCATACCTTGACATTCCGGCTCTTTTGATATACATCCCTACTTTATAGCGCTGATTCACGATCAGGGGGCTGTTCAGTTTTGCCTGAATATACTCCCGGACATCTACCTGATTGCCCTGAGTGTACATATGCAGAAGCCCGAGGTAGATATCTCCCGCTTTAGGATAGGAATACCCCATCCCATTCTGAGGAACGCCTCTGTACATCGTACAATCCGTACCCTGATTCCACCCCGTTATGAAAATATCCGGTGTCGTGATTGATACCGGTGGCCTGTCCCAGCCCGTCGGAAAAATCATGGGAAAGCCCCACATCAAAGTAGTGGTATCCTCAAAACTTCCATTGGGTACGAAGTTTATCTGGGAATAAAGACTGAATGACAAAAGCAGGCAGAAAAGCAGCGAAAATACAGATTGTTTCATGATTTTTTTTCAAAAGTAATAAAAGAACTCCAAGAAAAAAAACCGGAACAGGAAAATTTTATATAGTAAAAGGCTGAATGAAATCCGCTACCGCCAAAACCACATAATTCTACCCTTTTTCTCCGGATTAAAATTGAAAAAAAAACTGCTATCTTTGTGCCCGAACAGTTAAAAACAAAATTTACATGAAGAAATTAAGTTATTTAGCATTGGGTTTAAGTTTAAGCGGCCTGTTTTTTCAGGGCTGTTCCAACAAACCCAAAGAGCAATCCTCCAATACCGAAGCCGCAATTGATACTTTTAAGTATGAGGCAGATAAATTTGCCGACCTGAAGATTCTCCGCTATAAAATCCCCGGATTTGAAGCATTGAGCCCGAAAGAAAAAGAACAGTTGTACTATCTTTATCAGGCTGCCTTAAGCGGAAGAGATATTTTTTATGATCAGAACTACAGGCACAATCTGACCATTCGCCGTACAATGGAAGCCATCATCAGTAATTATACCGGTGATAAAAAAGCAGAGGAGTATGTCAAACTCGAAGAATATGCCAAGCGGGTGTTTTATTCCAACGGAGTACATCATCACTATGGAAATGAAAAAATTGTACCTTCATGCAGTCAGGATTTCTTTAAGAATACCGTGAAATCCATGGACGCTTCCAAATTACCCCTGAAAGAAGGGGAAACCGTTGAGGCGTTTATTACAAGAATTACCCCCATTATTTTTGACCCGAAATTAGACGCCAAAAAGGTAAATAAAGCCAAAGGGGTGGATATGATTACGGGATCTGCGGTGAACTTCTATGAAGGAGTAACCGCGAAAGAAGTGGAAGACTTCTATAAAAGCATGGAAGTACCGGGAGATACTACTCCGATTTGGTACGGGTTGAATAGTAAGGTAGTGAAGGAAAACGGCAAAATCGTAGAAAAAACATGGAAAGTGGGCGGAATGTACAGTGCCGCAATCGAAAAAATCGTTTTCTGGCTCGAAAAAGCCATTGCCGTAACCGATAGCAAAAACCAGAAAGCCGCGCTGGAAAAATTAGTGGAATATTACAAAACCGGGGATTTGAGAAAATTTGACGAATACAATATCCTTTGGGTGAAAGATACCGATACCCGTACCGATGTGGTGAACGGATTTATCGAAGTATATGATGACCCCATCGGAAAAAAAGGCTCGTTCGAGTCAGTGGTTTCTTTCAGGGATGAAGAAGCCTCTAAACGTATCGCAGCCATTGCTTCTCAGGCTCAGTGGTTTGAAGATAATTCACCGATTGCTCCCGAACATAAAAAGAAAGATGTAGTCGGAATTTCCGCCAAAGTAATTACTACTGTAGTGGAATCCGGAGGTTCTGCTCCTTCAACCCCGATTGGAATCAATCTCCCCAATGCAGACTGGGTTCGGAAAATGCATGGCTCAAAATCGGTAAACCTCGGAAATATTGTGGACGCTTACAATGCGGCTCCTGCTTCCGGAATGCTGGAAGAGTTCTGCTTCAGTCCGGAAGAAGTAACCCTGGCAAAAGCACATAACGTAATGGCCGGAAAATTACATACGGACATGCACGAAGTAATCGGACACGCTTCCGGACAAATCAATAAAGGCATTGGTTCTCCTAAAGAAACCCTTAAAAACTATGCCTCTACCCTGGAAGAAGCAAGGGCTGACCTTGTAGCATTATATTATATCCTGGACCAAAAACTCGTGGATATGAAAGTAATGAGTACCCTCGATGTAGGCAAGGCTGAATATGACGGATATATCCGCAATGGCCTCGTAACTCAGCTTGTAAGAATTGAGGAAGGCAAAGACATTGAAGAAGACCACATGCGTAACCGTCAGCTGGTAGCAAAATGGGCTTTTGAAAAAGGAGCAGCGGACAAAGTCATCGAAAAGAAAACCAAAGACGGAAAAACCTACTTCGTAATCAATGATTACAATAAACTCAGAGGCCTTTTTGGTCAGCTACTGAAGGAAATTCAGCGAATCAAATCCGAAGGAGATTTCAAATCCGCTCAGGAACTCGTGGAAAACTATGGAGTAAAAGTGGACGCAGCATTGCACAAAGAAGTGCTTGAAAGATACAAGAAACTGAACGATAAGCCCTACAAAGGGTTTATCCAGCCCAGACTTGTACCGGTAACCGACGCTTCCGGAAAAATCACCGATGTCAAAGTGGAATATCCGAACAACTTCCTTGAGCAGATGTTGTATTACGGAAAAGAATATTCTTTCCTCCCCAACTACAACTAATCCGGTATCGCACTTGGCAATCAATAAAAGCAGCCCTGCTCAGCAGGGCTGCTTTTATTGTATTATCTCGTTAATCCCCGTTTCGTTAAGTGTTAAGCCCCCCCGTTTCGTTAAGTGTTAAGCCGCAGGCGTCACTTAACGAAATCAATAATCGCAAGTCTCCCGACTTGCGTCTTAAGTAAGTGGACAAAAGAAAACCGACATTCGGTTTTATATAATAAAATTCTGTGAATCAATTATTTTCAAGAAATAATTTATGTCAGGTTTTTAATAATCAGTCACTTATTTTCAAAATTCAGGGGCATTAGCGCTGTTATCTTTGTAGCA
>JAIBAH010000092.1 GCA_019695295.1 Bacteroidia bacterium | reverse complement strand
TGGGGTACGTATTTTTATTCTTTGATTCTCGATGGTAAAGTATTTAAAACGAAGAAGATGATTGTTTCGAACCGGTAAGGCCTGTCAGATGCTGTGAGGACACAGCCTGCGGATTGTTTTATCTTAAGGACGCCTTTGCTTTAACGCGAATTGGGAAAGCGAAGGCGTCCTTTTCAGGAACGGGTCATCCGGGAATGCTTACCCCTTCTGGTCATTCCGCAGGAATCTTAGGCGAGGTGGTTATCCGGGAAGTGCTAAAATTTTTTCTGAAATCGTAAGATTCAGCGGAGCTAATGATTTAAACCCTAAGGTTGTTTCGCTTTGTCCATTCCGGCTAAAGCAAAGCATCCTTTTCATTACCCTTTTTTAATGTCCTGACTCAGCAAGATATACCTCTTCGTAGGGCTGTACTAATACCCACCCTGACCCTTCAAACTTCATCTGTATGCTTTCTCCACTTCCCCGTCCGATGATGGTTTTAAAGGAAATATCTGTTTTAATCGTTGGCGTTAGGTTTCCTGACCAGGCAACCGTCGCATTGGGGTCTGTAAAGACGGGTTGATTAGGGCTGACAAGGAGGGTAAGCGGGTCTCCGTGTGTTGTAATTGCAATGTGTCCTGTTCCGCTTAAACGCACCTGAAATAAGCCTCCGCTCATCATCCCTGCAACACTTTTGAGCATGGTGATTTCTGATTTTATGGCATCTTCGTAGGCCAGAACGTCATTTCCATTTACGCAGATTGCCTCCTCCTGAAGATGGAGAATCCGTATTTTTTTACCCGAATCCGCAACATACAAGCGGCCTGTACCTTCCGCTTTCATCACTCGAGTGCCTTCACCAGAAATGGCTTTTTTAAGCAGGTTTCCCAGCCCCTGACTCATCATTCCCTGACGCTCAAAGCGTATGTTCCCTACATAGCCCACCATAGAGCCTGTTTTGGTCCATACCTTTTGATTGTTCAGGTTTAACTCCAGCATCTGGGGTTTTTCCAGTTCAAAGAAACCGCGGTTTTCGTCTTTTTGTGCCGTTTCCTGAATAAATGATTCTATCGAAAATTGGTTCATATTGAGATAAATTTTGGGTATTAGTTTCTTAGGTGGGGATTTTATTACAGTAAGAGAGTGAGTTTGTAGGGGGTATTTGTGTCGCTCTCCGATAAAAAACGGGCGTTCAGGCCTACGGAATCAGGTATGATTTGTTATCCTATTGTATTGATAAAGAGCAAGAATCGGAAAGGGGAAAGGGATACTGTTTTTTCTCATAAAATTTATTTTATTTAATTTTTTATTATAAATAATTGTTTACCTTTGTCTTCGTTAAGGGATTTTTTTTGAAAATATACCTTGGCAATTTTCTTTTTCTCTAATTTTATCCGATATAAATAAATAATTTCAACTTGCTCTAAACGGATTGATTTTTTGTTTTCTGCTTTTAGCGTAGCATTATTGTTTCTCTTTTTTATTTTGTTAACGCTAATTTTACTGAACGAAGAATAAAAGCATTTTTTTATTTACCCTGAAAAGTGCGCTCAGGGTTTCTGTTGATTCAGCTATTGTTTTTTAGAAAGGACAATAAACGGAAATATAGTAACCTGCAAATCGTTGAAATAAAGTTCCAATATTTAAATATCTCTTCAATTTGTCCTTTTTTAATACTTATAGTCTTATGGATAATTATTACATTTTTATTTTTAAAAGCGTAGTTCCAGCATTTAACCCGAACCGAATTCCCCTTCATTCCCCTCCTTTTAAAAAGTATGGGGGTTTACTGATTTTCTTTTTCATGTATTTTGGTGGATTGCATGCGCAGATAAATCATGCCTTGCATTTGTCAGAAAACTCGGATTATGTGGAAATTCCGCACAATAATGCGTTCAATTTTACGGGAAGTTTTACCCTTTCTTTTTGGGTAAAGGCCGAAAAAAACCAGACGAATTTAACCTCATCCGTTAATTCTATCCTAATGAAGTCTGGCGGAGGCGCAACCGGGATTCCATTTGGTTTTCAGATGGTCAATACTGGGGTGAATACAGGAAAGGTAAAGGTAGTCCGTAAAAACAGTACGGGTACATCGGTCAATTATCTTTCTACCATTCCGATTAATGACGGTCGGTTTCATTATGTATCGCTTGTAAGAGACAGTGTCGCCAATAATCTGAAATTATACATTGATGCAATTCTTCAGGGAGGTGCGATTTTAGACATCAGTGGAACAAAAAACAACAACAGCAGCATCTATCTGGGAAGAAACGGGGATGGTACTGAAAATTTTAAGGGTTCGATAGATGAAATCCGAATTTGGAGAACGGCAAGGACGGCTCCTAATCTTCAATCGGACAGGAATAGTACAATTCCTAATATTTCAGGACTTGTGGCATATTATCCGATGGAGACGGGACTAAAGAATAAATGTACGACTACAACGACAGCGCAGTCGGTAAATGGGTTTGGTGGCGGGTCTCCCTATTTTTACCCTTCAAAGAAAAACTATGGAAATGCGCTTCATTTTGATGGAAATAATGATTTGGTGAGCATTTCCGCCAATCCCGGCACCTTGAATGACCAACTTACGGTTGAAGCCTGGATTCGACCTTCTCAACTTGAATCCACGCAAACGATTGCCGGACAAACAGGAAAATGGGCACTAAAAATGCAATCCGGTAAAATCAACTTTTCTGTACAAACCACTTCCAATACCGAGCTGAAAATCACCGCTAATTTTCAGATGCTTGAAACAGACCGGTGGTATCATGTCGCATGTGTGTATAATGGAAATGGCGCAAATAAACGATTGGAAATATTTATCAATGGAGAGTTGGATAATAAAATTACCTTATCTGCCACCAGTGCGATAAACACTTCCGGAATAGGGATGTTGATTGGTGCAAATGGCTCTCCCAGTTCTTCGAATGAGCATTTTGAGGGAATGATGGATGAGATTAATGTATGGAGGATAGAACGCCCTGAAGATAGTATCGTTTTGGATATGAATAAAGGGTCAGGCTATACCAGCTCAAATCATCTGGTTTATTACAGATGCGATCAGGGAAACCCCGGAGCGAATAATTCAGGATTGACTACGCTTACGAATTATACAGCCGGCAATAATGCTACGCTGGTGAATTTTGCTTTAACCGGCAGTGCTTCAAATTGGGTGGCAAGGGCTCCCCATCTCGGAGAACCTGAGGCCTCACTCGTATCGGGTACCATTTATAATTTTGCAGACAAAATACTTCAGGAAGGTACCTCTCCTGTTCTCGGAAGCGGAATATTGGCAGATTACGCCTCAATCCCAACAGTCTATCCGGATTATACCAACTCAATTGTGAAAATATTGCCTTTAGGAGTAGCTAATATCCCCTATCTTGAAGGATACGGATTTACTCAAACCGTAGGTGCTTATAGTCCAATAGCGGGAGGGTATGCAGTGGTATCAGATATAGATGATAATAATTATACCAATTTACCCATTGGTTTTTCATTCACCTTTAACAAAATTACTTACACAACCTTTACGGCAAATGCGAACGGGTACATTGGCTTGGGGGAGACGGGTAGTAATGGTTATTATCTCCCTTCTATTTCAGGTCCCTATAATAATCTTATTTCCGCTTTTTGTGCAGATTTACAGGGAGATTCGGTTTCGGGGGAATTCAGATTTGAAACCATCGGGAGTGCGCCCAATCGTACCCTGGTAGTGCAATGGAGTAATTTTGATTTTTATCCAAGTAGTACCAGTACAGCAGTACTCAATTTTCAGATTCGGTTAAATGAATCAGACAATAGCATTGAAGTTAAATATGGTGCTCAATCAGCAGCCGCATCGCCTGTAAACGTGGAGGTAGGCCTGAAAGGGAGTAGCTTAAACGAGTTTAATAACAGAAGAGTAGTACCCGGAACCAATATCTGGTCATCAAGTCAAACCGGGAATAATGCTTATGCTACCTGTACCTTTCAGACAGGGCTTATTCCCGCAACGGGACAATCCTATAAATGGTCTCCTCCTACCGTAGGTTTCTACTATAAAAGTTATGCTTTCGGGCAGGAAGGGGTAGTAATTTCCGGAGAAAGTTCCGGCCCTTGTATCACCGGATTCCCTATTGGAAACATTACTTTTAGCAGTGGTTCTTCCTCAATTACTGCTAACTGGCCTGCGGTAAGCGGTACTACCGGTTATGACTGGATTTTAACCACTTCTACCGGGGAAATCACCTCTCCGCTTCAGTCCGGGAGTGCTGTTTCTACTAATGTTACCTTAGCCAATTTGGACCCGGGTTCAAGGTATTACTTTTATGTAAGGAGTAAATGTGGTGGTGGAGTAGGAGAATGGGTGGGACCTGCTTATTTTTCAACGCTTTCCAACCCTTCTTTAACGGCAACGGATTTACAGAATGACGAGTTTGTGGAGGTAAATTGGGCTTTGCCCACTGCATACTTTGCCCAAAATGCGCCTTTAGGGGTTTACCTCCAACTCAAAAACGGTAATACAGTACTTTATAATCAATCCATTACAGACTATTCAAATTACATAGGAGAAACTCAGCCTTCCTTTAGTTATGTGGGAAGTGGGAATGCGCTAAACTATCATTCTGTTAATAACAGCACCGGCTGGCCTCAGTTAAGTCAGTGGACGATGGAAACATGGATAAAAACAGGCGCCACCAATACAAATGCAGCAACGATTCTCAGGACGACAAACGGAGCAGCAGATAGTTTTTCTATTGTACTGGATAGTGTAAAAAGAATAAAACTAAGGCTCAATAGTACCGTCTTAAATTTTAGTTACAGCCAAATACCCGTAGAACAATGGTTTCATCTTGCGATTGTCTATGGAAATGGAAATGCTCAGCTATATATAAATGGAGTTTCTGTTGAAAGCCTGATTGCCCCGGAAATTATCATCAATGGCTCGCTCTTTCAAGCTTTGTATGCAGCCAATCAGACTTCTATGGCAGAACTTCGTTTCTGGAACAGAGTCAGGACCTCACAAGAGATTAAATATAGCCTTTTAACGCCTTCCTTTAACGGAATTGCGCAAAACAATCTGTTGCTCCACTGGAAATGGAACACTGATGCGGCATCTCCTCAGGATTTGGCACAGACCTATGATGGAGTCAATAATAATGCACAGGTAAAATTGGTTTCAAATGGTGCCAATGCAAGCAATGTGAATAATCCCAATTATGTGGCTACTCCTTTTTATACTGCAATTCGGGGTACTTTCAGGCATATATTAGGCCCAAATCAGACCAGGCTTTACCGGTTATCTGGTTATCAGGTAGGTCCGGGTACAATCATCAATGCAGCCTATTTTCCATCACCGGATACCGGCAAAACCTTACCCTATCAGTCAATAGAATATGTAAGGGCAGATAGTACTCCTTTCAATGTTCAGCTTACATGGAAAAATAAATCCATGCTAAGTGAATATTTCAGAATCAGGAGAACAGATAATGCCGGACAGAATTCCGTTACCCTTGCTACAATCAGCGGGACGGATAAAATAGACAGTGTAATGACCTATATGGATAATTTTCAGTTGGCGGATAGCAATTCCTTAAAAAATGGAGTTACCTATCGCTATTATGTAGATACATGGTCCGCTACCTTTAATCAGTATTTTGATACGTTAGAATATAATTCTGTTAACCTTCCGCCTGTAAATGTAACGGCATCGGACAATACCTATCCTGATAAAGTTACAATCGGCTGGAATGATTTATCTGATTTTGGGTTTAAAATCAGGGTTACACGAGACGATGAAACCCTCGAAACCCTAACGCCCAATGACCTCAGCTATACTGATTTATTTCCGGTATATGGTAAAAGGCACCGCTACGGAATCTTGCTGATTGACCCCGTATCGAATCAGCCTGTGGCAGCCGGGTTTGACCGGGGAGGCATAGCCGCAAGGGGGATGATTTCGGGTATCGTATATACACTTGAAGGGAATTACATCGAAAAAAATGTCAGAATCCGGCTCACCAATCAAACTGATGGTACGCAGGATAGTACCCTAACCGACAATAACGGAAACTTTACCTTCAGCGGATTGTATTATGCAAAGTCCGGAAATTTTACCCTTTCAGCCTATAATCCTGCTTCTCCTTCCAGTGTTTTTCTTAATTCTCCGAGAACCGTTACGCTATCGGATAATGCCCCTGAATTAAAGGATGTCGTTTTTCTTGACTCAACGGGGTTCGTTTCGGATACAACGAATACAGGATTTACCCTGAGCAACTTCATTGTCACTCCGGTTAATACGGAAGATAAGGTGAATCTTAGTTGCAATTATACAATCTCACCCGGTGATACGCTGAGGATGAACGTATTCAGGGATGGAAATCTCACGAATGTCTCTACGATTACTTCGGGTACTAATTTTATATTTGCTGATACTACCGGAAACCCCGGTTTTGTATATGATTATTCTGTAAGTCTGTATAAAATTCTGGGGGATTCGGTCAAGGTACTTTCCCGCAACAGGAACGACATTCTTTTTCCGCCGGTAGCGATACCAACGGCTTTTTCAGCGACAGTAGTTCCTTCTTTAGGGGTAATTGATTTGGCATGGGCTCATACCTCGCAAAACTATGAAGGTTTCCGGATTTACCGTGCAAACGGAGTGCTTCCTTCCGATACCGTAATGATTGCCGAGATTAACCGCGGGGTATTTAACTTTACTGATAAACAGACCCTTCCCGGTACGAGCGGATATAATTATGTGATACATGCCAAAAGAGAGGGAGAGGATATTACGTTTGAGTCTCAGGATGTAGTTTCCGGAGTGGTCAGTTATCCTTCTTTGCCTTCGCTTTCGCAACTCATCGCTACCCCAAATGCAAACCGAAACAGTGTAGAACTAACCTGGAACCTACCCGGAAGTTCTCCTCTGAACGATACAACTTACAATTTTGATGGATATTTGATATACAGAACGACAAACTCCAACAATGTAACAAGGATGGTCGGGTTGGTTTATAAGCATTTTTCCAGATATTTTGAAGACAAAAGCGGAATTCCGGGTGAAGGTTATACGTATTCTGTAAGCGCATTTGTTAAACAAGTAAGTCCATTTACGTTACAAGATACACTGATTACCTCCACTCCTTTCAGCAAAGCAGCCGATTACCCTTATTTAAAGGGGCCCAAATCATTTGCAAGAGTCAATAATGTCAATAGTGTAAGGCTTACCTGGATACCCGCTGTGAATCAGAGTGGAAGTGCCCGTAACTTTGACGGTCAGACGGTATATTTTAAAGTGGGTACGGGAGTTTTAGATTCTGTAGAAATTCCGGCTACTTCCAATACCTATACTTATTATACCAGTGCTACGAGTGCGACCCCTATTACTTTCACCGTTCGCTCCCATAAGTACATTAATGGAATAAAATATGTTTCCATCGGGATTAGTGGGTTAGGGTTTGCTACGGGGGTTAATTCTCTGGCGCTTCCAATCCCTCCTCAATTCAAGGCTTCTGAAAACCTGCCTGAGCATATTCGCCTGAAGTGGAGTTATCCGGATTATATTCTGGCAACCTTTAAACTATACCGTAATGGAAGCCTGATTGCAATTTTGCCGCCCGAGTCGAGAGAGTATTACGACTATACCGCCGCAAATTATCAGGATTATCTGTATGAGATAGAAGCCACTTATTTGCAAAATACCACGTTGAAATCCGCTTCGGTAGGGCGAAGAAATACCCTTTCCTCGCTTCAGGGGAAAGTATATGCTGAGGGCAGTCAATATGGATTACCTTACATTGAAGTAACTGTGACGGCTACGGGCTATTTTGCCAGAACTTTTACCGATTCAACGGGATTTTATTCAATAGACAACCTTCCTGTACAGTCTAGCCTTCCCGTTACCGTTACCGTAGATGGCGCGAATACCGTCTTTACGGGACCAAGCTATCCCTCCACTAAAACTTTCCTTATTGAGGGCGAACGCTATAAAACTTATACGATGGATTTTGTAAGTAATTACTCTCCATACTCCAAAGATACTGCCCGGCTGGCAATCTGTCCTTATGTGTATGCTACGCCTGACCCTGCAAGAAAGCAGGTAATCATCCGGTGGACTCCCGGCAATCAGTTGCATGATGGATTTTTGGTTTACCGTGCAAATTCCTTAATTGGAACCGTAGCCAAAAATGAGCCTTGCGTTCTCTATGATACAGAAGGAAGTCCGGGTGTAAATTATCTCTATCAGGTTGGGACTTATGTCAATGGAGAAAGTGAAAAGATTTTCGGGCTGGGTAAATATACTTACGCCACTTTCCCCAAAGTAGAACCGGTTGTTTATCTCAATGCGGTGCAGTCACCCGGCCAGAATGCGATAAATGTAACCTGGAGTCATTTATGGTCGAATCATAAAGGGTACAAAATATCCAGAAACGGAAATCAGGTTTCTGAAATTTCCAGCTATTCTCCTGCATATTACACCGATACAACGGGTATCCCCGGGAATTTGTATAACTATATGGTTGTGGCGGTAGATGATTACAACAACACAACTACGGAATCTTCTCCCCAAACCATACAGGCTGCTTACCCGGGTTTGGTGGATATTACAGATTTGAGTGTTTCCATACCGGATACAACGCTGTGCGGTTCTAATGTAATTAGCAGAAATCATGTTTTGGTTCAGTGGAACTATGATAGTAAATGTACGGGTTTTTGGGTTTACAGAAATGACCTTTTGGTTAAAATCTTGCCTTCAACCATTACAGAATTCAGAGATACCGCCGGTACACCCGGATTAAATACAGAATACACTGTAAAAGCCTACCTAAATCGGAACGGCGTAAATTATTCTGCGGAAGGACTGACCCAAAGCATTCAGTTTCCGGTGGTTTCTGCCCCCTTTAATTTGAATTATGAGCAATTTAACGGGTTTGTAAAGATACACTGGAGTTACTCGGAAGATATTCTTTACAGTTTTGAAGTCTGGAGAGAGTATGCATGGACGAGTGATTATCTTTATACCCTCAAAGTAGATAGTCTGGGAGATGGTAATTTTGAGTTTGTGGATAATACCGGCTTTATGGGTCGGGACTATACCTATAAAATCAGAGCCTTTGTGAAAAGAGAGGGGATACCCTACAATTCTGATTTTACCCCTTGTATTCCCTATTCCGTCACTTACCCCAGCATTGCTCCTCCGGTCGTTCCTGAAGGGCTGTCGGCAAATGCAGTGGCTTCTGATGGTACTTACACGAACTTTGTAAGGCTGGAATGGGCTTATGATGGATTAAATCATGATGGTTTTAAAATTTACCGCAATGCAGTCCTGATTGCGACCGTTGAAAAAGGATTCAGAAATTACAACGATATGTCTAATCAGACCGGGGTAAAAACGTATGAAATCAAAGCTTATAAAATAGCAGATGACAACGGAACCCCGACGCTTGTGGAATCAGACCCGCTTGCAGATAATGGCAATATTGGGCAGGGGAGCATAGGAACACTCGCTGGGTTAAGTGCTACTCAGGGAACGCTAAACGAGCAAGTCCTCTTGACCTGGACTCCTTCCGGAAGTTATACTATTTACCGTGACAATATACAAATAGGAACCGTTACCGGAACTTCCTTTACCGATAATAATGCAGCTCCCGGAAAACGCTACATTTACGAAGTAGGGGGGGCTATCCGGACACCCGTTCAGGGATGGGCAAAATATGACGGGTATATAGACGGATTCGTTTATACACAAACCGGAAATGCGGGACTTGGAAGTGCGATAGTACAGGCTCAGGCAATGATAGAGGGGAATATTTACTACTATACCGACACTACGGATAATACAGGGGCTTATATTTTCCCTCAGGTGTATTATGGCTCAGGTACCGCTTTTTATACAATTACTGCATATCTGAATAAATGTTCCGTGGAGCACGAGTTTCAGATTAATCCTCGTTCAGTAATGCTTTCTTCTGCTTTGCCATTGGCTTTTCAAATCAATTTTCAAGATAAAACCCAGTATAAAATCAAAGGATTTATCCGACGTAAACATACTTCTTGTGGAATTGATAGCGTAAAAGTCAGTGCAGAATATACTTATGCCAACGGAACGACTCAGACTACAACCCCTGTTTATACCAACAAAGCGGGAGTCTATATTTTAGATATCAATCCCATTCAAATTGGTCTGGAGAGTATAAGGATAGTGGTTGATTCTACCCGGATTCTGAGTAGTGGAGATACATTGTTGTATCGTTTTGTCTCTTTGGGTACATCGGAGTGGTCAGGCAATACCCTGGAGTGTCTTGATTTGATTACGTTTGCCAATTTTGAGGATATTCTTACTTACCCTGTTACAGTCGGGATAGAAAACGGTTGCGGTCAACCCGTTACAGGCGGTAAATATAAGATTCAGGTGCAGTCCACCGACCTTTGTTATGACAGGACTTTTACTACAAGTCAGACTACGGGAGAAATGATTGCTGACCTTCCGCCAATGCCACTGAATATTCACGTCAGTGGGGTGGAAAATCTCAATGCACAAACGATTCTGGTAGCAGAATATCTCAAATACAGGCCTTCCGTTCGTCCGTTTGACAGTCTTGCTGCTGCGATTCATCCGGAGAATCCTGATAACCTCACGCTTTGGGGCAATGAGTCTCGTACCCGGTTGATTTATCATACTCCGCCTGAGATAAAGTTTAAAACCGAGCCTTTCAGTAAATACATTTGTGCTTCCCCCGCCGCAGATATTACAGGAGCCGCAGGTGCCGCTGTAATCCAGCAAAATAAAAGCTATTCAATTAATTTACAGGTTATAGAAACGTTTGTAAGTGAATGTGAAGTTATGTCGGGCTATTTTAAAATCCGGAATGCTGCTGCGACTCAACCGGATGCGACCCTTGTATTTAAAGACGGGAAACTTCCAATTTACCGGTTTACCGCAGGAAATCCCAATCTGGTTAAACCCTATGTGTATAACTGCTACTTCAGTTTTTATAGTTCCAATAATGAATTACTTGCTGAAAAGAACCTTAAAATACTGGTGGAAGGAGAAATAGCGTTGCCGGGTTCCGATATTATTCTGGATATTACCAAAGACGGCGAAGACAATACCGTTCCCCTTCCGTTGTATGTGTTGAGAGACCCTCCCGGAGATGCAAGTTTCAGTAAGATTGCAGAAGGCTCTACCGTTTCCAAGCGGATTAGCTTATCCAAAGACCTTTCGAGTAGTCTTGGATTGTTTTTAGAATATGAGTTTGGTACTCCTTTTGGGGGAATCCTGGCAAATCTTGAGATTGAAGCAGGGGCTGCTGCCGGAAAAGAGTTTACATGGGATATAAAATCTACTACTACCAAAGAAATCACTACGGGAAATAGCTCCATTGCGATTGGACCTACCGCTGACGTAATTGTGGGTGCCGGAATGGCTTTTAAATACGGTTTGACCAAAAAAATTTCCGTTCAGGGGAATTGCGCTGTCAATGATGAAACTCAACTGGGTCTTGCAGCGGATGGAATCAAAACCGAGTGGGTATATACAATTAATCAGATTAATACTTTAATCAAGGAATATCAGTGGAGAATCCAGAACAAAGACCGGGTGAAACAAGGAGACAATCTCTTGTCTGTAGAGGCCTCAAAAGGTTTTTTCCAAACCAAGATTGATAACTGGAACAGCATTTTGAGTTATCATAAAAAAGAAACGCTGCCATTCTATAATCTTTGTGCCAAATCTTTTGATGATTCGGAGAGCATATTTGATGTACTGAATATCATCAAGGATGAACTACTTGTAGTACTGGGAGTAAATAACTATAATGAGTTTTTACTGGAGAGAAGAACGAATTTCAATGCCTGGCAGAATGGATTCTGTAAAGAAATCGGAAGATACGAAAACGGTACATTTATTCTGAATGAAGGGGAAATTACCTGGAATCAGGCATTGATTGATAAATACAATGTAGCACAAAAGGTATTGAAGGATATTGCAAACTTACAGTATAATCCTTTAGGGTATGACTGGCAGTTTTCGGAGGATAATCTGGCAAATACCCAAAAATACCTTGATGCACAATATATGGCAATTCATGGAATGGGAGCTGAAAATGTAACTTTTGCTGCCGGACTTGAATACAGTAAAACCATCGAATCGGCTAATGCCAGCAGTAAATCCTATTCCGCTTCTACTTTCTTTAATCTGGATGAAAAACTGGGACTGAAGTTCAAAGGGAAAACCGAACTTCTTACCGCTCCGCTTGGAATCGGGAGTTCTACAGAGTTATTTGACTACGAGATTAAAGTAGGATTATTGGGCAAAATTAATCTCGAGATTGTGGAGGATGTTGAAAAAGCGGAAGAGTTAACGAACCTGATTTCCTATACTTTTGGGGATCAAGAGCAGTTCGATCAGTTTAGCATAACGGTAATTCAGGGGATTGAACCCAATCAAACTCCCTACTTCTCGCTTCTCGGAGGCCGGAGTTCCTGTCCGTATATACCCGGAACCATCTCTCTCGATTTACCTACCATTAATCTGATAAAAGACGGAGCTGCCACGAAGTATGATGAAAGGGTGGACGTAAATCCGGATGAGCCTGCGGTATTCACGGTACAGATTAATAACGGCAATCCATTTGGGATTCCAAGGGACATTCAGGTGGTGAATATCCTGCAGCAAAACACAAACGGAGCTATTGTTGAATTATTGGGAGATAATTTTGCGGACTATACGCTTTATCAGCTTCCGGTTGATGAGCCTGTTTTGGTACAGATGCTGGTTCACAGAGGGGCTGTTGCTTATGATTATGACAGTTTGCAGATTTGTGTCATGCCCCGCTGCTACTTCGACGAGCCGGATTATACGTATTTGCTGGGTATTGGAGGAGATACGATTACGTTCAGTGTACATTTCGCCAATCCGTGCAGCGATATTGTGCTTACTCAGCCGGAAGATGACTGGGTAATTCACCGCAGAAATCTTTCCGCTACCAATAATCAGGAAGCGCTCCCTGTAAAAATAGCAGGGTTTGATGTTTCGGATAACGCATTCCAGCGCATTCATTTTGAATACAGAAAAACAGGGGTGAATAATGACTGGATGCCGATTCCGGGTTCCGTTGTTTCCCGGGATTCTCTGGCGATTTATCAATCCCTGAACCTCTTCCCCAATGAAGTGCCCTATTACTGGTATATCTGGGATATCACCGATAACTTCGACCGCTACCCCAATGGGGAATATCAGCTCCGTGCCGTGGCGACATGCCTGATTAATGGCAAAACTGTATATTCCTATACCAATATCACAAAAGGTGTCATTGACAGGAATCAGCAGTTATTGGGATTACCCGAGCCCGCAGACCAAATCTGGACTTATGGAGATCAGATTGCGATTAGTTTTAATAAAGACATTCAGTGTGCCCGGATTGACAGTGTGAACTTCCTGCTTGTCAATAAAAACGACGTTGTGGGAGGATTGCCTGCACCGGTTCCCGGAAAAATCTATTGTCATAATAACCGGCTGAGTTTTATCCCGGATACTACCATGAATGTTTTTGACGGTGATACGCTTCAGTTTACTGTCAGTGGCGTGTATTCGGTAACGGGAGAACTGATGAATGACGAGGTTTGGAATTTTGTAGTGTATGCAAGGGATTTGTATATGGACAAAACCAGGTTCGATGTTCAACTCTATCAGGGGGATCAGCTTACGCTTCAGTCACGGTTTTTCAATAATGGAAATTCCGGCGGACTTACTTATTTTGTCAGAGACCCGCTGATTCAGACGGGGATTACCCCTGACGGAACGTATGACGACTGGTTTACAGCCCGAAATGCCTGTCAGGTTTCTCTACCGAATCCGGGAGACAATGAGGTAGTCTATTTCGACATTAACGGTCAAAATATGGAGCCGGGATTTTATGAAGTAACTTTTGATGTGAGGGAAAACAGCTACGTGCTGGAAAACGCACTTAGCTTTAAGATTCAGGTTTTACCCAAACCTTCAAACTGGAATGTAAATCCGGCGAACTATGAAAGTAGTATGACGATAATGACGAATTACCAGTTTATCAATCCTGTACTTCCCGAAAATACCGATACCACGGATTTAATCAGTGTATGGATAGACAATGAAATACGGGGTGTAGCGAAAGTGGGTAAAATGGGGGCTAATCATCTTGCGATTATCAATGTCTATGGAGATGCTGCAGATAATGGGAAGCCACTCAGTTTCAGGGTTTGGGATACAGAAACCGGAAATGAATACGACGCGACTCCGCCCAACCCCAACCCCAAGACCTGGCAGAAAAACGGGCAAATCGGAACGCTCAATAATCGTTTGTTGCTCAACGTGAATCAGGTACAGGATTTGGCAAGGTATATTCCTTTCCGTGAAGGCTGGAACCTTTTCTCCCTCAATACTCAAAAGGCAAATGATTCCCTGAATAAGGTACTTTCCGGCCTACGGCATCCGCAGGACGGGGATGTAATCAAAACGGCATCCCGTTCCGCTTCCTTTAATGCCGGAACTCAGACATGGATTACTGCCGACTCCCTGTATGTAATGGATATTTATCATGGCTATCAATTGCATTTGTCCATGCCGGATACGCTGAGGATTACGGGCACTTTGCCTTCCGTTATCAGTAAGGATTCCCTTTTCAACGGCTGGAATTTAATCGGTGCACCGCTTGCCACTGTACAGAGTATACAGACTGTGATGGCCAATACGAAGTTTTCGGTTTCCGCTCAGCCGGACAGTATGACGCTGAAAACGGATCCGCTTCCCGGCTATGATTTTCAAAATATGACGGCATTTTACAAACCGTCTCAAAACCCACAGTGGCTGACGAATCCCTCAAGTGGAATGGATGCGATACGCCCAAATTTCGGCTATTGGCTGAAGGTAAATAAAAATACCAATCTTTGTATGAGTACTGCTGCTTGTTCGGGGACTACTGTGTTAAGAGCGGGTGTCGGTCAGATTCCGGCATTCGATGAATACGACATCAGTACATGGAAAGTAAATCCGTCAGAGTACGAATACAATATGCTGATTACCGGATATGTAGAACTGGAAGGGCAGCTTCAGCAAAAAAGCGGTGTCAGGATTGCTGCCTTTACAAACAATACTTGCAGAGGCGTTGGAAATCTGGTGTTTGTACCTGAATTGAACCGGTACTTAATTACCCTGTTCGTTTATGCCAATACCGAAGGAGAAGAAATGGAATTCCGGATCTATGAGCCTCAAACAGAAAACTACTATAAACATTACGAATCAGTAGGATTTGAGGCGGACAAACTTACGGGTGATTTCGTTACGCCTTATCGTTTGAGCAATATCCCTCCCGACAATCTTTTCAGCGTAACTGCGTATCCGAATCCCTTTGACCGTAAACTCATCGTCAATATTCTGGGCGATCAGGTTCAGGATTATACAGTAAGTTTATGTGACCTGATGGGAAGAACGGTGTATTCCCAAACGATTTCTCCCGAGACCACGCAACTTACCGAAGAACTCAAAACCGGAAATCTCGGATTAATCAGAGGGGTGTATATTCTGCACATCAAAGGAAGCCTGGGTGAAAGTCAGAGCATGAAAGTGGTCTTTGACCCGAATTAATGCTTTTTAACGTCAGCGTGTAGGATTCATTCTTACACGCTGATAAAATATATTTATGTTCTATTTTATCCTAATATAAACGGGCGGCAGCCGAAAAGCCCTTTTTTCAACAGAGTAGGCATTGATTTTTATCATTATGTTAATATGAGACTTTTATCTTTATATCTTTTATCTTTCCTGTGCGTCGCTGCAAGCAGCTTGATGGCACAAAATACGAGCTATAATGCGAATACAATTCCTATCGGTGGGGCTAACTCTGTAGGCATAGGATTTCAAGCGGGTTTAGTTAATGCAGGAGGAGAGAACGTTTTTGTAGGTCATCAGGCTGGAAGGTTCAATACATCGGGCTTTCAAAATGTATTTCTAGGTTCGGGCAGTGGCTATAATAATACAACGGGTTATTTTAACACTTTTGTAGGTTTTCATAGTGGTTTTTGGAATACAAGTGGCTTCCGGAATGTTTTTTCAGGCCAAGAAAGTGGGTCTAACAATACAACCGGCTCTTATAATACTTTCTCCGGAGTTGCCAGCGGATTTTTCAATACGACTGGCTCCAGTAATGTTTTTTTGGGCTATTTTTCCGGCTTATCCAATACAACCGGATTTGATAATGTATTTACTGGCTCCGGCAGCGGGTATTCGAATACAACCGGCTGGGAAAATGTTTTTATTGGAAGAGAAAGCGGCAACGCTAATACCGTTGGCTATAGAAATACCTTTTTAGGAGTTAACAGCGGTTCCTCCAATACCTCCGGGGCATTTAATACCTTTACAGGTGGTCGAAGCGGACTTTATAATACTACCGGAAGCCATAATGTTTTTTCTGGATTTGAGGCAGGCTATTTGAATACAACCGGAGAGTATAACGTCTTTCTCGGCTTTGAAAGCGGTTATAACAATACGGATGGCTCCGCCAATGTATTTATAGGGACTCAGTCTGGTGCTTCCAATTCAATCGGAACCAATAATGTTTTCACCGGATTTCAAGCAGGTTTATCGAATACTTCAGCAGCAGGTAACTCTTTTTATGGGTATCAGGCGGGCTATAGCGACACAACCGGTTTTAGTAATACCTTCATCGGTAACACAGCAGGTTTTAGTAATACCAATGGATATTTTAACGTTTTTGTGGGTTCTGCCAGTGGCTATTCCAATACCACCGGTACCAATAACTGTTTTATGGGATCCGGCGGCTATTCCAATACGGAAGGTTCTTATAATGTGAGTTTAGGACATGCGAGCGGGTATTATAATACAACAGGGTATGGAAATGTAAATGTGGGTTACCGGTCCGGCAGACAAAACGTTTCCGGCAGAAACAACGTCATGTTGGGAGATTCCGCAGGCTTCAATAATCAGGTTTCGGGGAATACGTTTACAGGCTGCCAAAGTGGATATAATAATTCCAACGCTACCGGAAATGCTTTTTATGGGTATCAGAGTGGCTTTAGCAATAATGGACAAAATAATACTTTTTCGGGTTATCAGAGTGGTTTTAGTAATTCTTTTGGACTTAGCAATACTTTTTCCGGAGCATTTTCAGGATTTGCTAATGTCAACGGAAGTAATAATACCTTCACCGGCTTTGAATCCGGTAGAAATAATACAATTGGTAGTAATAATACTTTTACCGGGGTTGGAACCGGGTATTCCAATATTGATGGAGACAATAACGCATTTATGGGAAGCAATGCAGGGTACAGCAATACGAATGGGTCGGGTATTGTGTTTTTCGGTGATAGTACGGGCTATTCGAATACAAGCGGAAACTATAATTCCTTTTTTGGAAAAAGTGCAGGGCTAAATAATACTACGGGCGGTAATAACAGTTTTTTTGGAATGCAGTCGGGTTATTCAAACGTTTCGGGTGGCAATAACGTTTTCATGGGTCAGAATACTGGATACAGCAATACAACAGGATATGAGAACTCCTTCATCGGCTGGTCTGCGGGATATAGTAATACCGATGGGTATGAAAACACTTTTATCGGTTCAGGTGCCGGTTTTGGTAATATCTCCGGGGATCAGAATTTATTTATCGGTAATAATTCGGGCCTTTCAAATACAAACGGAAATAGAAATGTATTCATTGGACAAGAAGCTGCGAATCAAAATACAACCGGTGGAGCCAATACGGCAATCGGATGGAATAGTGGGATGAATAATGTTACGGGCAGTCAAAATACCTTTATTGGTGAAAATACGGATGCTACGGTACCCAATCTTGTGAATGCTACTGCTATAGGGGATAGTGCAAGGGTGGGTGCTTCCAATGCGCTTATTCTGGGTAAAACGGGTACCCGTACCGGAATAGGAACGACTGCTCCTCATGCCTCTGCTGCTTTAGAAATCGCTTCCACTTCAAGAGGCATCCTGATTCCCCGTATGACCACCACTCAGCGTACTGCAATCGCCTCTCCTGCAACGGGCTTAATGGTTTACAATACCACCCTCAATCAGTTTCAGTTCTGGAATGGAACGGCATGGACTTCAATCGGAACCGGCGGCGGCGGTGGAGGCGGCACCCGGATTCAGGATACGGATGCCAATACTTTCGTAGAAACCGAACTGAATGCGAATGAGAACTTAATCCG
>JAIBAH010000210.1 GCA_019695295.1 Bacteroidia bacterium | reverse complement strand
GGAGGCTCAGTAAGGATTATGAAAAAACCATTAGCAGTAGTGAGGGTATTATTTATGTTACTATGATTCGTCTAATGCTTAATCGAATATGAATTAGCCCTTTAAAAACCCTTTTAAAACGGTTTCTCACGCTTGCAGTAGGAGCTTCCGGTACTTTTGAGTCGCTCGCCGCCCTCGTGGCTTATCAGGCAAAAGACAAAATCGCTATTCAGAATCTGAATGGTTTTCAGTTTGACCGAAAAGAATTTGAATGGATGTACTCAAAACTTCTCCCTACTACCCGGGCAGAAAGGGACAAAATGCCCGGAATGGACGCGCTTCGGTCCGAAATGATTGTGCTGGGAGCCTGCCTCGTAAATTATATGCTCAGGGAACTGAATATCGAAAAATGTATGACTTCTACCTATGCCCTCAAGGAAGGAATTCTCAACCGCTATATAAGAGAAAAAAAGGTCAGACAAAATAAATATATCGGGCATACTGACCATGATATCAGAGCAAAATCTATCCTGAATCTTGCCGTAAAGTATCATTATGAACAAGACCACACCCTAAAAGTAAGTGAATTGTCTTCAATTATATGGGACGGGGTCAATTCACTGATTCCATTTAGCAGCCCGAATGACAAAGACCTCCTTCAGTATGCAGCAATTTTACATGATATAGGAAAATTCATTCACGTAAGCGGTCACCACAAACACGGTCAGTATATCATTGCAAACAGTAATCTCACCGGTTTTGTCCCTTCGGAGCTCCTGATGATTGCCAATATTGTCCGTTATCACAGGCGTTCTTTCCCGAAACCGGAACACCCCGGAATGAATGTACTGCCCGAAAAAGAACGGAATCTGATTGCAGCACTTGCCGGTATTCTCAGAATCGCAGACAATCTGGACAGAGGACACCGGGGGTTTGTGACCGATATCAAAACAAAAATCACAGAAGATAAAATATTTTTCTCAATTGTCTCTTCTCATGAAGTAGAAATGGAAATCCTGTCAGCCAAAGAAAATGCCGGCTTACTGGAAATGATTACCGGTAAAGAAGTGGTTATGATTCAGGAATAACTATTTTGATTTTTTTGCGTATAGTGCGGGATAAAAACAGATAGTATAAATGAACGACAATTTGATTCAGATTCAGAATGTAGGAGAAGAAGCCCCCGCTGTACTGGAAGATATCAGGAAGCGCAAATCCAATCTTATCAAAGCCCTGATTCTCTCTTCAGGGATAGACATTGCGATTTCAGCGTTTGAACTTCCGTTTATGGTTACTTTTTTAGGTACCCCTATCATTATAGATGAAATCATCGAATATTTCATATCCAGATGGATTGCAGGCAGCACCATTGACCTCAAAATGCGCAACAGATTGATAGGACTTATCCCGATTCCGGGCGTTACCTCTGTTTCCTATCAGTGTATCAAGGAATTGTGGAAACTGAGAAAAGAAGAAAAAAGATTACTGGAAGCCGGGAAAGTATAACCCGAAAAGATTGCCGGGTGATAAAATCTCCCGTTTCGGAGCGGAAATCTCCTGTTTTAGTATTATAAATAGATTGTAATTGGGAAATATGCTTTATATTAGTCCCGTATTTTATTGTGATTGATTAAAGCTTAATAACAACCTCCTGATGATACCAGTTATTTTATATCTGATTTTGCTTTTGGGCTTTTCCGAACCGGACTACTCCTCTGCGTCTGATGGGATTTTTAAGACTGAAACTGGTAAGGTCGGTTTCGTCTCAAAAGCCTCTCTTGAAAATATAAAGGCTACCTCAGATAAACTCAGGGGAGTCATTGATATCAATTCACGAAGACTTGCCTTTACCGTTCCGGTAAGCACTTTTGAGGGATTTAACAGCCCGCTCCAAAAAACACACTTTAACGAAAACTACCTTCAGACAGCAATTTTCCCCAATGCCAACTTTGAAGGAAAACTCATTGATGTAGTTTCTCTTCAGAAAGACGGGACCTACAATGTGAAATCTGTCGGTAAACTCACAATTCATGGGGTGGGAAAAGAAATAATGGTATCCTGACTAAAAAAGGAAACAAGTTGATATTATCCGCCGACTTCGATGTTCTTCTGTCTGATTTTGAAATAAATATCCCCAGAATTGTTGAATTTAAAATCGCAAAATCCGTTCAGGTACATGTAGCCTCCGAATTAAAAAATGAATAGATTCAGCCCGTTCTTTTCTGCTTTCGGTGGGATACTGCTTTTCCTCAGTATAGGAGGAAGACTTCATGCTCAGCAGCCGTTACAGAATATAATGGAATTAAGGGAACTTACGGATAACCCCGTTTTTGACATCCGGCAGGATAAATCAGGGCTAATGTGGCTGGCAACCCTTAATGGCCTCTATTATTTCAATGGTCTCACCTGCATTAAGACGGCGGATAAAACAGACAGTATCAAAAATGTATTGCCGCTTGAAAAGGAGTTGTTTTTTACTGATAAACACAAGTTATACTGCCTTAATTTAATAAATAATCAAACAAAAAGCATCTCTCCCAAAGCATTTAATCAGGAAATAAGAAGCTTGATACATGCCTTTGACGGCCTCCTGATTACTTTTGTGGATTCAGGATTTGCATTTTACTCCCTCAGTGAACGAACCCTCAAAGACAGTATTCTTACGGATATCCCTTTTCAATCTGTTCAGTGTTTTAATGGAAGTGTGATTGCTGGAAACTTTGATGGATTATTTACCCTCAAAAAGGACAGAAAGGGGTTTTCCTGCACAATGCTTAACTCGGATTTTCCTTCCGGCACCGCTGTGAAAACACTGAGTACGGATTCCGGATCCTTCCTTTATGCCGGAGATTTTGAAGGAAATGTCCATATCCTGAATACATCATTCCGGATGGAAGGAAAAATAAATAATCCTTTTGCGGGTTTTCAGATTAAGGCTATTTTGTCTGTGCAAAATGATATTTTTTTGGTTGGGGAAAATCAGGTGCTCCGATATCTCAAGGACGTAAATTTATGGCTAAAGCATAACTTCTCTGAAATTCAGGAGAATGAAAAGGGGGTCTTATCCTCCGCAAAAGATGATGAAGGAAATATATGGATAGGTAGTAAAAATACGGGTTTATACCGGTACGGACCGGTAATTGAAAAGATTTCTGTAAATACCGGGAAAACTACGGGTAAGCCTTCCGTCAACAGCGTTTTGTCTTATGATTCAGGGACTATCTACTTTGCAGATGAAGCCGGACTTTTCCGCATGGAAGAGGAGTCCGGAGAGATGAAAGTATATTCTGTATCTGGACTCAATAAAGAAAAAACAGTTTTTACCTGTATGAATAAAGACTCGTTCGGGAATTTATGGTTGGGTTCTTTCGACAAGGGTGTGTATGTACTCTCTCCTGATGAAAGACAATTTCAGCATTTTGGGGAGAAGGACGGATTACTTATTCCCTTTCGGCTGATAAAGTCAAAAAAAGATAGTATCTTTGCGTGATGGAATATAAACGGAAAAAAATTGAGCAAAAAGGATTTGATGAATCGGATTACAAGCGATATTTTCATCAAAATCA
>JAIBAH010000091.1 GCA_019695295.1 Bacteroidia bacterium | reverse complement strand
GGTGGTTGATGGTGATGGTGTAGGTGCCGACGAGTATGGATTCGAAGAAGGCGTTGTGGTCGGTGGAGCGTACGGTTTGGGTGTAGTTTTTGAGGCCTTTGGTGATGACGACTACTACGCCTGTGGAGTCGACTCCGTCTTCGAGTTCGACGAATAGTCCGAGGCGGGTTTTTCGGTGCCCGATGTCTATGATTTTGCGTGCTTCGGTGTATTCGTTGTAGAACTGGGTGGCGGTGGTGCGGTACTGGAGTATCAGGCCGTCGAGGGTCTTGAGGTTTTGGGTGTTTTGGTTGAGTTTTAGGGTGAGGTTTTGTTTTGCGATTTTCTTTTCGTTGATGCGGTTTTCGGGGGCTTGCATTACGGTTGCGTAGGTGTCTATGAGGGTTTTGAAGTCGGTGAGTAACAGGGCGGTTACGTTGTAGGGTGCGAGGCTGGCGAGGAGTGCGAGTGCTTCGTCGTGGGTTGAGAGTGCTTTGGCGTGAATTTCGGTGTCTCTGAGTTTTTCAAGTTCGGTTTTGGCAAGGGTGTATTTTTCTTCGAGGTCGGAGAGGTCTTCGGTGATGGCGTAGGCTTTGAGCTTGGATGCGAATACGAGGGTTTCGGCAATGGTTTGGTTCTGGAGTTTGGCTTTGCCTTTGGTTACGCCCTGGGTGGGTTGTGTCTGTACTGATATGAGGGCTGTGATTTCGGCGTTTGTGTTTTGAAACGCTGTTACGAGGTCGGAGAATGCTGTGAAGGTGGTCCATACGGCATTGTGTTTGATGAGAATTGCTTCTGTGGCTTTCATCATGCTGAATCGGTTTTCTTGTACTGAGTCCATTGTTTTGATTAATTAGATGGTTAATAATAAGTTAAATAGTTGTTTTATTAAACAGTTGATTGTTTTTTTCTTTTATGAATTGTAATTCGGTTACAAGAGACCGTAATTCGGTTACAAGAGACCGTAATTCGGTTACAAGAGACCGTAATTCGGTTACAAGAGACCGTAATTCGGTTACAAGAGACCGTAATTCGGTTACAAGAGACCGTAATTCGGTTACAAGAGACTGTAATTCGGTTACAAGAGACTGTAATTCGGTTACGAGAGACTGTAATTCGGTTACAAGAGACTGTAATTCGGTTACAAGAGACCGTAATTCGGTTACAAGAGACTGTAATTCGGTTACAAGAGACTGTAATTCGGTTACAAGAGACTGTAATTCGGTTACTTAATGGTTATTTGATATTTATTACGATTTTCTTTTTTTGTGGGTTGTTTGTTTTTGTTTGAATTGTTGGTTTTTTGGGTTGAGTGGTTGGTTTTTGGGGATGAGTTGTTGGTTTACCCACCCCTTGCCCCTCCGAGGAGGGGAATTGCTTTGTTGGGGGGATGTCTGGATTGGGATTTTTGGGATTTACTCACCGCTGAGCCTTCCGGGGAGGGGAGAAAAATTTTTTGAAAATATTTGTTTTATTCGGTGTTAATTGTTAGCTTTGGGGCTTGTAAGTAATTAAGAATTAATAATTAAGGAATTGATAATTAATAAAGACACTGATTATCATCTCTTTATTAATTGAACTTATTCTATTTATTTTTTCTTCATTCTTAACTTAACTTATTTTATTACTTTATAATTTTATTTTTATTATGAAAAAGATTGGTAATGTTCTCCCCCCCCCCGCGCGTTTTCGGGGGTTTGGTTGTTTTATTATGCGTTTTAATGTATGGGGGTAGTATGAAGGCGCAGGTGGATAGTACGTTTTGGTATGTAAACGGAGTACCTGACTGGTGGTATAATCAACCGGATGTATTTGCTTTTCGATGTGTGAATGGGTTAGACTACATTGGAAGTTATGATACTTCTGTCGTTTCCTTAAAAGTTTATCGTTCTGACAGAAGAGATGAGGCAGTTGAAATTTATTTTAAACCGACAGCTACTCCATCACAGAGATTGCAGGAAATTATGAATTTTTACAATTCGGGTCAGATTGAGGTTCCTTATCCTGTGGTTACTAAGAATCCATTTGGTGTTTATTCCGAAAAAAGGTGGAAGTTGATTGATGATTTAATATTGGTAAAATTTTCTGATCCTGATGCTGATAGTCTTGATATTGTGAGTTTTATGAATAATTATGGTCTTGGCTTGGTTGATGCGCCTTCCTCAAGTTTACCGGCTATGGGACATTATTATTATACATTTCAAATTCCTCCGCTTTCAAAAGAAGATTTTATCAGTCTTGCAAGAAGGATAATAGAAGAGGATACGGGTTTTGTAGCGGAAGCGATTCCCAATATTGTCAACTTTACTGTGGGGGATGACTATTTATTAGATTCATTGATAAATCCAATTTTTACCCCCTCACCTGGTGGAACCTCGCCCTTATCATTAGATTGTCAAAATGTAGATGACCCCTATTATATCAATAATGCTAATAGTACACAACCGGATAAATTTGCAACCTGGCATATTGATAATGCAAATGGTTTTACTCCTATTAGTCTTGTGGCAAGTCCTACGGCAACTCCTGATGCGGATGCAGATATTTGTGAGTGTTGGGATTTGGGTCTTACCGGAGATGGGATTAAAATCGCTTTTGTAGGGGAGGGCAAATGGAATATTAACGGTTTGGATTTGGATATTAATAAAATGACTCCTGGGTTTGATTGTTCGACAGGAAACTGTATTCCGCTTGCTTCGCTGCTACCGGATAATGTAGGGGCATACGGGCTCACGGATATGATTACGATTGCTGCCTCTATCGGGAATAATCAATATGGAACGGTAGGGGTTGCACCTAATATAGAGTGGATGCCCATGAAGACGGCTCTTTATACAGGGCAAACTTCATTGGCGGCTTTGAAGGCTGCGTTTGATAAGCTCTTAGATGATTATAACGTGGATATTATTGTAACGAATGTATTAACCGATATAAATGACCCCTTAACACAAGGTTTAATTAACAATCACTTACAGGCAGGTCGTTTTGGGAAAGGTACTATCATCATAGCTCCATCGGGCGGCACGGGGGCTTTTCAGTCGAATCCCTTTGCGAACCCGCCAATTACCTTTCCGGTATATCCGGCTGCTCATAATGGGGTAATTGGTGTAATTCCTTCTACTCCGGAAGATAAACGAAAAGCCATTGGGGACGGCTGGAATACGCAGTCGGTTCAGGGAGATGAGGAGGCAAATTATCAACTGATTGGTTCACAATATTATGATATTGCCGCTCCGGGCGTGTATGTAATGGCTAATGGGGTACATCCTTCGGGACAAAGTTATTATTTACATTATAGTTCACAAACAGAAAATATTGCTCCGGCAGTAACGGGAGGGGTTGTGGCATTGCTATTGGAGCAAAATAATAATCAGGCTGATTATACACAGGTAATCAATGCGCTTCAAATCGGAGCGGAAAAAGTACACTCCGGCACGCTTTATAATTATATTAATGGTTTCAGTAATGAAATGGGGTATGGAAGACTGAGTTGTATTAATAGCCCTATCAATGCTGCAACTGGAATTGAAACAAAACCGGAGTCCTTATACATTCCCTTTAAGGTAAGTACTGAAGGGGCTGCTATCCGCATTCGGCGATTGGATGGCTCAAATTCCGGACTGAAAATTACACTTACTAATCTTGTAGGGCAGACGGTATTAGAAGAAAACTGGGCTGAAAACAGGAGCGAAATACTGATAGAAGGAGGTAATATTCCGCAAGGAATCTATCTGCTGAGTGTCCTGAATGATTATAATGAAATCGTATATAGTACCAAATTATTTATCCAACCTTAATTGAAATTATGATGAAAACAATTTATATCGTACTTGCTTATTTGATGGTTTGGGTAAATGTGGTATTTACTCAAAATGTATTTATCAAAGACTATGACCCGCTGGGGCCTGCCAATATGAAGCGGGTGGTTCCGGCAAAGGATGGAGGGTTTTATATTGCCGGTAATAATATGGTAAATGACAAAACCCGGCTTATGAAAATGGATGTGAACGGGGATATAGTTTGGGAAAAGTATTACGGATTGCCGGTAGGCCCTACGATGATGCAGGAAATTACGCAGGCAAAAGATGGTAGCTTTTTGATTGCTGGATTAACTTATGGGGATATTACAACCTATTATAACAGTACATATTTACTTAAAACGGATGCAAATGGAAATCAAATTTTTCAGAAAGTGTATAATGTGGCACCATCACTTGCTCAGGATTCTACGGTAGCAGAGCAAGCGTATTCGGTGACTATAACGAAAGATAATGGTATTCTATTAACGGGTTCCTATGTTAATAATTATACCCCTAATCAATTCGTACCGGACGAGATATTATATATCCGAAAAACGGATAGCCTTGGCAATGAATTGTGGAGAAACGATTTTGGGTATTTAGCGAGTGATCAGCCAAGCCGAATTATAACAACAAACAAAAACGGATACGTAGTTTGTGGAAGAATGGGGATACCAACTGTTTGTCAGGGCGACCCCAATATATTTGAGGCTACCTACGCTTTGCTTTTAAGTACTGATTCCTCGGGCAATTTAGGATGGAGTACTACATACGGTTATGAGAATCCAACAATAGATTGTAGTTATGGTTGGTTTTTTGATGTGATTCAGACTCAGGACAGTAATTTTATTGCTACGGGAAACTGGCGGGGTCATGTGACGGTAAAGTTTACAGAAAATGGAAGCCTGATATGGAAACGATGGGATATAGGGGGCAGGATTATAAAAGAGCTTGCTTCCGGGGAGTTGATAATTCTGGATCATTACAATCAAAAATTGGTAAAAACGGATGCTGCTGGAAATACTATCTGGGAGAAAAGTTATGATATTCATGCTAATGATATGGATATTATGGGGGATGATGGTTTTATTATGGTGGGTTCCTGGGATAATGTAAACAGGGTAATTAAAACAGATTGTGAGGGGAATGTTGTGAATCCGGTTTGTTTTTCGACGGGTATTGATGCGGCGGGGAGTGGTGGGGTAATGATGCTTTCGGGGAATCCTGTTTCGGATGTATTGCGTTTGAGGGTTGCTGATGGCGGGGTTTACCGGGTGGAAATAGGGGATGTTCTGGGGAGGGTTCATTATTCGGGGTTTCACTCTGGAGGGGAGGTGAGTTTGGGTACTGAGGGGCTGACTCCGGGGGTGTACTGGATAGGGGTGTATGGTGAGGAGGGGGATTTGATGTATTCTCAAAAGGTGTTAGTAATTAAGAATTAAGAACTTTCTGACCTTGATTATCAGTGTTTTAATCTTACAGGTAGTTGCATTTATTAATTTAATTATCACTCAAAGGATTAATTATCTTATATTTATATAATTTTTCAAGTGTCGGCTTGAATGAAGAATTTGAGCCGACGCTTTGCTGGAGGATTGTCTGGATTAGGATTTTTGGGATTTTGGGATGGGAGGATTTACCCACCCCTGACTCCGAGGAGGGGAGGACGCTTTGCTGGAGGATTGTCTGGATTGGGATTTTTGGGATTTTGGGATGGGAGGATTTACGCACCCCTTGTCCCTCCGATGCGGGGAGAAATCTTTGGTGGGGGGGCTGAATCTTGGGTTGCATGATTTGGGGATTTACCCACCGCTGAGCCTTCCGGGGAGGGGATTTGCTTAGTCTTGCGCTACAGATAATCTTGGGGGATGGGGAGAATCTTTTTTGAAAAATATTTGTTTTATTCGGTGTTAATTGTTAGCTTTGGGGCGTTAACTTATTTTATTACTTTATAATTTTATTTTTATTATGAAAAAGATTGGTAATGTTCCCGCTACCAGACAAGGTTTTATACAGGGCAAAAACTTAGGTCTTATTTTACCTTCGCTCTCGTTAATCGTTCTGCTTATGCAGTGCGTAGTATTTGTAAATGCTCAGTCAGTCTATACCAATAGAAATTGGGTGGATTACAGTGCATATCCGGATTCTGTTTATAAGGTTTTTTCCTTATTTGATTATTCCGGAAATTTGGTGATAGTGGGTAATACGGTGAATGCTTCAGGTAATAGTGATATTTTTATTACCAAATATGATGATATGGGTAATATCCTTTGGCAAGATACTTATAGCGGTACTGCTTCTATGAATGACTATGGAATAACGGCAGTCAGTGATATCTATAATAATATTTATGTTGCTGGGGTTGAGGGAGTATCCTTTTCTAATCAGGATATTGTGGTATTAAAATGGGACATGAATGGAAATTTGGTGAGTGCTTTTCAATGGGATGGAGTGAATCATCTTGCAGATATTCCCACTTCTATACTATTGGATGTATCGGGAAACTTGTATGTTGGAGGGGGGACTCAAACGCAATCTCAATTCACAGATTATGTGGTTATAAAATTGAGTTCTTCCGGAGTTGAAGAGTGGGTTTATTTTTATGATTATACAGGGCTTTACGATTTTGTAACGGGTATGCAGTTGGATAATTTGGGTGATATTATCGTAACGGGTGCATCTGCGACTTCGTTGAATGCATACGATTATGCTACCTTGAAACTTGACAAAATGTCGGGGCAACAGTTGGATATAAATAGGGTAACTATTCCCGGAGTGGGTTTAGATCAGCCTTCCGATATTATAAAGGATAGTAATGGGAATATTTACGTTACCGGATTTAAAGAGGTAAATGGAAATAAGGATATTCAAACGATTAAGATAAATCCTGTAACCTTTACTGTATTATGGGTTAAGGACTTAGATTGTAATGGGCTTGATGATTATGCCTCTGATATGGAAGCGGATAATATGCGTAATATTTATCTCACGGGGTATACTGATAAAGCGAATGGGGGGACAGATCTGATTACCGTAAAGTATGATTCTCTGGGTAATTTACTTTGGAAGCAGCATTACCAGGCTGTTGATGACTCAAGAAAAGTAAAGGGGTATAGTATGGTATTAAAGAATGACGGGAAGGTTATTGTAACCGGAGAGATAGAGAATGTATCCGGTTATGACATCATTACAATTTGTTACGATTCTGACGGTGAGTTGCTTTGGGCAAATACATATAATGGAACTGGAAATGGTTCGGATACGGGAGGGGCAATAGAGACAGATGCTTCTGGAAACATCTATATTACCGGTTTGTCAACTGATAGTATAAGTCAGACCCGATATGTAACGATTCAGTATAATGAGAGTATGCTTAATGACGGGTTTGTGTATAATCAAGATAGTGTACCTTCTTATTTTGAGAATGAGCTTATTGTAAAATTTCATGCACAATATGTAAATACTGCGTTTGTAGATGCAAAGGATAAACAGTATTGCAGAATTATGGAGGTATTGGCAGATTCTGTGATTGACTCTTTGAACACGAGGGTGAGTTTTGATTTCAGGCAATGTAAGTTGTATAAAGTCTATCGGAAGATGACAAGTAATGATAGTATTTCTGTTACCCGTTTGGGAGATACGCTTAAAATGCCAAAGTTCTGGAGTAGTTTTTTGGTTTCCATTCCTGCAACTAATACAAGCGTAGGCGGTGGCGGACTGGGTACAAGAACGTTAGACCTTATGGATGAGGCACAATCGTTAATGAGCCTTCCTCTGTTTGTTGATTTTGCGCAACCCAATCATCTGTATTTTCAGGATGGGGCAAATGATCCGTTTTATATTTCCAATCAGTCATCCTTACACCCGATTGGTAACTTTTCGTCTGCAAATATCAATCTGGAGGCTGCCTGGGATATAGAGTCGGGGAGTCAAAATGTAAAAGTAGGAATTTATGATGATGCTGTTTTTTGGGGGCATGAGGATTTTGGAGACGGCACATTTACGGGTTCAAAAATAGCCGGAGGGTGGGATTTTTCAAATAATGTTCATATTTCAGCCGTTACACAATTTGGCGGAAATCACGGGACAGGCTGTGCGGGCATTATCGGCGCATTAAGAAATAACAAAGATATAAATAATAATTACATCGGGATTGCTGGGATCGCAGGGGGGGATATGGATACAGGAAACCCCGGATGTCAGTTGTTTTCTATGGGGATTGCGAAAAGAACTTATGGAGGAAGTAATCCCGTAAATGGTCCGGATGATTTTCTTTCCTATATCGGAGACAATCTTGCCGCCGAAGCAATCGTTGAAGGGGCAGCCCACAATCCCGTTACGGGCTTTGGGTATGGCTTACATATTCAGAATCATAGCTGGGGAGGCGAAAATTACTCGCCTATCCTGGAGGCTGCTGTTAAAAACTGTTTTCGTAATCAGTGTGTATTTGTTGCTTCAAGAGGGAATGATGGATTGGAGGGTAGCCCTGTACACTATCCCGCCTGCTATCACGATAATTGGGTGATGAATGTAGGGGCAAGCGGAAATGATGGAGAGTATAAGGTAGGTGCAAATGGCACAAATATTCCAAATGGGGAGGATGATTATTGGGGTACATCAGTAGGGTTAGGCATAGATTTAATTGCACCTGGAAGTAAGGATAATGTCGTTACTACTCATAATCCCAATGCGGGTGTCACCTTCGATTATTCGTCGGTTGGATGCTCCCTCACCCCTCAGGACATTTATAACTGCTACAATGGAACTTCTTCTGCGGCTCCCCATGTATCGGGAGTAGCTGCTCTTTTACAAAGCCGGCATACTATCGCAAATGGAAGCGGGTACAGCAATAATCTGGCTCCGGAAGATGTCGAATATGTGCTTCAGAAGTATGCCAAAGACTGGGTGGTAATCACCCCTTTACACCCTCAGTGTAATAATGTTATTGGGTATGACGATTGTTCCGGTTGGGGATTATTGGATGCGGGAGAAGCCCTGATACATATTACACTTCCGGAGTATGAAATTTATCATCGCCAAACGCCTAATTCAGTGGGACAACCCGTGTGGTTAAATTTGAATAACGCCACGCTTGTACTGAATCAGGGGTATAATGGAATTGCTGCGGGCAGTTACCCCAATAGTAGTTTGGTTAAGGTAACGCACTACTATACTGATATACTCCCTGCCAATACGCAACTGGAGGATGTTTGGCTAAGACCGGGCAGTACTGTAGGAATGTCAGGGGCTAATCCTAATACAGGAGATGACACCTATTCTCAGATTTCTTCTTTGACGATAAACGGCAATATCCTTACCCTTGAAATCGAAACCTTTGCGTGGCGATTATGGTTTGGGGCAAGCAATATTCAATGGATACCGGATAACCCTGCCAATCTTAAAACTGCCTATTCTCTTCACTTAAAACACAACCTATTAACCGAAATCGAAACGGAAAAGGATAACAGGTTATCCCTTTTCCCTAATCCCACTTCTGATATCCTTCATTTGAGCGGGTATTTTGGAGAAGAACGGGAGTCTTTGACAATGGAAATTACGGATTTCACCGGACGGAAAGTAAAAACTGTCACTTTACCTAATCAAAAGGTACTTGACTTCTCAGTGAATATCAGTGAACTTGCTTCTGGAGTATATTGCTGTAAAATATCTTCTGAAAAGGAATGGATTGTAAAGAAATTTATCAAATTTTAATTTAGTAACTCATTATGAAAAAGAATACGTTATTTATATACCTTCTCTTGGTTTTGGGAGTATTTTTACCATGCTGTAAATATGATAAAGTGGAAAGTGGGTGTGTGGATTCAACACATTCTAATAACTTTCCTCCATTAGAGGCGTTGCGACAAACATCGGCTATGTTTAATCCGAAAAATTCGGATGAAATTATTTTTATTGAATATAGGAGTGGAGAGCAAAGTAAGTTGTTTGTTTGGAATATTCTTAACAAAGAAAAAAGATTACTCGAGATAGTTAACTTGCCTATTTATCGAGCAGATTGGGGAGAAGATGGTTGGATATTGCTTAATACTAAGGAAGGAAATATATGGAAAATTAGAGAAGATGGGAGCGGATTATCTCAAATTACCTTTTCCAACAAGGATTATAACTCTCTATGGGTAGGTAAAGATAGTTTCGTAACTGAGTACCGTGGAACCACTCCATTATTAATTATGTATGATACAGAAGGGATTGCTTTAGATACTTTTTCAAACGGACCTTCTGGAGGTGGAAGTTATAGACAGGGACGAATCATTTTTGGAGGGGCGATGGGATATCAAATTTTATTTTTAAAAAGGGACTCCTTGGTAGAGATTCCTTATGGGGTAACTGCGAAAGGGGCATCAATAGCATTTATTGGTGAGAATAAGGTTATGCGTTCAGATTTATTAGGCATTTATATCAGAAATTTGAGCGAGGCTAAAGATATCCAGATTCACGATGCCTGTAACTCCCGATATTATTCTAAGCCGAGCTTCTCTCCTCAGCGAAATCAGGTATTATTTGAAGAGACAACGAGAACCCCGGTAACGGATTCTGTGAAGTACAGGCTTGTTTTAATTAACCCGGAAGGGAAGGAGGACGCATTAGAAATTCCTTAGTGCTTGTACTATATGATTCCGAATCATGCTGCCCTCGCTTCTCCCTGAATATCCGCGAATTTGCCGCCGGAATATATTGCTGTAAAATATCTTCTGAAAAAGAAACCATTACCAAAAAAATTATTAAATATTAATGATAAACAATATCATGAAAAATTTTATTGTAATTAACTTAGTACTTTGTGCTATATTTCTATCTCAATGTAAGTATGAAAATATAGAAACCTTAGAGGGTGATTGTGTAAATATAGGAGCATACGGCTCTAATGCTATATTTGATACATTGTTTCAGACTTTTCCTTGCTTTAATCCGGTTAATCCTGACGAATTTCTTTTTGTGGAATCCAGAAATCCCCCCCCTCAAAAAATATACAAATATAATTTAGTAACGTTAAATAAAACTTTGATTTTTGAGGGGAAATCTTTATACCCTCCAAAATGGGGCGGGAATGGTTGGATTTTATTAAATTTACAGGATGAAAATATTTGGAAAATAAGAGAGGACGGTAGTCAGTTGACGCAATTAACCTTTACAGGAGGATTGTTTAATCCTGAATGGTTAGGATTAACGGACTCATTTGTGGTAACAAAAAGTGATAGCGGACCGTTTACAATCTTATACGATATTAACGGGACACCTAAAGATACATTTTATGTCCCTTTTACAACAACAGATAATTATAATCTTATCGTTGGGGCAGCAGAGGGATATAAAATATTTAATCTTTATAAGGATTCTACTTATATAGTTCCGTATGGGGTTTCTATTGAAGGAGCGGAATTGGTAAGCCTCAAGAATAATCATGTATTAAGAGCAGATTTTACGGGAATATACTACAGGGAGTTGGATAAACCAAAGGATATAAAAATACATAGTGCTTGTAATTCCCGATACTATTCCTCTGGAACATACTCCTTGGGGCGAAATCAGGTGATTTGGCAAAGGGGAACAAAAGAGATATTGAATGTAGGGGAAAGTCCATACGTGAAAAGCCGTTTAGTCATTATGAATATTGACGGTACAGAAGAGCGAGAGTTAGTTATTCCGTGATAAAAACCGTGGATTTTAATTTTTATTATGAAAAACAACATATTTTATATTTTTATTATTTTTGCAATTTTTCTATCTTGCTGTAAATACGACAAAGTAGAAAGAGGGTGTGTGGATATTAAGCAGAGCAGTAATTTTGCACAAGGTGAGCCAATAAGAAGAGTAAATCCTTGCTTTAATCCAAAAAATGGTTCATTAATAGTGTTTATTGAATTTGGTGTAGATGTTCCTAAAAGATTATGTACTTATAATTTGGTAACTACTGAAAAAATGGCTCTTATAGAAAATACAAGATTATCCGGTCAACCCAAGTGGGGTAAATCAGATTGGATATTATTGGGTATAGATGGAAATATATGGAAGATAAAGTCGGATGGAAGCGGGTTTACGCAACTTACGTTTTCCGGGAAGGATTATTCTCCGGAGTGGGTAGGATTAGATAGATTTGTAACGGACCATGATAATAATTTGGCTCCGATGATAATGTATGATTTAAACGGGGCTGCTTTGGATACTTTTTCTAATGAATATTCCGAAGGTAGTTTTTGGGATGATAAACTTATTTATGGAGGATTTCCCGGTTATAAATTAATTGATTTGGAGACAGATTCCCTTATTAAAATCCCAGCGGGAGTAGAGCTTGATACAAGGGGTAGCAGTTCGGTTGTTTTTATTGAAGAAAATGAGGTAATGCGTTCCGATTTCTCGGGTATTTACAGACGTAATCTGAGCGAACCCAAAGATATTTGGGTACATGATGCCTGTACATCCCGTCCTTATGGTTTTCCTTCCTATTCCCCCCAAAGAAATCAAGTATTATGGGAGAAAGTAACGATTGATGACCGTAATAATTTTGTTCGGTCTCGTTTTGTGATTATGAATCCTGACGGTACGGGTGAGGAGGAGTTGGTGATTCCGTGAGGTTAATGGGGATTATGATTATGAATATAGAAATAAAACAGTGGTTTGTGAGGGTGTAGGGATTGTCCGGGAAGCAAAAGCCGCCGGAAATTGAGACAGATATCTTTTTAAAAAGTACCTCCCAGAATCAGAGAGGGGTATTGGGCAATGGCATAGTGGGCTTTTAGGAAAATGCCGGTATAGAATTGGTTTCTGGGGTGCTTGTGGAAGGATTTCAGGTATATTTTTCCGCCAATTAAGGTATAGAATTCATTCTTTTTTTCGAGAAAGGGAAATACGTTCAGGTGTAACTGAGTGATGAATCCCAGCCTTCCGAATAAGAATTCATGGCCTCCATATACGCTTACATTCCAGGGTTTCAAAAGTACTGAGGGGGAGGTATAATCTTCTCCGTTCAGGATGGCTTCTCTGTCCTGACCGTCGTAGGCAATTTCGGCTCCGGTTTCCCATTGATGTTTTTCGTTTCGGGGGAAAATAATATGGGGGGTAAGTAGCCAGACATAATAAAAAGGGCCGTTTTCTATACTTGCTTCTTTAATCCCTATGCTTCCTCTCAGTCCGAATAATGCTTTTCTGGAGTACTGATAGGTGGAGGGCACCGAAAATGTATCTTTCAGGAGGGGTTCAGTTACCCGATAGGTTATACCCAACTGTATTATTCCGGTATTAATCCCCAGATTTGGGACCCGGAGTCTGCCGTTGGAGGAGTGGGAGAGGTGTCCTGCAAGGCGAATTCCGCAGTGGGGAGTAAGCTGATATTCGGCGGATAGTCCTATGGTGGTGTAGTTGTTAAAGTGTGAGCCTATTGCGGTATTTCCGGGGTTGGTTACCCGGTCGTATCGTTTGGTAAGATAGCCAACGCCGAATGCCATACGGGTATATATCGCCAATTTAGGTCTTCTGAGAAGCCATACGTCAATCTGCGGATACAGGCCAACCGCTTTTCCAATCAGGTCGGGGGCACCGTAATCCACATACACAATCCCTAATCCGTAGCGGGGCCGTCCGTTGAGTTTTGCCCACAAGGCTTTGCCGCTGCTCTGATGCATGAAGTCCATTGCGACGCAGTAGGCGGGATTTGTTACATCAAAGGTCTGTCTTCTGGAATGTTTCAGGAATTTTCCGTATCCTGCGTTCAGGCCGGCACTCCAGTTTTCGGGGAATTGTTGTGCTCTGAGGTTGTTTGCTCCGGTAATGAAAAAAAAGAAAAAACACAGTAGTGGGAATATTTTGTTGCTGTGGGGAAGGAGCGTTTTAAAGGCGGCTTTCAATATAATCATCTGAAAATTATTCTTTATGTATTTCATCCAGATTGAGGGTATTGAAGTGACGGTACACCAGCAAAACGATGGCAAGCGCCACGGCAGTTTCGGCGGCAGCCAATGCCATTACAAATATGGAAACCACCTGACCGTTAAGCCCGTTCTGGTCGAACTGAGCAAAGGTAATGAAGTTGATATTTGCGGCATTGAGCATCAATTCTATTCCCATCAGTGCCATAATGATATTGCGGCGCGTCAGAAAAAGGGATAGCCCGAGAATAAAAATCGCCAATCCGGCCAGTAATGTACTTTGAATCATCCTGTGTGTTTCTTTTGAAGGGACAAAGATAGAAAATTTATTATTATTCAAAAAAATCATCTTATTAAACGTATGGCTTTCTCATAAAAAGTGGGCATGATTTTTTTTGCAAATAAACAAGCAATTAGCGGAAATTTTTCATTTTTTGGTAGCCCTTTGCCATGGCAAAGGGCTACCAAAAAATGAAAATGCTGTACCTTAAATACTGATTTTAGGGGTCATTTATTTTTATGAGAAAAACATGTTATTAAACGGATTTGGGGGTAAGATTCCTGTATTCATTTTTACAGTTCAGGTAGCGGGGTTTTTCTTTTCCGGGATTTTCCTTACTTTTGCCAAATCATTATTTGTCTTACAAAAGAGATCAGAATTATGGCATATCAATTTTTAAAAACAGAAACGCAGGACAAAACGCTCCTGATATATTTGAATCGCCCGGAGGTGCTCAATGCTTTGAATATAGGCCTGCTCGGTGAGCTGAATCAGGTTATAAAAAGTTTTTCGGATGATAAGACGCATTTGGGGGCCATCATTACCGGAAGCGGCGACAAGGCCTTTGCCGCAGGAGCGGATATAGCTGAATTATGCACCCTGAGCAAAGAAGAAGGAGAAAAAGTGAGTCAAAGCGGGCAGGACATCTTTTTTTCAATCGAAAACTGCCCCAAGCCTGTGATTGCTGCCGTAAATGGCTTTGCTTTGGGAGGAGGCTGCGAGCTTACGATGGCTTGTCATATGAGGGTGGCTTCCGAGAATGCACGTTTCGGGCAACCGGAAGTAAATCTTGGGCTCATTCCGGGATACGGCGGTACTCAACGCCTCGTACAACTCATCGGGAAGGCAAAAGCAACTGAGTTATTGCTTACCGGAGATGCCGTAAAAGCGGAGGAAGCACTCCGGCTCGGATTGGTCAATTATGTAACCACAAGGGATGATTTACTACCCAAGTGCTTTGAGATTCTGAATAAAATCTATCAGAAGTCGCCGATGGCAATTGCCCTGACTCTTTCTGCGATTTCTGCCGGTGTCAATACTTCCCTGAGCGGATACGACAAGGAGTGGATTCATTTCGGGCAGGCAATCGTATCGCATGACGGAAGAGAGGGAACTTCCGCTTTTCTGGAAAAAAGAAAACCGGATTTTAAAGGGAGATAACGGTTGCCGGATGGGTTTTATGGCAGAAATCCGGTGCTGAACGTATTGCCGGATAGTGCCTTATCGTATATTTATGGGTTCAGTTAAATTTTTTTTATGTTTATTGAAGTAAATTTTCAGAATAAAAAGTCCGGATGGGTGGAAGTCATCTGCGGCAGTATGTTTTCCGGGAAAACGGAAGAGCTTATCCGAAGGCTGAGGCGGGCAATTATTGCCAATCAGAAAGTCGAGATTTTTAAGCCTGACATTGATAAACGGTACAGCGAGCATGAGGTGGTTTCTCATAATCAGAATTCTATTCCTTCGACTCCCGTTACTTCTTCCCAGCAGATTCTTTTGCTCGCTTCTGACGTGGAAGTGGTAGGAATAGATGAAGCACAATTTTTTGATTCGGGGATAACAGAAGTAGTAAGAGAACTGGCAAACCGGGGGGTAAGGGTAGTAGTAGCGGGTTTGGATATGGATTTTATGGGGGTGCCTTTTGGGCCAATGCCTGATTTGCTTGCTGCGGCCGAATTCATTACCAAAGTTCATGCGATTTGTCAGAAGTGTGGAAGTATTGCCAATTATTCGCACCGGATTACGGCTCAGGCGTCCCAGATTCTGGTAGGAGAAAAAGATAGCTATGAACCCCGTTGCAGGAGTTGTTTTTACGAAGGGCAACCCAACCTGAAATCCTGATATCCATTTATGATAACCCCCATTTTTATAGTAGGTACTCAGCGCTCCGGCTCCAATCTGCTCCGGCTTATGCTAAATGAGTCTCCGGATATAGCGGCCCCTCATCCGCCACATATTCTCAAAACTTTTTTGCCCCTGCTTTCCGGTTACGGAGACCTCGGAAAAGAGGATAATTTTGTCCGGCTGGTAAAGGATGTTTGTGAATTTGTGCAAAAAAATCCCGTAGTATGGGAAACTATCCCCGGGTTTGAGAAAGTACTGAAAAGAATCCGGAAACCGTCCCTGATAGAAATCATGACTGCGGTATATGAAATCCCTGCGGAGGCAAAAGGCGCAAAATACTGGTGCTGTAAAAGCATGGCAAATGTGGAGATTCTGCCGGAACTTTATGCCGCTCTTCCCAATGCAAAATTCATCTACCTGTACCGGGACGGCAGAGACGTAGCCTTGTCTTTTACCAAAGCTTTTGTAGGAGAAAAGCATTTTTATGCTATTGCAAAACAGTGGCGGCAGGATCAGCAGTATGCGGTTTCTTTCATGGAAAATTACCCTGAATCTCAGGTTTTCCGCCTCTGCTATGAAGATTTTATTCAATCACCCGAAGCAGAACTCCGGTCCCTGTGTCGTTTTCTGGAGATAGATTTTACGCCTGCGATGCTTCAGTACTATCAGTCCAAAGAATCTCAGCGTGCGGCAGAATCCGGAGAGATGTGGAAAAATGTGGTAAAACCCGTACTTTCTGAAAATCATCATAAGTTTCTGAAAGAAACCTCCCCGGAGCAAATCCGTATATTTGAAACCGTGGCAGGAGACATGCTCAAAAAGTTAGGATATGATTTAGTGAATGAGGAGTCTGAGCTTACCCCTTTTTCTGAGGCTCAGATTGCGGCGTTTAATCTGGAGAATCAAAGATTAAAACAGCTGGCCCGGGAAAAAACAGGCAGGGAAGAATTATCCAAAAGAGTGGGGCAGGAAGCATTGATACAGGCAATCAAAGAATATCACTATGAATAAAATTTTTCTTTTCACAGGGGTTTTCCTCTGTTTATTCCTCTCAGGATGCAGCAACGCCAACCGCGTTTACAAAGAATTTAAAGAGATTCCGGGTAACCGCTGGGACAGAAATTATGCCCTCCCCTTCTCGTTTGAAATAACGGATACTACTGTGGCCTACCAAATCCGGATTCATATACGTCATTCCAACGCTTATCTTCATGCCACGCTTCCGGTATTGCTTACGCTTCAGGATGTGTCCGGTCAGATTACGCAGGTTCCGGCTGAAATTTACCTCAAGGATGAAAAGGGGCGATTTAAGGGAGATGCCGCTGGAGATATATGGGATTTTTGTTGCTTTATAGCAATAGAAAAACAAAAACTCAAAAAAGGAGTGTATAAAGCTACGCTTCAAAATACCTATGAACTCCCTGTTTTGCTGGATGTAATGGGAGCAGGCATTGAAGTAAGCAAAACAGAATAAAATCAGGAAAGAAAAGCAAACGTACCCAAAAACGAATCATACTAAAGGGGAATTCACAATATGAGAATTATTTCCGGAAAATTAGGAGGAAGAGTGCTGAAAGTACCGGGGAATCTGCCCGTTCGCCCTACTACCGACCGTACCAAAGAAGCCCTTTTTAATATCATTGCGGCACAGAAAGAAATGGAAGGAATCTCTGTCCTTGATATTTGTTGCGGAACCGGAAATATCGGAATAGAGTTTTTTAGCCGTGGGGCTGATTGTATCATTGCAGTGGATAAAGACAGAAGATGTGTGGCAGCGGTAAAGGATTTATTCAAATCGCTGGGAATCGAAAACGGGAAAGTGATTCAGGCAGAGGCAGGTAAATTTGCTGAAAATCCCTTGAAATACCTTCCGGAGGAAACCCGTCAGTTCGATATGATTTTTATGGACCCTCCTTACGCCCTGCCCAATCAGCAGGAAATTATTCTGAAATTATTTTCATTCGATTTGCTGAAACCCGATGGGTGGCTGATACTGGAGCACAGTAGTTTACTCTCGTTTTCTGCCGTAAAGCACTATCTTTTCACCCGGAAATACGGTTCTTCTTCTCTCTCTTTTTTTGGGGAGAATCCGGATACCGCATAAAATATGTCCGGGAAAGGGAACAATATTTTTGTTTTTTTTAATGTTCCTGTCAGAAATTTTATTTATTTCGCAGGGAGTTTATGCTGATGATATTTTTTCATACTGATTCTGTGGAATATATTTTCAGCGTTTTGTTTTTTTTAAAGCTTATTCTCCTGTAGCCATGATTTATTCTAAGTTGGTAGATATTCTATCTGTATTTTCTCAAGAAGAAACTGCCCGGTTCAGAGATTTTGTTCTTTCTCCATTTTTTAACAAGAACGAAAAAATTGTCCGGATTACCGAAGCTATCTGTCTTGACTTTGACACAATTACGACATAAACTCCTGATAATCAAATACATGATTTTCAGGTTTCGCACTACACTTTTTGTAAATACCTGGTTATCAGCTCGGTATTTGCGGCATTTTGTAATGGCTTC
>JAIBAH010000090.1 GCA_019695295.1 Bacteroidia bacterium | reverse complement strand
GCATCAAACCGGGTAGGGGATTTTGCACCCAAAGAGGAGTTTAATGTATTATTGACATAATAATGAAACATATTATCTCCCACAGTATTATTAAAATCCACACTCCATTCACCTATCTTCCCTCTAATCCCCGCAGAGAGTGATTTATCTGCTATATTGGAGATAATTTCGGGGTCAAAGCCATTAGGGTAAATTGAGGGGACATTTCTGTCATCCGCAGCGTCTCTTGTCCAGGCAAAAGCATTCCCGGAGCGGAAATTGTACCCTCCGAAAGCATATACCTCGGCACCATTACTGAGCGGAAAAGCCGCATTGAAAAATGAGGAAAAATTATCAACCTGCGCATCCCCGAATTTACGGCGGTAATAAGAACCATCCGGATTTGTTGCGTCTCTCAGGGTATTTCCTCTTCTTAAAAAATCAGCTGTAACATTCATGTATCCTTCTTCTCCAAGCCGAAACCCGTAGTTCCCGTTTACATTCAGGTTTTCCCCGTCTCCTTTTTGAGTAATTCCCCCGTTTAAGTTCCCGTTAAACTCCTCTGTCGTTTTTTTCAGTACTACATTGATAACCCCGGCAATAGCATCCGAACCATACTGAGCAGCAGCTCCGTCCCGAAGGATTTCTATTCTTTCGATTGCCGCAGCAGGAATTGTATTGAGGTCTGTTCCGGTATTTCCCCTTCCTCTTGTCCCGTAAAGATTCACCAAAGAAGACTGATGGCGACGTTTACCATTAATCAGTACAAGCGTTTGGTCAGGGCCCAGCCCCCTTAGGGTAGCCGGGTCAATGTGGTCTGCACCATCTGCACCGGATTGCCTGTTGGAGTTAAAGGAGGGCGCCACAAACTGCAACACCTGATTCATGTCCAACTGACCTACGGCATTCGTAACCTGCGCAATCGGTATAATCTCCACAGCAACCGGAGTTTCAGTAGAGGTTCGGTTCAGGTTACGGGTTCCTACAATTTCGACTCCGGAAAGTCTGTAGTTTTCATCTTCCATCACAACTTCAAGGCTTGTCCGGCCTTCCGTTTTGATTTCTTTTGTGGCATACCCCAGCATTTGAATTACAATTACTGCATCATTACTTTCGTAGGAAAGCACAAAAGAACCGTTTTCATCTGAAAATGTACCATTATTGGTGCCTTTTTCAATTACAGTAGCTCCTACGACAGGGCTGCCCTCCTTGTCTTTAAGAACCCCCGTAAGGTTTGTCTGACTAAAACCTGATAAAACCATAAGGTTCATCAGTAAGGTAAAGATAATTTTTCTTTTCATATTCAGGAAATTAATATTAAGTGAAACGTAATTAATATTTTGCAAATATATACAAATTTCATTCTGTTAATATTTTTTCCTTCTTCTTACCATTTTTTTCTGATGATTGGCCTTTCCTGTAAATCCGGAACAAACCCCAGAGATTTATAAAAAAAGAAAGGGATAGTTCGAAAACCTATCCCTTTCTTAATGAATATTTTACCTTTTATTTTACTATCTCTGCCTCAATAGCCTGAATCACTTCTTTCTCATTAATATGAGTTTTGGGGGAGAAAGTAGTTACGACTTTTCCGTCTTTTCCAACGAGGTATTTTTGGAAATTCCATTTTACAGACTCATTGTTTACAGAAGTAAGATACTGATACAAGGGATGAATATCGTCTCCTTTTACAGAGATTTTAGAAAACATCGGGAAAGTTACTCCGTAGTTTTTTGAACAAAATCCCTGAATCTGTTCATCACTTCCGGGCTCCTGTCCCATAAAGTTATTGGCCGGAAAACCGAGTACTTCTACTCCTTTGGCTTTATATTCTTTATAAAATGCTTCTATTTCTTCATACTGAGGTGTAAGACCGCATTTACTGGCCACATTGACGAATATCAGTACTTTTCCTTTGTAATCGGAAAGAGACACTTCTTTTCCTTCAATATTCTTCATGGTAAAATCATAAACCGTAACCTCTCCAATCGGCCGGTTGTTGATTTCCGTAACCTGTTTGTGTCCTGATTTGACAAATCCAAAGTAACCTAATAAGCCTGCTAACATAATAATGATTGTATATTTCATAAATAATTAATTTAAAAACCCTGCTTTGTCCGGAAAAAGATTTTCGTGTTTTTTTAATGAAAAGATTTATCTGATTTCGTACATTTGTGCTGTTTAAACGGTGTTTAACCTAAATTGTTTTAAGCAATGAAAAAATATTTTGCTCCGGGAAGAGTAAATCTGATGGGAGACCATATAGACTATAATGGAGGGAAGGTGCTACCGGCAGCGATTTCTCTGGGAATCACAGCGACAGTACAACGGGAAAAAAGCCGTTTTGTCCGGCTTCATTCTGACGGACATCCCGAAAAAATCATTGATTTGGAGGCAGATTTGTATTTTGAAGAAAAAGACGGGTGGGCCAATTACCCCAAAGGTGTCCTCTCAGACTTTCTGAAATCCTTCGAAATTCCGTTTGGGTTAGATATACATTATAATAGTACTTTACCCGAAGGCAGCGGATTGTCCTCCTCGGCGGCAATAGAAGTACTGACAATGTATATTTTGTATGACCTTGCCGGAGAACCGGTAAACCGGAGAGAACTTGCGCTCCGTTGTCAGGCTGTAGAAAATCATTTTATAGGTGTAAACTGCGGGGTTATGGATCAGTATGCGGTAGCCAATGGCAGGAAAAATCATGCGTTACTGCTGGATTGCAATACTGTTACGCATACGGAGGCCGCTATTAAGGCGGGGAAATACTCTTTTGTAATTATGAACTCCTGCAAACCCCGGAAACTCATTGAATCAAAGTATAATGAAAGACGGGCAGAATGTGAAGAATCCCTCCGTTTGATTCAGAAAAAATACAATATTTCAACCCTTACTGAAGCGAACGAAATTCAGGCTGAGGCGTGTATAAATGACAAGGTTCTGTTGCGGAGGGCGAGACATGTCATCACCGAACACAGGCGGGTAGAGGAGGTTGTTTATGCATTAAACAATGGAAATTTTATCGGTGTCGGTGAACTTATGAATCGCTCCCACTTTTCTTTGAGAGACGACTATGCGGTATCCGGAATGGAGCTGGATACTCTTTTTAATTGTGCTACCGCTACGCCGGGCTGTATCGGCTCAAGAATGACCGGTGCGGGATTCGGGGGATGTGCGATTGCGCTGGTAGAAACGGATAAAATCAACGTCTGGGCAGAATCAGTAAAAAAAGGCTACCTCGAAGTTATAGGACATAACTGTGAAATATATCCTTTTTCCATAGAGGACGGGGTTCATGTAATACTATAAAAAAAGCAGAGCTTTTACGGCTCCGCTTTTCCTTTCTATATCAATACATTGTTTAATAGGCTTTTGCAAAAACTACCCTTTGAGTGGATGGTTTGCCTGAATAAATACAAACGCCCTCTTCGAGGGGATTTCCAATTGGAATACAACGAATTGTAGCGGCGGTCTCTTCTTTTATTTTCAGTTCTGTTTCGGTTGTTCCGTCCCAGTGAGCATAAATAAAACCAGGATTTTCCCCTTCCAGAATTTGCTTAAACTCTTCCATGGTGTCTGCTTTGTAAGTACGGGACTCCCTCAGTGCTTTGGCCTGATTAAAAAGATTTTGCTGAATATCAGAAAGCAATTGACTGATATTTTCCACAAAGCCCTCACCGGTAGAAACGGAAGACTTTTCCTTTGTATCTCTTCTTGCAGATTCTATCTGTTGATTTGCGAGGTCTCTTGGCCCCATAGCGAGACGAACGGGAACGCCTTTCATCTCCCATTCTGCAAATTTCCATCCGGAACGCTTGGTTTCGTCTGCGTCCACTTTGATTCTGATTCCTGCTTTTTTCAGTTGGTCTGCCAGCTCATAGCATTTATCCAGAACCGCCTTTTTCTCTTCTTCTGTTTTATAGATGGGAACAAAAACCACCTGTACCGGAGCCAGAACGGGCGGAAGCCTTAATCCGTCATCGTCAGAATGAGCCATAATCAAAGCCCCGATCAGACGGGTGCTCACGCCCCATGAAGTAGCCCATACATACTCCATCTGATTTTCTTTATTGGCGAATTTCACATCGAAAGCTTTGGCGAAATTTTGTCCCAGAAAGTGAGAGGTACCGGCCTGTAATGCTTTTCCATCCTGCATCATTGCTTCAATACAATACGTATCGAGTGCACCCGCAAATCGCTCATTGGGTGTTTTTACGCCTTTGATTACCGGAATTGCCAGTGTTTTTTCGGCAAATTCAGTATAGACATCCAGCATTTGTTTGGTTTCGGCCACAGCTTCTTCTGCGGAGGAATGCGCTGTATGTCCTTCCTGCCAGAGAAACTCTGCTGTACGTAAAAACATTCTTGTGCGCAGCTCCCATCTAACCACATTAGCCCATTGATTGATGAGCAGCGGCAAATCCCTGTAAGACTGTATCCAGTTACGGTAAGTGTTCCAGATAATGGTTTCAGAAGTAGGGCGTATGACGAGTTCTTCTTCCAGTTTTGCGTCAGGGTCCACAATCAGGCCTTTTCCTTCCGGATTTGCCTTGAGGCGGTAATGCGTTACTACGGCACATTCTTTGGCGAATCCCTCAACGTGTTCTGCTTCCTTACTTAAAAAGGATTTGGGGATAAACAGCGGGAAATAGGCATTTACGTGCCCGGTTTCTTTAAATTTATCATCCAGAATTCGCTGCATTCTTTCCCATATAGAATAGCCATATGGCCGGATTACCATACATCCTCTTACATCTGAGTTTTCGGCGAGTTCAGCCTTTGCTACTATGTCATTATACCATTCGGAATAATTTTCGCTTCTTTTTGTAATTGTGTTTGCCATGATTTCTTGTTTTGAGGGCACAAAAGTACAAAAAAAATGGGTGTAAATACTCTTTGAAACAAAAAAGGGCGTCGAAATTTCTGAAAATCCTGTATATTTGCAAAACATTTTCCTCTTATGATAAAGGTTATCATTGTAGAAGACGAGCCTAAGTCTCAAAAATTAATTGCGGCATTTCTGGAGGAATACAATCCTGAAGCAGAGTTGTGCGGTGTAGCAGGGAATGTTCAGGATGCAGTAAAACTGATTCATAAGGTGTCCCCGGATATTGTATTGCTTGATGTAGGTTTACCCGGCCTCAATGGTTTGCTATTGCCGGGATTTTTCGAAAACCGGGATTTTGAAATTATTTTTATCACAGGGAATAAAGAATATGCTGTAAATGCATTTGAGCTTTCTGCTGCGGACTATCTTCTGAAGCCGATAGACCCGGAACGCCTGAAAATCGCTATTCATAAAGCTACTGCAATCCGCAGAAGTAAATTAGCTGAGTCATTACATCCCCATTCCGGCGAAATTCCGGCGCAGGACTCCTTTTCAAGGCTGATTGTTCCCAATACAGAAGGATATATTTTCATTGACTGGGACGATATCATTCTGATAAAGGCAGAAGGAACCTACTCTAATATTATTCTTAGTGGTAAAGAAAAAGTCATGGCTACCAAAAATCTGGGTTATTTTGAAGCCGCCCTCCCTAAAAATTTATTTTTCAAGCCTCATCGCTCTTATATTGTTCATATCCGAAAAATCAAAAGCTACAACAGGCAGGACGGCGGGCAAATCTTGCTGAATAATGGCCATTCGATTCCGATTGTAAGAAATAAGCTGGAGGAATTATTGACTTTGCTGCAAATCAAACACGAATAATTCTGTTTTTATCTGCCCGGGATTAACCCCTGTCCTTTTTCATTCCACTATCGTTTTTTGATTTTATCTTTTTATTTACTTGTTTTGTAACTCCTTTCTGAAAGGGTAGTTTTTCTATGGCAAATGAAACGAGCAATATCCGCTGGCTGGTATTTATTACAGATGTACTTTTAACCGTATTGTCTGGCTGGATTGCCTTTCAGCTGCGCTTTAGTTTTACGGTTCCTACTCCCTGGACCCCCAAAATGTATCCGATTATTTTTTGGATGACAGCAAGCCAAACGCTTTTTTTTCTGATTTTCAAAACCTATCGTTCTCCTTTGATTCTGATTGAGTTTGAAGACATTCAAAAATTTATAAAAGCCCTGATTGCCGGTATCTTCTGTATTTCGGTGATTAACTTTGTTTATAAATATGGGATTAGTCCCAATTATCAGCGTTTGATTCCCCATTCCATCCTGCTGATAGGCTATTTTACGACCATTTTTTTCATAATCTGTAGCAGAATCCTTTTCCGGAGTGTTTATCAGTATTTGTATCCGAATACTTTGTTAAAGAAAATCACCCTTACCCCGGATTTCTGGGAAGAAAAAGCAGACTCTTTACTGGGCAGAACACCAATAGTGCTTGAAAACGAGGCGCTTTCCCATCAGCTCAAGGGAAAAACGATTCTCATTACCGGTGCCGGCGGCTCTATCGGAAGAGTTTTATGTCGTATGCTGGCATTTTACCCAGTCCGCAAACTTATCTTATCAGACCAGGCAGAAAGTGCCCTTTATGATATAGAAATGGCATTGCAGCGGATGTATCCTCATACTGAAATCGAAATTATCATTGCAGATATCCGGAATGAGTCCCGGATGGAGAGTGTGTTTGAAACATATCGCCCGGATATCATTTATCATGCCGCTGCCTACAAGCATGTCCCCCTTATGGAAAAAAACCCGCTGGAATCCATAGAAACCAACGTACTGGGGACTCAGATTCTCGCTGATTTTTCGGTAAAATACGGGGTCGAAAAATTTATTTTTATCAGCACAGACAAAGCAGTAAATCCGACGAGTATTATGGGTGCAACCAAACGCCTTGCAGAAATGTATGTACAATCCCTCAATACGTCCCAGCAAAAAACGCGGTTTATCATCACCCGGTTTGGGAATGTATTGGGCTCCGATGGCTCCGTTTTTTTACTTTTTCAAAAACAAATCGCAGAAGAAAGTCCGGTTACGGTTACCCACATGGAAGTAACCCGGTATTTTATGAGTATTCCGGAGGCCTGCCTGCTGGTAATGGAGGCTGGCGTTATGGGAAAAGGGGGTGAGGTTTTTCTGTTTGATATGGGAAAACCGGTCAGAATTTATGATCTTGCATTGAAAATGGTGGATATTGCCGGGCTTGAGTCCGGAAAAAACATCCCGGTTAAGATTATCGGGCTTAGACCCGGCGAAAAACTGTACGAAGAGTTACTCTATAATCAGGAAGTATCGTTACCTACTCACCACCCTAAAATCAAAATAGGGAAAGTAAAAGAGTATTCCCATGAAACCCTCCTGCCTGCATTTTATCAAATCCGGAACTGCATCTATGAACAAAAAACGCTGGAAGTAGTACAGATGATGAAAACCCTGATACCGGAATATATCAGTAATAACTCTGTTTTTGAAGTACTGGACAAAAAGAAAGAAGCACAATAAAGATTTCTTTTTTTAATGACCGAAATGCTCCCGGTTCTCTCTGATTCAACCTCTCCTTTTGCGATTTTATCCTGTCAGATTTGAAAAAATCATGTGAATTTATCATGAAAAAAAACGTGTGAATATAAAAAGTCCTATATTGCAAGCGAAAACATTCATTACAAAGTATTTTTTATTAACTATTATTCAGAAACTGATATGAGCAAAATGTACTTATTAAAAATCGGAGTTCTGCTTTCCTTATTAGGGTTCTCAGGATTAATGCAGGCTCAGATGATTACGATTGAAGGAATTATAACTGACAATGTTTCCAAAAAACCGATTACAGGCGTTTCAGTAATTCTTGGCGAAGGAGATGGAGAAGGCGGAGGAGATTCGGATTCAGAGGGGAAATTTTCTGCTGAAATTGAACAAAAGGGAAGAGACAGGGTGCTTCTGAAAGCAATCATGGATGGCTATGCACCGTACGAGGCTGAAGTGCTGCTGGGAAACTCTCCCGTAACCTACAACTTCACGATGCTTCCCACTACCTTTACTACGGATGAGATTGTGGTTTCTGCCACAAAAGGGGCTTTTGACCAGCAAACGAAAGATGTACCGGTATCTATCTCGGTTGTAAAACAGCAATCTATTAACTTACAGGCAACGGCCAATGTTGATAAAGTAATTACTCAGATACCGGGGGTTGATAATCTGGACGGGCAGCTTAGCATTCGCGGCAGCTCAGGATATGCATACGGAGTAGGAAGCCGGGTAATGGTTTTGCTGGACGGACTGCCCCTCCTTACGGGTGATGCCGGTAGTCCGGAATTTTCGCTGATTCCGCTGGACAATATCTCACAGGTGGAAGTAATGAAGGGAGCAAGTTCTGTAATGTATGGCTCCGCTGCACTCGGAGGAGTCATTAATGTAATCACAGGAGATGCCGGAGAAAAACCCAAAACTTCTATCCGTATCCGTCAGGGGATATATGACGCACCCCGTAATAAAACCCTTGACTGGGACAATACTTCAACGGCATATAACGTTTCTGCACACCTGTATCATCAGCGGAAAATAGGAAACCTCAGTCTTACTTCTCAGGTAGATTTGATTAAGGACTCGGGCTATCGTTTTGGTACTGACAAAGAAGAAGTAAGAGCAATCCTACACACTAAATATCAGCCGGCGAAAATACCCGGACTTACCGTAGGGGCAAACTTTACCTACAGGGCAGATTCAAGCGGAAGTTCCATTTTCTATAACCGGTATTATCCTTCTGCGGTAAATATTTTATACAGCGATTCATCCATTGTACCCACAACCGACACCCTTAACACTTATGTGGGAGGTGGGCTATATCCAAACTCTGGTGCGGGCGTTTACCGCAAGCAGTTAAACACCCGTTTTGCTGTGGATCCGGTGATTAAGTATCTTACTCCTAACGGAAAAAGCCTGTTCTGGTACAGAGGCCGCTATCTGATAAACAAAAACACAAACAACACAGGGCAAGGGTCTTCCTCCAGTATCTCTTACAATGACTTCCTCTATCAAACTAAAATTAAGGATAAAATAAATTGGGTATCCGGGTTTACACTTGCTCACGGAGCAACCTCTTCTCCTGAGTTATACAACGGTAGCTATAGTCAGACTTCTATGGGACTTTATACTCAGCTTGATGCCCGGTTCGGAAGACTGAACGCGACCCTTGGCGGGCGGTTGGAGTCAGTGAAAACGAATGTACTGGAAGTAACCAACAAGCCAGACTCCCTGCTGAAATACATAGAAAGAAATATTCCTGAGCTGGAGAAACGTCAGACTCAACCCGTATTCAGAGCAGGGCTTAATTACGAACTTGCAAGGGCTACCAATGTAAGGGCTTCATTTGGTCAGGCATTCCGTATGCCTACGATAGCTGAATATTTTGCTGCAACCGGTGCAGGAGGAGTAAAAGTAACGCCTAATCTTTTCAAAAAGGATTCTTCCAAAGTAGTATGGCCTGAAAGCGGGTTTAGTACCGAAATCGGATTAAGACAAGGGTACGCATTCGGACCTAAAGATAAGCGATTTATGGGGTTTGTGGATGTGGCCGGTTTTATGATGAACTATAACGACATGATGGAGTTTGGGCTGGATACACTATGGATTCAGATATTTCCAACAAAAGCAACAAACGCTTACTTCTCTAACCGTAACGTAACCGATGCCCGTATTACCGGTATGGAAATTACAACCGTAAACTCATATGCAACGAAAAACTTTCAGTTTAATTTCTCCGGGGGGGTAACTTATATCGTCCCTGTTAACCTGAAAGCGGTAGCTCCAGAAAACCAACTGGATTTATCTTATTTTAATATCAGCAGCTTTGACGGCCCTCAATTGAATCAAATGATTTATGATGTGAATGATTCTACCTTATCAGACCAGCCCAAAGAATTGAAATACAGAAACAGAACACTTGTGAGAGCAAGCGGAGGGATACAGTATAAAAAAGTAGGTTTCAACGCCAACTACCGCTACCGCAGTTTTATGAAGTCTGTAGATCAGTACCTTTACCTGATAGTAGGAGATATGGAAGACTTTCGTCAGCGTCACAATGGGGATGAGCATGTATTTGACTTCATTCTGAGCTATGACCTTACCACAAATCAACGGTTAAACTTAACGATTGATAATGTATTTAACAAAGAATATACGGTAATTCCGGGTACACTTGGTGAGCAGCGTAAATTTACGTTTCAGTATCAGATTACTTTCTGATAAAGAACCCGTACAGGACAAGAAAAAAGCCGGCAGTTTTCCCCTGCCGGCTTTTTTTATTACCTCACCGACTCTTCTAATCCAGGTTGCAGCTATCCATCTATAACTTGTTGAAAACCGGGATTTTGATTTTTTTGTGATTATCGGTTTGAGCACTACGGATTTTCTTCGGACGATGGGGGCGTTTTTGTCGTTGAGGGTGTGATAGATTTTAGGCTGACTGGTAATTTTTGGAGAGGGGAAATCGATTATTATATCAAGAATGATAAGCCTACCGAGGGCGGTTATAGACGAAGTATTGGTTGAAAGGAAATCGATTACGGTAGTGTGTCATTTGTCAAAAAAGAAGGAGTGCTGTCCAAATTGTGGTATTGAAAGCACTCCTATAAATTGGTATTATACCCGGACTCTCCGGGACTTAAGTATGGAAAACTTTTTTGAATACTCCCGATGCAGAGGGTTTACGTGGCGATGCAGAGGGTTTCCGTATCGATGCAGAGGGTTTCCGTATCGATGCAGAGGGTTTACGTAGCGATGCAGAAGGTTTACGTAGCGATGCAGAGGGTTTACGTGGCGATGCAGAGGGTTTACGTAGCGATGCAGAGGGTTTACGTAGCGATGCAGAAGGTTTACGTATCGATGCAGAGGGTTTACGTAGCGATGCAGAGGGTTTACGTAGCGATGCAGAAGGTTTACGTAGCGATGCAGAGGGTTTACGTAGCGATGCAGAGGGTTTACGTAGCGATGCAAAGGGTTTACGTAGCGATGCAGAGGGTTTACGTAGCGATGCAGAAGGTTTACGTGGCGATGCAGAGGGTTTATGATTTAATTCGGGGCGTTTGGGGGTGGGGGTGGGTGGGAGACGCACGGCCGTGCGTCTCTACGGGCGGTTTATGTTGGGAATTTGACGGTTTGTGCGGGAAAAATGACGGTTCGTTCATTTTGGGGAAACGGTGGGGGGATTTTGTTCGTAACAGTAATAAAAGGATGTTCTTTTCATTTAGTGTACTAGTATAGTATTTAGGGTCTTATCCCGATTTTAGGTGTGTTTTTGTAACGAATTTACGGGTGGTCTATCTTTTGTGTTTTTGGGCTGACTGTAAGTTGAACTATTTGGATTTTTTTTGTATTGTTTGTGTTTTTTTAACCTCTAATTTTTTTTTAAGATTATGAATGGTAATCAAGAAAATCGGTTTTCGATGATGAAAACTGTGAACACTGTTTTGACGAATTATAATGCGGTGTGGTCTTCTTATGCTGCATTTTCGGATTTGGTAACGGAATTCAGGAATCGGTGCGATGTGATTTCGGGTTTGGTAACGCTTCAGTCTCAGAATGTGGCGGGGGTAACTCTGGATAAGGCTGTGATTCAGGGTAAGGTGGTTCAGGGTACGCTGGAGCTTGCGCTTAAAATTCATGCTTATGCTGTGGGTGCGGGGCTTAATGATCTTGCTAAGGAGTTTGATCTGGTACGGTCTGATGTTGAGCGTCTCAGGGATACTGAGATGTTTAATAAGGCAGTGGAGACGCATGATATTGCGCTGGTTAATTTGGTGGCGCTGGCTCCTTATAATGTGGTGGCCGGGGATTTGACGGCCTTTAAGGCTTTGATTGATACTTATGAGGTGCAGATTGAGGCTCCGAGGGTGAGGATTAACTCCAAGAAGGTTGCGAGGTTTAATATCGGGGTAAGGCTGAATGAGAATACTGCTACGCTGGAGTTGATGGATGGGTTGATGCTTCCGTATCGTTTTTCTCAGGCTTCGTTTTATGATGCGTATCGGGAGGCCCGGAAGATTATTGATATGGGACGCCGGAAAACGCGCCTCGGGTTGTTTGTGGAGCTGGAGGATGGGGTGGATTCTACTGGAGTCGTGGTTGTGATTACGAGGGGCGTTCGTTCTTATACGGAGGTGGTTCGTTCTTCTGATCATACTGCTTTTTTTGGGTCTGTGGCTGTGGGGACTTATGTGGTTACGGTTAATCATGCTGGTTATCAGCCTTATTCGGGTACGGTTGTTGTTCGGTCTGGTGTGTTGAATAGTGGTTCTGTGAAGTTGATGTTGTAATAGGTTGGATTTGTTTTCTCCCCCCTCGCTCTGTGATGGAGTGAGGGGGGTTTTTTTTTGTCTGGATTGGGATTTTGGGGGATTTAGGGGGGGCTGGTTGTGGGGATATAAGTAAATGGGGGATTGAAATATTTTTTAATCATTGTTTGGAGAATGCTTTTTTGTTGTTTTACTTTGTGGGGTAGAAAGTGGTTTTAAAGAGACTGTTCCAAAAGGTGTGTCAAGAGAAAAAAAAGGCATAACTTGAGACTGTTCAAAAAGTGTGTCAAAGTGTTATTAAAGGGAGTCTTCAAAAAAGTGTGTCAGGAGGTTATTAGGCGGTTAAAAAATAGTATTTAATATACGATTGTAAATTACGGGAAAGTTTCACCCTTTGATTTTCCCGGTTTTGAGGTGGAGAAAATACGTAGGCCCGAAGAGAAAATTTTCATATCTGAGGGCAAGCGTTTTTAGCCTGTTTCCCTAAAAAAACATATCTTTGCACAAAAAACAAACGAAAACTATGCCTGAATACAATGACATATACACCGAAACAGTGAATGACTGCACTTTCCAGATGAAAAGAGTAGCGGGGGGTACATTTATGATGGGCGATGATAAAAGTAAATATGACGATGAAAAACCTGCACATTCGGTTAGGGTACCTGACTTTTATATCGGTGTATTTCCCGTAACCCAGGCTTTATGGAAAGCCGTAATGGGAGCAGAGAATAACCCTTCTTTTTTAGGGGAGAGGACCGACCCGTAGAAAGGGTTTCCTGGAATGACATCTGTCTGCCCGGAGGGTTTTTAGACAAGCTCAACAAAATCATGGAAGCCCGGGGCGAAACCTCCCCTTTTCGCTTGCCTTCGGAGGCAGAATGGGAATACGCCGCAAGAGGCGGAAACCTTAGCAAAGGTTACACTCACGCCGGCAGCGACCTCCTCACCACCGTAGGCTGGTACAGCGAAAACAGCCACGACGAAACTAAACCCGTAGGACTGAAAGACCCCAATGAACTGGGATTGTACGATATGAGCGGTAATGTATGGGAATGGTGTGAGGACACATGGCATGAGAATTACATAGAATCACCCGAGGATGGAACTGCCTGGGTAGATAACAAAAGCTCGCATCGAGTGATACATGGTGGCTCTTGGAACAGCGTTCATCAGTATTGTCGAATAGCGAACCGCGGCCCCTATAGTCCAGAGTATGGCTACAATGATGTTGGCTTCCGCCTAATTGCTTTTACTTCTTTTAGTTAGGGATTCATCCGACATTTTCTGAGCAAATAATGGCAAGATGAAAAAGAAAGGACGGGGTTAATTGCAAAAAAGATGTTTTTCTAGTGCCTGACGGCTATGATATCCGAACAATTGAGCTGCCCCCTTTTTTCATAACCCAACGGCATCAAATACCCCCAAAAACTTTATCTTTGCAGAAAAATTTCTCCATACCATGACAGAGCAAAAAGACTTATATTCTGAAACTGTAAACGGCTTTACTTTCCAGATGAAAAAAGTAGAAGGCGGGACGTTTATGATGGGCGATAATAATAGCAGGTTTAGCGATGAAAAACCGGAACATCTGGTTACAATTCATACCTTTTATACAGGAATATTTCCCGTCACACAGGCATTGTGGAAAGCGGTAATGGAAACAGCGGACACCCCTTCTTATTTCAAAGGTGAAGACCGCCCTGTAGAATCCGTTTCCTGGAATGATGTAGTGCTGGGAAATAAAGACAAGAATATACCCGGATTCCTTGACAAACTGAATCAGCTAACCGGTAAAAACTACCGTTTACCCACCGAAGCAGAATGGGAATACGCTGCAAAAGGAGGGAAGCTTAGCAAGGGCTGTGATTATGCCGGAAGCAATCAACTGACCGCCGTAGGTTGGTACAACGAAAATAGTCATAATGAAACCAAACCTGTAGGCTTAAAAGACCCAAACGAACTGGGGTTATACGATATAAACGGGAATGTATGGGAATGGTGTAAGGATACTTGGCATGATAATTATAATGGAGCACCGAAGTATGGCTCTGCTTGGGTGGATAGCATAACTACACGTCGCATATATCGAGGTGGCTCTTGGGGAAGCAATGAGCAGAAGTGTCGCAATGCGAACCGCCGCGGTTTTAGCCCCTGGTCTAGTGGTAATGCTCTTGGCTTCCGCCTATTTTGCTTTTTCTAATTCAGCCAGGGGGGCATACGCCGATTTTTCTGAGCAAAAAAGTAAGAAAAAAGGATAGTGGGTTTAGGTGAAAAAAGAAATAAGTACGGAACTGCTGTGTTGTAGTGGGGGCTTGTGTCTGACAGTTATGATGTCCGCACATACGCATAAAGGCGAGTTGTAATCTGTTGTATTATTTTGTGTTAAAATGATTCCCCGATTCCAAACATTTCCATATATTTGCAACAAAATTGAAAATCTGATGAAAGAAAGTGTTACTTCATTCTTGAACTCCCTTCACGCTGCCGGAATCCGACCTGAAGCGAGGTCTGCCAATTACCCCAATAGCTATGAACTCAACGCAGAAGGGGCATTAATCGGGCTAAACCTCAGCGGATTGAACTTACAAAGACTTCACCTCCCCTTGGCAGGATTGGAAGAATTGCAAAAATTAGACCTTAGCAAAAATGCCTTTACCTCGCTCTCTTTTGAAGGAGGGCTGCCGGCTTTGACGTTTTTGGATATCAGCTATAATGGAGGAGAATTGAACTTGCTCGAATTTCCGGCGGGTTTTGAAAGGTTAAAATATTTGTATTTATATCAGAGTAAGTTAAAATCCATAGACTTCACGGACGAAATGCCGGTGCTGGAAATCCTTCACCTGGCAGATAATGCCCTGATTGACTTTTCTGTAAATCCTGATTTTTTCCCAAATTTAGTTACGCTCTACCTTTACAAAAACCCTAATATTGGCAGTATTCCCAAAGAGATCATTGATAAAGAACGGGAAAATGCATGGGAAGGGGTGAAAAGCGTATTGGCTGCTTTGCGCACTGGCTGGATGATTAACTGCGAAGCCAAAGTGATCTTTATGGGAAACGGCATATCCGGAAAAACGACCCTATCAGAACAACTCAGACATAAAGACCATACATTTATTCCTATTCCTCCCGACAAAAGAACACATGGAATCCTCACAGATGCATGGGAAATTCCATTATCTTCTCTTAGTGATGACCATCCGTTAAAGAAAAAAATTAAAGATAGTATTTCAAACGCACTCAAAAATGATTCCAAAAACAATAAAAAACCTTCCATGCCTAAAACCATACGCCTCAATCTTTGGGATTTTGGGGGGCAGGAATATTATCACGCTACGCACCGATTGTTTCTAAACAGCAATGCACTTTACTTATTGGTATGGGAAACCGCCACAGATTGCTATCTGGAATACTTAGATAATGAAAATCGGGCCCAGGAGCATCACCCTAAAGGCTATTGGGTAAACAATATCGAAACCTACTCTGATAAACTTAATACCACACTGTATGTTCACAATAAAATCAGGGAGGGGGAAGACTATCATAGTTCACAGAGTGAGTTCAAAATTGATTTTTATAACCCGGACAACACTGAAAGTGTAAAGGAGAATTTGAAAGATATAAAAAAATTAAAAGAGGCTATCCTCAAAAACTGTACGACTTTGCAAAATATGGGAAAACCATTTCCGGAAGTCTATGATGATATCCGAGGGCAATTGAGAAAGCACCCCAAATACATGTCCTATTCGGATTATGAAACGCTTTGTTTTGAAATGGGTAAAGCCAGGGGCGAGATTATGAATCAGTCCGGCCAGATAAAAACCGTAACGGAATTACTGGACCAAACCGGAAGCATTATCTGTTATCGCTTCCGGAAAGACTGTCCGGATTCCTTAAAGGATTATGTATTTACCGAACCTGAATGGATTACAGACGGAATATACCGTATCCTTTCACCGGATTTGATAAATAAAGGCACTTTTGATATAGACCATATCTACCAAAAAGCCCCGGAATTACCGCCTGAAGTATGGATAGACCTCCTCAAACAATTTGAACTGATATTTAAAGATACCGCAAAAGGATGTATTGTTGCTCCCCAATACCTTCCGAAAAATTGCCCAAATGTTTCGTCATTTCAATGGGCAACAGATGATAGAAACATGCAAACGGCATTTGTTCTTTCCTTTCCAGAGTTTATGCCTAAAAGCCTGTTTTTAAGACTGATTGCAGAATACGGAACGCTTCACGTTAAAAACCTGTACTGGAAAAACGGACTGGTATTTACCCTGAATCATAAAACCATTTTTGCAGATTGTGATTTTGAAAACAGAAAAATCGAAATCCAGATTCAGGACAAAGACGAAAATATTGCCGGGGAGTTGTTCCGGTGGTTTAGTGATAAAATCCATCCCCATACCCGGATTCACTCAGGAAAAGAAGAAATAAGCTGGGCTGATCTTCAAAAAGACCCTCGTTATCACGGAGAGATAATCCGGAATGCATTTTGCTTTGCCTTTGGAGAGGGCATTGAAAATGGAATCGAAAAGGAACAAAGTAATTATGATAAAGAGGTAAAAACAGAACTTGAAAACGAAGGGCAGCAGCCTGAATTCAGGCAATACAAAATTCTCATGCTTACCGCAAATCCTGCGGGTACTACTCGGATTAATCTGGATAAAGAGCAGGTAGCAATTTTGGATAAAATAGAAAAAAATCAGGATAAGTTTCCGTTTCGTAAACATAAAGCCGTGGATAAAACCTCTTTTAAGGAAGAAACAGAAACTTACTGTCCAAATATACTGCACTTTTCCGGACATGGAGAAAAAACCGACGAAGAGTTGGCGAAATTAGGACTAATTAACGGGGGACTTATTGTACAAAATGAAAACCATAATGGATATGAAACGATTACTGCTAATCAGTTGGATTTATTATTTGAATATTTTAAAGACAAAGGATTACGGATTCATGCGGTTATACTTAATTCCTGTTATTCGGAGAGTCAGGCAAAAGAAATTGCAAAACATGTTGATTATGTAATTGGTACGAGTACCAAAATTAAAAATTCACATGCCATTGCATTTAGCGTAGGATTTTATTTTGCACTTTCACATGCGTATCCGAATTTAGATATTCAGGGAGCTTATAAATCGGGCAGAGCACAGGCTTGCGTGAGTGGTGCGGACAAAGGCGATTTTTTACTGTATCATAAAGGCAATTTTTTTAACTATTTAGACATATGAAAAAGGAAGTTGCGGTAGCATTGGAAACACTGAAAGAAATAAAGGTTATCAGGGAGTACTTGTCAAATGGTTTGGATTTCACCCCTGAAGTATCTCCTCTTTCCCCTTCAAAAGAAGAATTATTTCCGGTAGCAGATGAACTTATTATCCTCATTGCAGAAGGTTCATCGGTAAAAAATGAAGTTATTAACAAAGTTTATCAGCATCACAAAAGCAAAGATGATACATACCGTTTCCATGATACTTTGGAGGTGTATCAGTTTCTGAAAGAAAATTGGGAAACGATATCTGTTATTATATCATTACTTCGTTACCTGGGTTATCTGAAAATTGAAGAGCATCCTACAATCAGCCGGTTAATTGAGAAACTAAAAAACAAACAGTAGTATTATGAAAACATATTATTTTTATTCTCACTAATCGCACCCTTAACATGCTTTATACAGGCGTTACGAATAATCTGAGCAGAAGGGTTACCGGGCTTAAAAAAGACGCAAACCCCAATCCTTTTACTTCAAAATACAAGGTTAATATTTTGGTTTACCTTGAGGAATTTAACTCCATAACGGAAGTCATAAAAAGAGAAAAGCAAATAAAAGCAGGCTCCCGTTGAAAGAAAACAGAATTGATTATAAGCATTAACCCCTCCTGAAAGAAAATAATATTTTGACTGATGCCGTCTACCGCCCGCAATGACAAAGACCATTTGTAAAATCTTCATAAAACCTTACCTTTGTACCCATATCACTTCGAAAACCAAACTATGCATGAGGATTTCCAAAAAATTACAATAAATGGTTACCCATTGCTGATGAGAAAAGTAGCAGGCGGAACCTTTACTATGGGTGATAACCAATATGCCTATGCAAAGCCCGCACATCCTGTTACCGTACCCGATTTCTGGATAGGGGTGTATCCCGTAACTCAGGCTTTATGGAAAGCCGTAATGGGAGCAGAGAACAACCCTTCTTTTTTTAGGGGAGAGTACCGACCCGTAGAAAATGTTTCATGGAATGACATCTGCCTGCCCGGAGGGTTTTTAGACAAACTCAACCAAA
>JAIBAH010000209.1 GCA_019695295.1 Bacteroidia bacterium | reverse complement strand
CGATGCGGATTACTTCTTCTCCGTGTCCGGTAGCAGTGGCCGCTCCCACTTCATTGTCCACGTACAATCCTGCCCCAATAATTGGAGAGTCTCCTATTCTTCCATGCATTTTGTAGGCCATTCCGCTCGTAGTACAGGCTCCTGACAGATTTCCGTGCTCATCCAATGCAATCATTCCTATGGTATCATGATTTTCGATATTGATAACCGGCGAATAATTGCTCGTTTTCAGCCATTCCCTCCATTCTGCCTCACTTTCTTTGGTGAGAAGATTTTCTTTTTTGAATCCCTGAGAAAGCGCAAACGCAAGGGCTCCTTCTCCACTGAGCATTACATGTGGCGTTTTTTCCATGACTGCTCTTGCAACTGAAATGGGATGTACGATATGCTCAAGACAAGCCACAGAACCGATGTTGAAATTTTCATCCATGATACAGGCGTCCAGCGTCACTCTTCCGTCCCTGTCGGGCCTGCCGCCTAAGCCGACGCTTCTTTCGTTAGGGTCAGCTTCCGGGATTTTTACTCCGGCTTCTACTGCATCCAAAGCCCTTCCTCCTGTATTTAATATACTCCATGCAGCCTGATTGGCTTCGATTCCAAATCGCCAGGTAGAAACTACCACCGGCTTGTTTATCTTGCCGGTGGGTGAACCTTCCGCTGAAAAACGGGAAAGGGAAATTGCGCCTAAAGCGGCTACCGTCTTTTTGATAAAATTTCTTCGAGTATTCATTTTCAGTCTTTTTATACAAAAGTAAGGGAATAATGGGGAAATCCTGATTTTTGGAAAAAAAATTTCATAAAAAGTATTGCCAAACTAAAACGTTTTCCGGTTTTCCCTGTTTTATTTCAATAAATATCCGTATTGCAGTAACCCTGAATATGAAATTTCGTACAATGGGTTTTTATTGAATTATTTTATGAATACAAAAGAACTCATATTGACGCAAGAAGAAGTAAATGAGGAAACTTCTTCAAGACTTATTACCTGGAATGATGACTTTAACAGTTTTCAGTGGGTGATACAATCTTTTGTAACCGTATTGAAGCATACGCATGATCAGGCGGAGCAGTGTGCGTGGATTATTCACTTTAAAGGGAGATATGCGGTAAAGCATGGCTCTCTCAAGGAATTAACTCCCTACAAAGACGCTTTGGCTGACAGAGGGCTGAGCGTTACGATTGAAACGGATTAACCTATGCCTGTTTATCAGTTACCCAAAGAAATCGTTTTCCCTCCCGTAGAACTTTCCGAGCCGGATGGATTACTGGCATTTGGAGGCGATTTATCTCCTGAAAGGGTACTGATGGCTTATCGGTTGGGTATTTTCCCGTGGTTTAACCGAAAACCCATTTTGTGGTGGTCGCCTGACCCCCGTTTTGTGCTTTTTCCTTCCGAAATAAAGATATCCAGAAGTATGCGTCAGATACTGGAAAGAAATGTATTTACGATTACGGTAAATCAGGAATTTCATACGGTGATGAAGCATTGCGGAGCTGTAAAAAGGCCGGATCAGGCGGGTACCTGGATTACCAAAGAAATGATAGAAACCTATACGGAACTGTATCGTCAGGGACATGCATTTTCGGTAGAAGCATGGAAAGACGGAAATCTCGCAGGGGGATTGTACGGCGTAAAGTCCGGTAAATGTTTCAGCGGAGAATCCATGTTTTCTCTTGTTCCCAATGCATCGAAAGCGGCCTTTATTACCTATATCCGCCAACTTGTTCAGGAAGGGATTGAAATTATAGACTGTCAGATTTATACTCCTCATCTGGAGTCATTGGGTGCCCGGGAAATTCCCCGTAAGCATTTCGTGAAGTATCTTTCCAAAAAGTAATGATTTTTTCATGGGATTTTCTTTTCTGGCACAAGATTTATACTGATTGAAAAGTATTTTACTTGTTTTATTTATCTAATTTAAAAAAAATCCGTTAATTTGCCTGATATTTGGTATAAATACTATTCGAAAATGAAAAAAAATGCGATTTTACATACTTTATGGGTTTCCGGCCTGATTCTTTTTATCACATTCGGATGTACAAGAAATAAAGAATATATTACTCCTACTTCCTGGCTTGTTTTCCCTACTGACAGCGGAAAATACAGAACCTACAAAGCAATCGATACTTCTTTTACCGTTCAGAATCAACAGGGAATCCGGGATGAGTATTTCCGAAAAGAAGAAATCGGCGGAGTGGTGGACTTTGAACTCAAATCTTTCCATAAACTCTATACTTTCCGTACTGAGAATGAAGACGACTCCATAAATTATGAATTAGACAGAATCTGGACAATTTATAAGGATACCACGAAGTTTGCGGAGGTCATCAAGGAAAATGTAAGAGAGCTGGTCATTAAGTTTCCGGTATATGCAGATACAACTTATACCTGGGATCCGTATTTATATGCAGATACCTATGAGGCACATAATCTCCGTTACCGCTGCTCACATGCTGATACAACGGTTACGGTCAGAGGGAAAACCTTTGAGCATTGTGTGGTGATTTTTGAAAGTACAAGGGAAGATACTATCAGTTCTCCCAGTATTGCATTAAAGTACCGGAAAGCCTATACCGTATATGCTCCGAATGTAGGGAAGATTAAACGGTATTACAAACAAATCGACAGAAGTACTTCCGCAGGACAGATTAACACCGAGACTTCTTCTGTTCATATTGAGGAAATTGTGGAGCATAATTAATCCTTCGCTTTTTAGCATATAAAAACAGGAAAAAGAATTGAATGAAATTCTCTTTCCTGTTTTTTTAGACTGCTGGTTCAAATGTCAGAATGAATAAAGGATCCAGACAGAAGTTTGCATAAGCACAGGTCTAATTCACCTCCTTGCAAAACAAGCTACTCATTAAACATTGCAAGGATTCCTCCAATCACTAATACCCCCATACCTGCCACTAAAACAGGCATCCAAGTATCAACCGATTGAGATTTCGGATCATTATTACAAGCCAAATTAACCGTTGTTTGGCAATTGTAAGAAAGAACATCGTATCGCTTCTTAAGGATGACCTGATTCAATGCATTTTGAATTATAGTCAGTGGCGGATTTTTGCATGAAGGCAAATAGTTATCATAAACCGTTTGACCTTGGGAAAATCCGTGCCATGTATCCACAAAAGCAGACCCATAATGATAGTGGTTGTGGATTACGTAATCCCTCCCCCTTGCATCCTTGCCTAAATAAATACAAGGGTGTTGAACGTTTGTAATGGTGTCAATTTTGTAACGCCAGTAGAGTTTGCCTGAATTTGCGTTAAAGTAAATTGTTTGGCTCAATCCATTGGAATGATGGAGAACCACACCATCTTGAAAAAAAGAAAAACTTTTCATAAAAATAAAAAATTAAATAATGAAAAAATATAATTAGTCTTGATTTGAAAATCCTATAGCTAATAAACCTAAGGCTAATGTGAGTAAGCCTAAACCAGCTGTTTTCTCGTCTTCTTCGGCAACTCCTTTTAGGGTTGCTACTGCACCACCAAGAGCCAATACGGTTCCCACATTTTCTACTTGCTGGCTATGATTTTGCCCCCACTGGACAAAGTTTTTGAAATGCTCACAATTATTCAGAATGAGGCTGTAAGAGTTT
>JAIBAH010000089.1 GCA_019695295.1 Bacteroidia bacterium | reverse complement strand
TAGTGAGGGCGGCAGAGGCCCCAAAACCTAAGGCAGCATTTCCATTACCCGAAGTAGTATTACTTCCAGAACCTCCACCCATATAAGTATTCGTTCCGGTAAAAAATTGAAGGTTTTTACTGCTTAACCGCATCGCTTCAGCCCCATTAATATTAAAACGGATTAAGTCTTCATTGGGATTCAACTCTGTATCTACAAAGGTATTGGCGTCTGAATCTTCTATTCTGGAAGAGGGGCCTGCTCCCGAACCGGTATTGATTAATGTCCATACAGTGCCATTGAAGTAAAAGAATTTATTCAGATTGTTGTCATACACCATAAGCCCAGTCGCCGGAGATGCAATAACATTTCTTTGAGCGGTCGTCATACGGGGAATCAGGATGCCTTTGGTAGTGGAGGTTATGTCTAATACTGCACTTGGGGCTGTTTCTGTATTTCCAATACTCACACTTACGGCATTGACACCCGTTCCTCCCAAAACCATTGTATTGGATTGGCTTACGAGGGCATTGGCACCGATTGCAACGGCATTGGATAACACGAAGGTGGTGTCGGTAACTCCGGAAGAAGAACCCAGAAATACATTATTACTTCCCTGAACTGTATTTTGTCCGCAGGAATTCCCGATTCCAACATTATTACTCCCATCTCTTAGACTACCAAGGCTTGAGGAACCAAGGGCTGTATTTCCGGAAAGGGTAGCTGCATTTAACGAATTGAAACCTATGGCTACATTATCTGATGCAAACACACTGGCCAACAACGTATTTCTTCCCACTGCTACATTCTGAGAACCGGTTGTATTAATGATTAAGGCGTTATTGCCCAATGCCACGTTGGATGAACCTGAGGTATTTTCCTGAAGTGTGCTCACCCCAAAGGCAGAGTTAGATACTCCCGTCAGATTTGCTCTCATTGCCGAATGCCCAAAAGCTGAATTGCTTCCCCCTGTTGTATTCAGGCGTAAAGCCTGTAGCCCAAAGGCAGAGTTATTGATTCCCGATGAGTTTCTGTTCAGTGCCCTGCTGCCAAAAGCAGTAGTTCCCGCAGCGGTATTCATTTTGGCCGCCTCATAACCGACACAGGTAACATCATTTGTAAAAGTGCTCAGAGAATCTGCATAATAGCCAATCGCCACATTTCGGGTACCCGTTTGATTTTCGTAGAGTGATTTGTAGCCAATCCCAACATTTTCTGAGGAGGTCGTATTGTAGTAACCTGCGGCATAGCCCAAAAACACATTTCTTCCTCCGGTTGTGCTTTCATTTCCACTTCTCCATCCCAAAAAAGTATTCTCTACCCCCGTAGTATTACTTGTTCCTGCCCCTCTTCCGATAAAGGTATTGTAGCTCCCTGTTGTATTATCTTGTCCTGTTTCACTCCCAAAAAAGGCGTTAAAATCACCATTTGTTGTCAATCTTCCACAACCTGTCCCCAAAAAAGCGTTATCAGCTGCACCTGCCGTAGCTGCGTTTCCTGCATTGCCTCCAACAAAGGTGTTATCCACCCCTAATGTGCCAGAGCCTGTCCCGGCATTATAGTTTTGTGCGGATAAAAAGGAAGCAGAGCTTAAAAGGAATAAAATAAAAAGTCTTCTCATAAAATTTTTTGGTTATTATATATTACAAATTAACGGAAAAACAATGTATTAATTGATGGTCTTATATAGAATCACTATATTATCCCTATTTTCGGTAATTGAAGACATCATATCCATCCCACTCTTTTTTTCCATTCATCTATTTCCTGTTTTCGTTTTTCAAAAATCCACAGGTGGTTTTTGGTTTTCGGATTTTGGCAGTTCCTGCATTATCCGGGTTTGTACTTCAAGGGAATTCAGTCCTGCAGATTTTCTTCTTTTATTTACTTTAGTAAGTTCATCGTATGAATTGAAGCTTTTAATAAACGCCAGAAATTCAGATAAGTTGCTATTACAGATCTCGGCCGGAGTTTTTTGGTCAGATAAAAAAATTGGGTTATATTTATTATTAATCTCTCGCAGAGGCGCTAAGTGTGATCGGGTGATGGGTGGGTAATTTCTCGCAGAGGCGCAAATTCGCCAGGCCTGATTGGGTAAAATCTCCTCTCCTTTGCGCTCCCTGCGAGTTTGCGTGAAATAAAGAAGAATGAATACGACAGATTAAACTCATATTAGTGTTATAAAGCGTCTCCATATACAAAAACCTCCATTCCCATGAATTCTGTTTCAGCAATAACAATCATATTGTTTTTCTTCGCCACATTGATGGAAGCTACATTATTTTTGTCAATGATTGAGATAAATGAAGGGGCTATTTTATGCTGTTGGCCAAAGTGCTTCATTTGTCTTGCAATCTCAGTCCCAAAGCCTTTATTCCAGTATTTGGGTATTAAAGAGTAGGCAATTTCATGCACTGTTTTTCCATTAAGTGCCCTTGGAAGTATTCCTCCCATTCCAATGAATTCCCCTGTTGATTTTTCAATTGCCGCCAGGTGTCCCAATCCCTGATTTTCGTAGCGTTCCAGTTGCTTCGTTATCCATTCGGTGGCAATTATTTTGTTGTCTCTGTTCAGGTCTATGCCTAAAAAAACAAGCCTGTCATTGTTTTCGAAAAATTCGATCCAGGTGTCAATATCTTTTTCTGTTAAGGCTCTGTATATTAATCGTTCCGATTCCTGATTAAAGTAATTCATTGTGTTTCAAAAAAACAAGTAACTGACCATAAAAAATCTGACACAAAAGGATGTTCTAAAGAAGCAAGTCCTATAGGGTTTTTGAAGCCTTACCGGACTCAGAATTTCATTTTCCCCGCTACAAATATAGTAATTTTTCCCTGAAACGACAGAAGCCCCTGAAAGAGGGTATTTAAAACGAACTGTACTTTCTTTTTTTTCATCGCCTGAGGAGAAAAATCCGGGTTTGCGGGAGAGGGTTTAAGTGAGTTTGTAAATAAATTCTTCAATCTCTGATTGACGTGCATTTGCAAAACCTTTGTCTGTTCCTTCTTTTACAAACCCACACTTTTCCAGCACTCTTTGGGATCCAAAATTATCAAATGCTACCCGTCCGAAAATTGGTCTGCTGGTTTCAATGACAAGAAATTCATTGAGAGCCTGTGTTGCAATTCCCTTCCCCCAAAACTTTCTGTCAATCCAGTAAGTAATTTCTGAGTCCCCTTCCATCATAAACTTAGCAATACTTCCCACAATATCATTGCCAAGGATAATTGTCTGATTATTCACAGCAGGGTTGGCTAACAGTTTTGTATATTTATCTATGTATGCTGATTTGTCAGTATGGTCTGTAGCCATAAATGCCGCCAGGTATGCCCCTTCTTTGTCAAGCTGAAATTGAAACAAAGTCTCCAGGTCTGAAACTTCGGTGGGTCTGAGTTTTATTTCCGGTTTATTGTATATCATTGTAATCTTGTTTATTAGAAGTGATTGTCTGTTTGAAGTTATCCTGTAACGATTTTTCGCTATCTTTTTCCTCACCACAAATATAAACAGATTCCCCGTAATGGCAAAAACCGACGGATTTGCTTTTTATCGGGTGGAAATTCTTATTTCTACTGCGTTGTAAGTAGCTGCGATTGTAAGATTGATTATTCCTGTATTTTAAACCTGAAATCACATTTCTCAGCGCCGTTGGCAATAGTCCCTGTCCTGAATAATTGAAGTCCTGCGAGTCCTGAGGTAATTTCGTCCACTTCGCAAAGGATGGGGGCGTATTTTGAATAGTTATGTTTATTGAACAATTTACAGATTCCACATTCCATGATGTCTATACCGTAACCGAGGCCCAGTGTCTCTTCTTTGTCAGTGATTATGCGGGCAATAAAGCCGTCCGGGTTTGCATTTACACTTACGCGTTTATGAAAGGCCTTGATTAAAATCTGACCCAACCAGGTGTTAATCATTTTTGGGAGAAGCCGTTTGAGAAACGCCTGCGTTTTATTTTTTGGCTGAACGTATTCCGTCGTAATCTGAAGGCATATTTTCCGGATATTTTCAAATGTTTCTCCTCTTTCGTCCAGCGTCCTGATGAGTGCTAAAAAGTATGCACTAAAATCCAGTCGTTTGTCAATTGGGTTTCCGGAGGTTTTTGCAAATGAGGTGTCAGCCGAAATAATAAGGTAATTGCTTTCAGTACCGGCAAGAATAGAGCCGAAGTCGTCCGGATAATTTTCCTTTACAAACTGGCTGAAATATTTTTTATAATCTTTCATTTTTCACTTGTCTGTTGTACTTTTGGTTTCAGTTTCCTATCGTTTTAACTAATATTTTGTTGCTTTACCTTCCGTTTTCCCCGCTACAAATATACCTGTTTTTCCAGAAACGACAAAAGTCTTAAAAAAGCTGTTTTCAAATGGGGTTGGGGCTTGTGGCAGGCCTTCGTACAATTTATTTATCCTCTTTCCCATATACAATATCGAGCACAAAAACACTTTTAGAATTGTTAGCTGGTATCATGGATATTGAGTTTATCCCAACTCTATAGTATGGCTTATAGCTTTCAAAAATCTTTCCATTGCTTATCATCTGTCCACTGACTTTACCTGTTGAGTAAGGCGACTCGCTTTTTGTTGAACTTGAGTCTGTTAAAATGGGATATAACATTTTTAGTAATTTCCCATATTCCCTCTCAACACTGTCTTTACTGGAATAGAAATATTTGCAATTCAGAAGCATAATATTTTTATAGTCCGCTTTACCTCCTTTTTCCGTAGTTAGAGAAGGATAGCCCAATGCCAGCAGAACCTGAATCGAATCTGGCTTTGATGTAATCAGCCCTCTGTCTGTAGTATTCCCTTTAAAAAAGGATGAGGGTTGGTAATTATTGAAAAAAAAATCTGTTGAAACAAATTTTTTATCATTCAGAATTTTATTAAGAATGTCTTCACGGGATTTTTCGAGAGGAAGGTCGTAAAAAATTTGTTTCACTACCGGATGAATTTGTCCTGTTAAGGTGTCCTGTGTTTTTACGGATTCTTTATGACTACTCACAGTCGAATCAGTAATTCCTGTTGCACATTTTGATACTAAAAATAGAATTAAAGTAAAAAGGGAAAGAGTCTGTTTCATTAAAAATCTTTATAAATTTGCCATAACGTCCCACACCTTTATGTATGTGTTCCGTTTTCCGCGCCACAAATATAGCTATTTTTCCCCGAAAGGACATAAAATCAGGGAAAACATTTGCTCTCAAACCGGTCATGGATAACCTATATTTATCTGATGAGGGAAAAAACCGGGTTTGCGGGAGATTATTTGAGAAGTGCTACGTATTGGCAAAGCTAAACAGATGGCTGAATTTATACTTTTCGTCAAAACCCCGTTAGAGAAGGTTTTTTATTGTATCAGCGATTAGTTCAGACTGAATGTATTGTTCCCATTCTGTCTTGTCTATTTTTTTAAATCGTTTCAATTCATTGTTCGCTGTATATTTGTCAATGAGGCTGAATATTTCATTCTGCTTTAACTGGTTCCAATTTTCAATTACCTTCTGATAATCTTCCGGAAAAGTGTGTGCAAGTAAAACCCTTTCTGTCTGTGGGTTGTCCCTGAATTTTATTGTTTCGGTTTCTATATTCCCTCCTCGTTCAATTTTGGCAAACTTCAAACATTCTATTCTTGCTTTTTCAATTTTTTCAACGGAAAACTCTTTCACAAACTTCAGTGTTCTGTCAGTGGTTTGGCAATATGCAGACAAAAGCTCTTTTCGGTTTTTGATTTTGTTCTTTAATTCAATGCATAAAAATTTATTCTCTGCTTCTGAGTAAAAAATAAAATCAACGGAAGTCTCATTCCATTTGCTGTACTTATCATTAATTCTCCAGGAAGGAAACATAAGTTCCCGGCATACAAGTTTAAATTCTGAATTTCTAAAGTTAAGGTTTTCAGTTCTAAACCTTTTTGTTAATTTTTTTTGTAAATCCCACTCATTCATATGGTGTTCAAAATGGTCTCCCAAAATAGCCAGCCTTTTTCTATTCCGTTTTCCTCCCCGCAAATATAGCTATTTTCCCCTGAAAGGACAAAAAATCAGGGAAAGAATCTTTCATTTTATCCGTTAGTTTTCATTATCGTCCTGCTCAACGTGTAAAATATGTAAAAGTCTGTGAATGATTGGGGCAAAGAAAACTGCGGTTATACTTAAAAAGGCAACTCCGCTATACAAAGCGTAAATGGATGAAAATATTTTAGCGGAAGGGGTAGTCATTTCTACTACCGGCCCCATACCTGTTAAGATCATACAAGCCATATAAAAACTGTCAAGCCAGGAGATTTGTCCCAAATAATGGTAGCCAATAACCCCAAGCAGCACAGAAAATACGATTAAGCCAAAGGCAAAAAGGGCATAGCGCCCAACTCTGACGAGGAAATGAGGGAACGATGTTACCTTCTGTCTGCGATTTTCCATTTTCATATCTTTTTCAATTCTTTCATCAGATCTTCAAGATAGTCAGTCTGAACCACTTGAATTTCCAGCAGTTTTTTATTTTGATGAACGAGTAGATGGTCTATTTTTTCGCTTAATAATTTGATTTCAAGTTCGGCTTTTAAATTGATTTTATAATCGTGTTCAGCTCTTTGTCTGTCTTTTTGCTCCTGTCTGTTTTGACTCATCATAATAATCGGGGCCTGTATTGCAGCCAGACAGGAAAGGATAAGGTTCAGTAAAATAAAAGGGTATGGATCAAAGGGTTTTGAGGATAGCACCCAAATATTAATTAACATCCAGATCAGGATAAATGAGAAAAAGGTAATGATAAAAGTCCAGCTCCCCCCAAAAGCCGCTACTTTATCAGCAATACGTTGTCCGAAAGTAAGCTCCGCTTCTATTTCATCCTGTATATTTTCAGATAGAATCGAGTTGTCTTTAATAGCATTCATAACATCCCTGTCAATAACTGCCAATTCTCCTTTTTCCTGACTTATTAAATAAGTCATGTAAAGGCGGCGGTACTGATTAAGTTCTTCAATGGAAATAAAGTCTTCTTTATCAAAGTCAGGAAAGTCGGATTGGATTAAATCGAAAATTCCCTCTCTGATGTCCTGACCTTTTATATCTTCCCCCTTCTGAATTTCTTGTTTGCTAATGTGGCTTATTTTCATTTTGATTGTCTTTTATAGAAGCGATAATGTTTATTAGTTTTAAGGTAATGTTTCTTTCAGTTTGTCTCCTACTTCATTACAATTCTGTTCTATTGTCTTACAAATATCGTCAATGGATACAGAGGTTTTGTTTTCTGAAAATGGCTCTCCAAACAAATTCGCAAGTTTGTTTATTGTCAAAAATGCTGTGCGGATGATTACGGTTAGCCTTCTCCGGCTGGCAATGCAGCGAATGCACTAAGAAATCCAAATTTAAAAATCATAAATTCGGTTCGTTTTACAGCTTCTGACCTTGAAATAAATCCTGTAACCATTACCATTACTCCCACAACAGGGAAAATGACAGGTAAATGATTTACCCCTAAATGCCAGTGTGCTCCGTTCATATATTGCATTTTTATCATTATACATTTACACCAAACAGGTAACCCACTAAAGCGGATAGTACCATTGCGATTGTTCCCCAGACTGTAATTCTCAGAATGGCTTTTTTTATGCTTGAACCTCCGGTTTTTGCAGAAGTTGTTCCCAAAATTATCAGGAAAACGATAGTGAAGCCATATAGCCAGTATTCCATCCCTTTTACCGGCGCAAAAAGGATTACCAACAAAGGCAGCAAACCTCCAACGGAAAATGCTGCTCCTGAAGCTATCGCTGCCTGAATAGGATTCGCCTGACTTATCTCATTGATTCCCAACTCATCTCTGATGTGCGCTCCCAAAGCATCCTTTTCAGTCAGTTCAATAGCTACCTGCATCGCAGTTTCTTTTTTCAGTCCCCGTTTCTCATAAATCTGAGCCAGAATTGTCAGTTCTTCTTTTGGCATTTCCTTCAGTTCTTTTATCTCTCTCTCGATGTCTGCTTTTTCGGTATCCGTTTGCGAACTTACCGAGACATATTCTCCGGCAGCCATTGATAAAGCACCTGCAACGAGCCCTGCTACGGTTGCCAGTACAATTGGCTCCCGTGTGGAACTTGCAGCAGTAACTCCTATTGCAAGACTGGAAATAGAAATTATTCCATCATTTGCACCAAGAACAGCAGCTCTCAACCAGTTACTTCTATGTATGTAATGGCTGTCTAAATAATTATCAATCGTAATCTTTGATTTGTTGTTGTCTGTTGTCATAAAAAATACGTTTAACCTCCCGCTCCTTTGCGGTCCGTTTTTTTCCTTGCTACAAAGATAACTGTTTTTCCCTGAAAGGACAAAAATTAATAAGCCGCCATTCTCAAACCGTTCCGGGATAGAATAAAAACACAAACCTCCGGGCTGACGATTACAGTTTTGAGGGTATTATTGCATACACTTGATGTGTTTTCCATTTTTACTTTCTCATTTTCTTAATAAATTTTATTGCCCATTCATAATGACTTGAGGTTGCAGAAACAAGGTATGCGCCCAGCGAAGTAGTACCCGTCCATTTGTATCTTTTCTTTTCAAATAATTCTTCATCATTATGACGCTCTATCAGGCTCCTGATTTTCAGATAGCTGGATTTTATATTCTCCTTTGCTGCTTCAAGGGATGTATCTTTGTATTTCTCCCAAATCCACCGGTTAAGCGCAGGCGTTGTACTCCAGGTATATCCTTTGGCTGGCATATCGGGTTTGTCGCCTTTCATCCCAATTGTGTACCACTCCAGCATCATTAAGTGCCAGTAATGAAGGTGCATGAGCACGTCCCGGATATTCCGGTTCAATGGCCCTTCAGGGAATTCCTTATTTTGCTCCTCCTGTGACAGGCTTTCGATAAATGACAGGAGAGCGTCAAAGTTCTTTTTGCTCAAATCCAGTAATTCTGATTTATTTTGGGGACGTGCCATATTTTTTATTCAGGTCATTGAAATGTTTAGGAATAGGCTTTGCGACTACCTCCGGAAGTTCCTTTCCCGAATAGTCCCCTGGCATAAGGGATTGTAAAACCCATACTGTCAGGCAACTAATACTTTATCAGTTTTCCTTTCCATGCTTTCCCGTCTGCCAGACTTGCGTTTACAAAGTAATACCCGCTTTGCAATTCTTTAATGGAAATACGGATTTCTGCTGCCGCTGTATTTTCGGATAAGACTAATTGTCCGTTAAGATTGTAAATTTCAACTTTTGCAATGGGCTTATCTGATTTCAGACTTACAATATCACTGCCTGGATTGGGTATTAACTGAACAGAATTGTTTAGAGAAATGCCATTGTTTGTTCCTGTAGGTGCACACTGTAATTCATTTATATAAGCCCAGATATCGTCATTCAGCAAAAACGGAACCAATGAATTGCCGGGTTCTTCTCCCATTCTTATCCAAACCAGATTTTGACTTGAAACAACGTTTAGAAACTGACCGTCTTTCCCCAATGCCGAAATCATATCTGCCGGTGCATTCGAAAACAAAGAGCCAGGAATCACAAGCTGAGAACCTGGAACCATAAATGACTGTTTTCCGTTAAGCCACCATAAATAACCATAGGATTTGTTTAGCGTTTGTGAAGTGTTTATCATTTCATTAAAATAGACGCTGTCCGTCATTATCTGGTTTCCGTTCCAGTTTCCTTTATTTAACATCAGCAGTCCAAACCTTGCCATACTACGTGCGTTGCTAAAAAACACGTTATTGTAACCCACAGGAACAAAAAGCCCTGTCATTCCTGTCGGAGTTTTCAGCTTTTGGGTTGTATAGTTATTCAATGTTTGTCCTGTTGCATTTTCAATGACTCCGTCAAGCAGGGTATAAGGGCCGTTATGATAAGCCCAGCGTGTCCCTGCGGCTGCTTTATATTTCAGGCAAGTGTCTGATGTGCAATAAGGGTCAGCCACTCCGTCATCAAGCCCCGAAGTCATGGTCAGTTGATGTCTGACAGTTATTTCCCCTTCCTGTACAGGAGTGCAAGATGTCCAGCCTTGTCCAAGATAAACAGAGGCAGAGTCGTGAATGGACAAATATCCTTCCTGCTGTGCAATACCTGTCATAAAGGAAGTAATCGTTTTCCCGGCCGAAGCCCATTGCCAGTTTGAAGTTTGCGTATGAGTCCCGAAATATTTTTCCAGAACGATTTTTCCGTCTTTGAGTAAAATAAATGCTTTTGTATTTTGAGATTCCAGAAAATCATACAAACTGTCAATTTTTGGCTGGCAATACCCTAACGTTTGAGGGGCAATCGTATCCCAGGTATTTCCGGTTGCAGGCGGGAAATAAAGCGACTGACCGTTTATGTTAATCAAAGCAAAAACTGCGGCTAAAAAACTGTATATCTTCTTCATGATGAAATTTTTTTATTTGACTCTCAAAATGTCAAAAGGTTTAGTCCGGGGCAGATTTGTAAATGAAGAACCAGTCTTCGTCAATTCTTCGTCAGCGACAGGTTTTTAAACCCGCTGTCCAACAATCCTGTAAAAGCCCGCCAGCAATCGGTACTATTTTATTTTTCACAGATTTCCTTCAACTTTTCCAGTGCTTTGGGATAGGCCTGGTTCATAAAATCCACAAATTCTTCTGTGGTGTCCAGGTCAACCGTTAAGGATGTAATCCCATTGATTTCTTCGAAAGAATAGTTTTCGAATCCGTTAGCCCACTTTTCCACTTCCGGACCTTCTGTAATTTCCACGTCCGCTTTAAAAAGCCCGTAATGCTGAATCGAGACAAACTGATGGGGAATACATTCGGCTATCCTGGAAACCATTCCGCCTTTTTCTCCCTGCTCATCTACTCCCACAAACAGGATTTTACTTCCCTTTTCCCATCCTCCTTCATAAGTGGATGTCGGGTTAAACAATGCGGTCCATTGCTCATAAGTGGACTTGCTGCTTATGCCCAGCATTAAATCATATACCTTGCTTACCGGTGCATTGATTGATACGGTAAATTGCAGTTTTTTCATGAGAGTTTATTGTCTGATAAATTTATTTTAACCAGTTGTCCTTTTCTTTTCACTATATTTTTATAGTCCCACTGGATTTCTCCTGATTTTTTAAGCCAGCGCTTCAGGTCATTTTCATGAATGTCAGAGATATTGTTGAATAAAACAGAAGCGTCTTTAAATTTTCCGCCTCTTACACTTAATTTTTCCTCCTCAAAGTCTGCTCCACTCCAAAACATTAGCCTGATACCCGCTTTTTGTTTACTATATCCCACAATCGGGTTACCATCCAAAAACCAGACCGGATGCGCATGCCAGATTTTATTTTCCGCTTCTGTCAGTTCACTGTCTATCACAGCCACTAACCGGTCGCAAATTGCTTTGTCATTCGGGGCTAAATTGTTATTGTATTTGCTGATTTCTTCTTTCATTTCTTGTCGTAATTACCGGATTATCCTACATCGGTGATATTGTACCTCAGCAGCTTTATCTTCCATTTTCCTCGTCACAAATATAAATATTTTTCTCCAAACGACAAAATTCACGAAAAGCGGCTGTACTTATAACCGATTGGGTTTAGCATTTTTCTTATTATAATATTTCTGATTTTGGCAGGGCAACTAATCCGCCGGAAGCCCTCAAATCCCTTTGCAGTTTCCTGAAAGAATAAAAAAATCCTATAGTTTCGCTTACCCTTGTTGGTGTTGCTGTGCTAAAACACCAACAAGGGCGGGGAGGGCAAATTAAGAATAATTTGGGTTTTAGATTTCCTCAATTCCTTTTATTTTTTTTATTGAGTTTTCATTTTTGTCAAGGATATATTGTCTCATGTAAAGAATATCCGTTTTTTTTTTATTTACTCACCTTTTTTTATCCAATATTCAAAAAATTTGTATTTTTGTCATGCACTAAGGCACTTTTCACAAAATATGAAAACATTTATTTCTAAACAACTTATCGTAGTTTTATTGCTTTTGGTAATTAACAGTACTTATTTGTGTTCACAAAACATCTTCTGGCAGAAATGTCTTGGAGGCTCAGGTCCTGATAAGGGCTTTACACTGGTTTATACTGCTGACGGCGGATGCGTGATAGCCGGCTCCAATCTGTCATTTGACGGAGATGTAACCGGAAATCACGGGGGAGATGATTTCTGGGTAGTGAAACTGTCTGCGCTCGGAGTAATGGAATGGCAGAAAAGTTTAGGGGGATCAAGCTATGAAGCGGCTTTAGACATTAAAACCACCGCTGACGGAGGCTATATTCTTATCGGATATACTCAATCCAACAACAGCGGGGATGTGACGTTCAATGCTGGCAGTCAGGATATATGGGTAGTAAAATTAGATGCCACCGGTATCATTGAGTGGCGGAAATGCTATGGCGGTACCAGTGCGGAATTAGGAACATCCATTTTACAAACCCCTGACGGGGGCTATATTTTTGCCGGTTCCATCTCTTCTAATGTCTTTATGGGGAATCCGACAGGCCCCAACGTTCTGGGTGATGTCTGGGTGATAAAAGTATCCGGTAACGGTACTTTTGAATGGCAAATTTGTCCGGGAGGCGGTGCTTACGACAAAGCAACTCAGATTTTGCAGGCTTCAGATGGGGGTTACATTGTTTGCGGGCATACCGCTTCCAACGATGGAGATGTGTCCGGAAATCAGGGGGGTGAAGATGTGTGGATGGTAAAAATTTCTGATACGGGTGCGCTGGAATGGCAGAAGTGTCTGGGCGGAACGGGCAATGACCGGGCCAATTCCATGACAGCTACTCCGGACGGAGGGTATCTCATAGCCGGATATACCGCTTCCAATGATGGGGATGTTGCGGGAAACCATGGATTAAATGATGTCTGGCTGGTAAAAGTATCTTCCACCGGCTCAGTGGAATGGCAGAAGTGTCTGGGTGGAACTGCCAATGATGAAGCCAGAGGCATCAGAATTACACAGGAAGGGGGCTATATTGTATGTGGATATACCGCTTCCAATGACGGGGATGTAAGTGGCAATCACGGGAATAATGATGTTTGGCTGGTAAAAGTATCTCAATCCGGAGTATTTGAATGGCAGAAATGCTTTGGCGGTAGCGGAAATGATGAGGGAAATGCTATAAAAAACAACATTAATCATGGTTTTTATTTTACCGGATTTACCTTCTCCAATGACGGAGATGTCAGTGGTTATCATGGTAACTCCCAGGCAGATTTGTGGGTAGTAAATCTCTCGAATCCTTCCAATTATATTACCGGAAATGTATGGTTTGACACCAATCAAAACGGATGTAACGCTAACGATTTACCGGTTGGCTTTCAGAACTTTGGCTATTACGGCGGGATAACCAACGATAATTTTTTCACTAATCAGTCTGGAAGTTACGGAATTTATCTGGATTCGGGGTCTTACAGTATCGTTCCGCTTTTGCAAAATCCCGGTTTCTTTTCGGTTAGTCCGGACACTTTTCCGTTGGTTTGTACCAGCCTGGATACCATTGTTCAGGACTTCTGTATCACTTCCGCTGGAGGTACTTATCAGGATATGGAAGTTTCCATTATACCCCTGACGCAGGCTGTTCCGGGTTTCGACGCTGATTATCAAGTGGTAATTCATAATAAAGCAAATCTGCCGGCCTCGGGCTGGGTCAGCGTTTATTTTAATGATGATATTTCTGATTTTAGTGGGGCGAGTAATCCGCCGGATACTATCAATACCGGAAAATTAGTATGGAATTATTCAGGTCTTGGCCCGATGCAAACGCTGGCATTTCCCTTTACAATGTCCATTAATCCGCCTACGCATCCTACCTACCCTGTCAATGCGGGAGACTATCTGGAATACGGAGTATGGGTATTTCCCATTGTCAGTGATTTTACTCCGAATGACAATCATGCTGGCCTGAAACAATTGGTGGTTGCTTCTTTTGACCCAAATGACAAAACCTGCACCGAGGGGGATGTGATTTTTCCGGATCAGGTTGGGGACTATCTGCATTATATCGTCAGGTTTGAAAATACGGGTACGGCCAATGCTCAAAAGGTTGTTATTTCAGATATGATTGATACTACGACCTTAGATATCACGTCTTTCCAACCCATAGAAGCCAGTCATTCAGTAGAGGTAAAAATCGAAAACGGAAACGTTCTGAAGTTTATCTTTGATGACATTCAGCTTCCTTTCACCCAGCCCGAATCCCAAGGCTTTGTTGCCTTTAAAATTCGGACTCAACCGGGTTTATACATCGGGGCTGAAATAAAAAATACTGCGGAAATCTATTTTGACTATAACTTTCCGATTATCACCAACCAGGCGGTTACTACCGTTACAGAGCCTGTTTCCATTGTGAGTCCATCATTTCCACAGACGAGAATCTATCCAAATCCTGTAACGGATTTTCTGTATATTCAGTCTGCAAACTCATTTTCCGTTACATTATTTGACCTGAATGGTAACGCAATCCCCGTAGAAAAACAAGGAAATAGACTCAATCTGAGAAATCTACCTTCTGGATTTTATTTTCTAAGGTTAACTTCAGGGAATATCTGGGAGTATCGCAAGGTTTATAAAAATTAAGAATTTTGAAGAGATATTAATGATAATTGTTCCGGAAGCCCTCAAATCCCTTTGCAGTTTCCCGAAAGAATAAAAAAATCCTAAAGTTTCGCTTACCCTTGTTGGTGTTGCTATGCTAAAACACCAACAAGGGCGGGGGAAATGGTACTATTTTATTTTTCACAGATTTCCTTCAACTTTTCCAGCGCTTTGGGATAGGTCTGGTTCATAAAATCCACAAATTCTTCGGTGGTATTCAGGTCAACCGTTAAGGATGTAATCCCATTGATTTCTTCGAAAGAATAGTTTTCGAAACCGTTAGCCCACTTTTCCACTTCCGGACCTTCTGTAATTTCCACGTCCGCTTTAAAAAGCCCGTAATGCTGAATCGAGACAAACTGATGGGGAATACATTCGGCTATCCTGGAAACCATTCCGCCTTTTTCTCCCTGCTCATCTACTCCCACAAACAGGATTTTACTTCCCTTTTCCCATCCTCCTTCATAAGTGGATGTCGGGTTAAACAATGCGGTCCATTGCTCATAAGTGGACTTGCTGCTTATGCCCAGCATTAAATCATATACCTTGCTTACCGGTGCATTGATTGATACGGTAAATTGCAGTTTTTTCATGAGAGTTTATTGTCTGATAAATTTATTTTAACCAGTTGTCCTTTTCTTTTCACTATATTTTTATAGTCCCACTGGATTTCTCCTGATTTTTTAAGCCAGCGCTTCAGGTCATTTTCATGAATGTCAGAGATATTGTTGAATAAAACAGAAGCGTCTTTAAATTTTCCGCCTCTTACACTTAATTTTTCCTCCTCAAAGTCTGCTCCACTCCAAAACATTAGCCTGATACCCGCTTTTTGTTTACTATATCCCACAATCGGGTTGCCGTCCAAAAACCAGACCGGATGCGCATGCCAGATTTTATTTTCCGCTTCTGTCAGTTCACTGTCTATCACAGCCACTAACCGGTCGCAAATTGCTTTTTCGTCCGGGGCTAAATTGTCGTTGTATTTGCTGATTTCTTCTTTCATTTCTTGTCGTGATAACCGGATTATCCCGCATTGGCGATATTGTACCTTTGCTTTACCTTCCGTTTTTGTCGCTACAAAGATAAATATTTTCACTGAAACGACAAAAATCAGGAGAAGCGGCTGTTTTCAAAGCGGTCGTAGGATTGTTTATTTCGCTTCGGCTGAAGAGGTAAAACTCCGGGCTTGCGGAGGGTAGTTTGAGAAGGGTTTGGCGGGTTTGTTACCCGCTTTTACAAAACCCTTATTTTGTATAGCCTTTCTTTTTATACATGTCGTATCAAGCCGGTTGTAATTTTCTGAAACTACAAAAGACAAAGTTCTGGATTGTGTCAAATGGCGTCTTGTGGTCAACAGTAATGCACTTTATTTTCTCAAAAAACTTCTTCAACCGGTCGGTCATGGATTCTTCTGAATACTGTTTTATCTCTATACCGCTACATTTTTTCGGGCCTTGTTCCGAGAAAGTCCCGATAACTAAAATGCCGGCCGGCTTAATGCTTCGCTGAACAATCTCGAGATAGTTTGAAATTTCGCTCTCCTGTGTTAAAAAGTGAAATGCAGCACGGTCATGCCAAAAGTCATATTTAACGGTCGGTTTAAAAGTCGCTGCGTCAGCTACTATCCATCTTACTTTTGTCGCCCGGTCTGCTAGCCTGTTTTTTGCTTTCTCGAGTGCAACTGCTGAAATATCAAGCACGGTGATGTCCTGATAACCTAAGTCCAGAAGGTGGTCAACCAGTAAACTGTCGCCACCACCAATGTCAATGATTGTAGCAGTGGTCGGCACGTTAAACTGCTTAAAGAAGTCCAGCGAGGTTTCCGGGGTTGGCTGAAACCAGCTAACGTCTTTAAGCTCTTTTGTCTTATAGATATTTTCCCAGTGTTTTTTGCGGTCAAATGCGTCCATGTTTTATTAATCGTTTAATTGTCAGACAATCTGTCTTAGGGTTACCCTTAACGTCCCCCACCTTTACCTTCCGTTTTTGTCGCTACAAAGATAAATATTTTCACTGAAACGACAAAAATCAGGAGAAGCGGCTGTTTTCAAAGCGGTCGTAGGATTGTTTATTTCGCTTCGGCTGAAGAGGTAAAACTCCGGGCTTGCGGAGGGTAGTTTAAGAAGGGTCTATGCCTGGCTAAAATCGGTTTTTAAAACCTGAAAATTTCATGTAGCATGAAGTTAAGCAATAGCGATTAGTTCAAATTTAGCACTTAATCCCTACTATTGCAAAATCTTTTTATTCGTTCGTTGTTTGTTTTCCATCATGTTTTTCCTTAGTAAATTATTCGTCATTTAATGAATTTATTCCCTGCTCCCTCAGTCTTTCGAGTGCTTCTTTCATGGTTTTTATTTGTTCTGCTGTATGCCCCTGCCAGACAGTAACTTCACCTACAATCCTAAAAGGCTTTGTCGAACGATAGGACATTGTCGGATTACCGGGAAATTTCTTATCGGTCAAGTCCGGGTCGTTTTCAATTTCACCTGTTGGTTCAACCAAATAAATTCTTTCCCGGCCTTCTCCAAATGAGAGTTCTGCACCCCAAATTGCAGCGTCCAGCGTTGCAGTCAGGAAAATGTATTTCGCATTTTTCTTTTGTCCATAATTTGAGTTGAAACCAACTTCAATCAGGTCGCCAACGTTTAAGTCTGCCTTTGTCCCGTGAAAGTATGTTTGAGCGAATGCTGTCGCACTCAGTCTGCTTTTTTTAACTTCCTTTTTTTCCTTATGCTCCATGATCAATGTTTAATTTTTTAGTTATGAATGGTTTTCAGTGTAGTCTGTATAAAAAAACCGCTTGCGGCCAGTAGATTTACCTTCCGTTTTTATTACCACAAAGATAAATATTTTTTAAAAAACGACAAAAATCACGAAAAGCCGCTGTGCTCAAACCAGTCGGCATTTTTTTTCGCCTGCGGAAAAAAATCAGGGACTTTTGAGCGAGACTGTTGGAGAACGGTTTAGATAATCGGTCGTTTTAATGTTGTTTATCTTTTGATAGTAAATGTATGTTATTTGCTAGTTCTTCAAATATTATATGTCCTACTTTAGCCGCTCCTGTATTAGTGTAGTGTATGGGATCATAATAATAATCAGGATTGTCATCCAGTTTAGCGGCTAAATCAATTACGAGTATATTATTTTGCCTTCCAACCTCAAGGGTTGTTTCATTATAGTACTTAACAAAATAATACGGGTGAAAATTAGTCACTTTATATAAAGGCTGAGTGATTAAAACAGGTTCAATCTTTCTCTCAATGCATTCACCAATAATCTTATTTAATCTTTGTTTGTATTTTGGTTGGTTCTGTATATGAAAATCACTCTTTCTTTTAAATTCTTCTTTGGATAAATCCATCGGTTCTTTTAAAGTCATGTGCCCGAAAGAATGTTTTTTGACTACCGTTTGTCTGTATAGATTCCATAGGAATGAAAATAATTCACTCTTTTCACTGAGATTTCGTAAGATATATTCTCTGCCATCGTTAAGAAAATGATCACTCTGATTTGTTGCTACATGCATATCATTCACTCCAACCAAGAATAATATCATATCAGGGTTATACTTAAAGATATGTTCATCCAATAAGACTTGATGCCCAAATGTAGAACACCCGTCAATCCCTGCATTATTAATCCAGATACTATCTTTCAGCTGGGATAGCTCCATTCCTAATACATAAGTCCAGGTTTTATTATTATTAAGTAATGAGCACTCTGTAGTACTTCCACCAACCGTGAAAATCGTGTTGAAACTGGCAAAAGAAGGAGGGGGATCAGCACCTCTAAAACCGATTGAATTGGTACTATAGCTGATGAAACTATCTAACCCTGTTTGTTGAGTTGGATCTGTGATAGCGATAGTTCTCTGGTAGTTTTTTAATAGACGAATTGAATTTCCAACAACCTTGCTTGGAAGCGGGTTATAAATTCTTAAAAGCAATTCTCCAATCGATAACCCAACGGTAATACCCAATAGTATCAATAGTATTTTAAACAATCCTTTTTTCATATTTACCAACGATTTGCACCTTTTGCGTCCGTTATTATCAC
>JAIBAH010000208.1 GCA_019695295.1 Bacteroidia bacterium | reverse complement strand
GGTTATCAAGTGTAAATACGACATAACCCTGACCCGCCATATACATCATAAACATATCGGCTCCGCCTAACCATGCATTATGATTCATCTGTGCATGAGGTCCTCCATATACATAATACATCACCGGATATTTTTTTGCTGGATCAAAATCAATGGGTTTTATGACTCTGCAATATAAATCCGTAGTCCCGTCAGTGGATTTAATCGGGAAAAAAGAAACCTGACCGGTCTTGTAGTCTTTCAGGGGGTTGTCCGAAGTATGCAGCGTACGTACTACTTTGTTTTTGGCTACATCGGTATAGAGCGTAGTCGAAGGGGTAGTAAGATTGGAGTAAGTATCTAGGAGATACTCCCCGGATTTGCTGAGCGTGAGTGTATGCGTTCCTTCTTCTGCGGTGAGTTTCGTCATCTCTCCTGAACTCAGGTTCACCCGGTATCCATGAAGCGAGATGGAACCATCTTTAGTGGCGGAAAGAATTACGTTCTCCCCTTTTTTATCAAATCCCAGTACTTCTTCTACCATCCAATCCCCTTTAGTGAGTTGTTTTACGAGGGTTCCGTCTGCATTGTAGAGATAAAGGTGTTGCCAGTTATCTCTTTCGCTGTACCACAAAAAATCCGTTTTATTGGGGATAAAAACAGGTCCATGTTCAGGCTCTACATATTGGGTGCTGCTTTCTGTGAAAAGGGTTTTATCTAATTTACCGGTAGAAGCGTCATAGCGGTTCAGGCTCATAAAATTCTGGTCACGGTTTACGATAGCAATGTAAATATATTTTTCATCCGGACTCCAGGTTACATTGGTAAGATATTGTTCCTTTGGCGTTCCGGTTTCCATATACACGGTTTTTCCGGTTTTCAGGTCATATACGCCTACGGTTACATAGTGGCTTTTCTGACCAGCCATCGGATATTTGATTTTCTTTTCCGTAGCCGGAGTGCCGTTGTATTCTTCAAAGGGATAATTGGTTACATCCGTCTGATCCATACGATAAAAAGCCAGCTTACTCCCGGAATTTGTCCAGAAAGTACCTTTTGTAATTCCAAATTCCTGACGGTGAGCCGATTTTCCATACACAAGTTCATAAGTTCCGTCGGTGGATACCTGCATTTTTTTACCGGTTTCGGCATTCAGAATAAAGAGATTGCCTCCCATTGTATAGGCGGTATTCCCGTTAGAAGCCATATCCTGATCTTCTGCCCCTTCTTCCATGCTTCCTACTTTGGAAAGACCCAGTTTATTCAGGTCAAATTTCCAGAGCGTAGCCCCTTCCGAATAGGTAAACACATTTTTATTCAGCCACTGAATATAGGGAAACCCCTTTAATTCCGGCTCTCCCAAATCTTTGAGGTGCTTATTCAGCCCTGCAAGTGTGAGCAACTCCCCATTAGTTTTCTCTGGGCTACCCTGCATAAGAGACTGAGACTCCTTATTCACAAAAACGTAAGCATTATCCTCACCCCGGAATTGCAACTGATCCAGGCGGGTAGGATACAACTGTGGATTACGGGTATCCTCAATCTTTAATACTTTTGACTGTGCCGAAAGCAACAGCGGAAAAAGTAACGTAAGTACAACAAAATATTTCCTCATATTAGAATATTGTTTGAAATGATTTTAAAAATAAAATAAGTCCATGAAAACCGTGACAAAATTACGTTTAAATTTTGTATCTACACTTAAAACTACATTGATATTGATCCGGCTGCTGAGGAAAACTTTGAGGGGTATTGGATGTTGATACTCCTGAATAAACCCGATGAAGCGGAATTGCTGAATAAAAACTTCCTTCCTTTTTTATCAAAATATTATTTTTTCAGCCATTTTTTATACCTTTACTTTTGTATTCCAAATAAACATACCATGAACCGATACGATAACGCACAAATCAGAAAACAATTGACGGAGGCCTTTGATGCGTTTGCATCTGCAATAAAACCGCTGGAGAAAGAGGCTTTTGAATCCACCCCCGGGGGCAAATGGTCTGCGGGTCAGCATTTGGATCATCTGATTCTATCCGTTAAACCCATTAATCAGGCATTGATTCTGCCGGGGTTTATTTTAAAAATGGCCTTTGGCAAAGCCAACCGACCTTCTGTATCCTATGATGAACTTGTCGGAAAGTATCAGAAAAAATTAGCTGCGGGAGCGGTTGCCACCGGCGGTTTTGTCCCGCCTGTAATCTCCTTTCACCGGAAGGAAAAATTACTGAAAGCCTATCTGCTTCATGGAGAAAGGCTTGTAAATCATGTTAAAAACCGTAAGGAAGAAGATTTGGATACAATCATTGCGCCTCATCCCTTATTGGGGAAAGTCACTTTGCGGGAGCTCATGTACTTTACGATTTACCACACGCATCATCATCTGGATATTCTGGAAAAAAGAGGCTGATTATTTCATATAATTCAGAAACTTCCGTTTCACAACGGGAATCAGCGTAGGAGATTCCGGGACGGTCATTTCGGTACTAATCAGATAGGTTGCCGGAACGGGCAAGTCGGTATGTAGCCGGTATAACTGCATTTTCATTTGCTCATAGGAGCAGGACAATGAATGCGTAAACTCCATTTTTTCTTCCAGAGAAATCCCAAAATCATTTACCCCTACATTTTCATAAAACCGGATTTTATACTGAAAAGCCTTCACCACTCTGACTCCTGCAGTAGTAATCAGCAGATAACCCTCCAAACGGTAGAGCGGAAGTACTCCTATCGGTTCAATCACAATCTGACGGTCAATATGACGGTAAATCTCTTTGCCCTCATTTAATTTGGCTTCCAGAGCGGGAATTGAGTACTCTACAATTTCTTCCACTTCTTTCATAATTCCTTCTGTTTCCAGAGTGGGAATCAGTCGGAGAGAAAAAGCCTGAAATGCTTCTTTATCTATGATTTTGGGGAAAGTATTATCCATCCGGAGTTTTTCATTCCGGAAAGAAATCAGATTCTGATAATGACGGGTCAAATCAGCATAAGGCGGATATAATCTCAGCGCAGCAAATTCTCTTTCGATTTCCTGCAAATAGGCAAGCAAAACATATCGTTTATACTCCGGGTCTATCAGCCCGGAAACGAACCAGTTTTCTGTAAGTTGTTTCATGGCTTATTTAGCAATTAGATTTCTTTTTATTACGTAACTTACCCCGAAAATGTTGTTCCTGAAAATAAAAAGGAATCGTTTCTGTGCCTGATAAAGCAGGGGGAGAGGATTTTTTTAAATATTTTTTTCTCCGGAAATATTCCCTAATTTTGCAACGGTTTACATCCTGTACTGGAGGAAAGAAGCGGAATGATTTTTCCATTTCCCTTTTCCCGTTACGGAATGTCATACGCAATAAAGAAGATTCCAGTTTCTCTTTATCACGTTTTCAATTTACAAAAACAGCTTATGTATCCACGAATCAGTGACTTTTTAAATGATATACTTGGCACTAATATGGTATTGCCAATACAGACTTTCGGCTTTTTTGTCGCAATTGCTTTTTTGGTGGCTTACTTTGTCATTCAGAAAGAGTACTTACGCCGTCAGGCTATCGGGCAGTTTAAGCGAAGGGAAGAACAGGTAAAAACCGGAGGCGGAAACCTTACGGATTTAATCCTGAATGTGCTGATGTTTGCCTTTATCGGATTAAAAGTGGAATTGCTGCTGGAAGATTATACTTATTATGCTGCGCATACTCAGGAGTTACTGATTCCTGTATGGAAAGGCTCAT
>JAIBAH010000088.1 GCA_019695295.1 Bacteroidia bacterium | reverse complement strand
TTAGAATTAGTTTAAAATAAAATTAAAAATCTATCTGTAAAACTAATATTTAACCATAAAAAACTTATCGCAAAAGTAAATTTATTCAGAGATAAGAGATTCTATAATACTCTTACTACCAATCTTTCATAAATTATATTATCCCAGGATGAATATAACTCAATTTTTATACCAGATTTTTTTGATTCGATAAAAAATTATTTTCTTACTGAATTAAAATTACCCTTCAGATAAAGTCGTATTTTTGCATAAGATATTGGCCACATTATAAATAAATCGAAAATCACAGATGAAAGAAATCCCTTTTGAAAATAAAATCTGGAAAATCATCCCGGAAAATCAGTTCAATCATATTTTTATTGAAACAAGAAGCCCCGAAAATCGAAGTGTAGTCTATTTCAGGGTTTCTTTCAGTGATTTTTCCATTCAGAAAATCAATATCACAGAAGACCCTGATTTGTACTGGACCTCCCTCGCCGGAGAAAGTAATGGGGTACTCATTCTGACCCATTACGGCGAAAAAGAAATTCCCCTGAACATTGGTCTCAGTGCATACAATGCAGAAACCGGAGTCAGATTATGGTCTCACCCTAACCTGAAATTAATGGAAATTCAGGATGATTATTTACTGGCACAGGATGTTTCTTCAGCGGAAACACCCCTTTCTGTACATCTGCAAACCGGAACAGTTATCACACGTACTGACACCACAAGCCGGCCTCACCCGCCCCTACCCTTTTATTATCCGGAACCTGTACTCTCGCAGCAGCCAGAATTTGAAGCGTGGTCCCGGAAGATAGAAACCCTTTTTCAACAAAAGCCCGTCGCTCACATTGATTTCTGGACAGGGAACGCTTATGAAATTATCCATTATTATACAAAGGAGAGCCACCTGAGCCAATTTATTGCGATTCTCCATCATCAGAAACCGGTTGTACATGAGTGTCTGTACAGGCAAATCCATTCCATGACCTATGAACCTTTTTTTATTTTAAAAAACCTGCTGATTACGATTAAGGAAGGGAATATTTTATGTGTAATGAAGCTGGAATCGGTCTGAAAACTTTTTCTTTCTTACTATCCATGGTTTTGTAGCTGAGAAAATTTCTTTCAGAGGACGATAAAGTTCTATTTTATGGCACTGAATTTATTAAAAACATCTCTTTTTGAATTTGCAATCTGAATTTTGACAGATTATAGCATAGAAAAATAATTATCAGGGGTTTGTATATTTTTCAGCGGGAAATAACATTATTTGAATAAAGCGAGGGATGACCCTTTTTTTAAATATAATACAAATTTAATATTAAAACCCGGCAAATCGGTTGGATATATTTGCTACATTCAGGAAATATCCGTTAATTTGGTTGCTAATCATTACATTCAGTTTATTATATTATAGTATGAAAAGGTATTTATTCATTGTTCTTATTTCAATTTTATTTACAGGGGTTTATTTTCCACTTAATGCACAAATTACAGACAATTTTTCTGACGGAGACTTCAGTAATAATCCTGCATGGACTGGCAATACCGCTTTGTTTCAGGTAAATCCCGCACTTGAACTTCAATCAAACGGGCAGTTGCTGAATGATACTATTTATTTATCTACCCCCAGCACGCTGATGAATGATACCGAATGGAGAATCAAGGTAAAAATGACACTCTCTCCAAGTATCAATAATTTCTCAAAGGTATATCTCGTATCCTCTCAGGCTGACCTTACCGCAACCCTCAATGGGTACTATCTTCAGCTTGGAGAAAATGGTACTGCTGACGCAATTAAACTTTACCGTCAGGACGGACTAACCTCTGTTTTACTCGCAACCGCTGCCACCTCAGGAGCCATTGCTGTAAATCCGGACGTAATGATTAAAGTAACCCGGGACGCTTCCGGAAACTGGACAATTTTCGCGGATTATTCCGGGGGAACGAATTTCATTCAGGAAGCCACAATCTCAGACAATACCTATACTACTACTGCACACTTCGGAGTTTGGGTCAGACACTCTTCTTCAAACAATACCAAATATTATTTTGACGATGTCTATGCCGGACCTTTTTTAATTGATACTACTCCCCCCTCACTTACTTCGGTCACCCTCATTAACGGGACAAGTCTGGATGTACTTTTTGATGAACCGGTTGATTTAGCCACTGCGCAGAGTGCCACCAACTACTCCGCAAATAACGGTATCGGGAACCCTGCTTCTGCAGTAAGGGACGCCGTTAATACAAGCCTTGTTCATCTTACCTTTACCGGTATTTTTCCTACCGGGAACCATACCTTATCGGTAAATGGCGTAAAAGATTTCAACAACAATACTATAACTACTCCCGTTACCGGGACTTTTTCCTATATTCAGACCGGGACTGCGGCCTTCGGGGATGTCATCATCAATGAAATTTTCCCGATTCCCCAAAGTACTCCCTCTACCGGAATGCCCAATGCGGAATATGTAGAATTATACAATAAAAGTACTCAGAACTTTAATCTGACCGGATGGATTATAAAAGATGCTACCGCTTCTTCCAATGGAGTGATAGGAAATTATCTGCTGATGGCAGGAGAATATGTAATCCTGACTTCTACCACGAATGTTGGGCTTTTTTCTGCGATTACTCCCAAGGTAGTTGGGGTTACGTCCTTTCCTTCCCTGAATAATTCCGGCGATGCGGTAAAAATATTAGACAATAACGGAACTTATACTGACTCGGTCAATTATCTTCTTTCCTGGTACAATGACCCCGTAAAAGACGATGGCGGATGGTCGCTCGAACTGATTAATCCCAATCCTTCCTGTCCCGTGAGCGGTGGAAGCAACTGGACTGCTTCTAATGACCCTGACGGTGGAACACCCGGGGATATCAATTCCGTTTTTTCCAGTAATCCGGACATTACGCCACCTTTGGTTGACCAAAGCGAACTCATCGGGAATGACAGCGTTTCTGTATGTTTTAATGAAGTAATGAATGCTGCCACTTTGGGTAATGCAGCCAGTTATTCTATCAACAACGGTATCGGAAGCCCCGCTTCAGTTCAGGTTCAGCCCGGGAATCAGTGTGTATTACTGATTTTTTCCAGCAACCTCGTTCCGGGAACGGCTTATACTCTTTCAATTTCAGGCGTATCGGATTGTAGTGGAAATACTCCTGCGGCTCCGCTTCAGGTTTCCCTGGCGATTCCGGTGCCTGCGACCTTCGGGGATGTCATCATTAATGAAATTTTCCCGATTCCCCAAAGCACTCCCTCTACCGGTATGCCCAATGCGGAATATGTAGAATTATACAATAAAAGTACTCAGAACTTTAATCTGACCGGATGGATAATAAAAGATGCTACCGCTTCCTCCAATGGAGTGATAGGAAATTATCTGCTGATGGCCGGAGAATATGTAATCCTGACTTCTACCACGAATGTTGGGCTTTTTTCTGCGATTACTCCCAAGGTAGTTGGGGTTACGTCCTTTCCTTCCCTGAATAATTCCGGCGATGCGGTAAAAATATTAGACAATAACGGAACTTATACTGACTCGGTCAATTATCTTCTTTCCTGGTACAATGACCCCGTAAAAGACGATGGCGGATGGTCGCTCGAACTGATTAATCCCAATCCTTCCTGTCCCGTGAGCGGTGGAAGCAACTGGACTGCATCCAGTGACCCTGACGGTGGAACACCCGGGTATATCAATTCCGTTTTTTCCAGTAATCCGGACACTACGCCTCCTTTGGTTGACCAAAGCGAACTCATCGGGAATGACAGCGTTTCCGTATGTTTTAATGAAGTCATGAATGTTGCTTCAATCAGCAATGCAGCAAATTATTCCATCAACAACGGTATCGGAAGCCCCGCTTCAGTTCAGGTTCAGCCCGGAAATCAGTGTGTATTACTGATTTTTTCCAACAGCCTTATTCCTGGAACGGCTTATACCCTTTCAATTTCTGGCGTATCAGATTGTAGTGGAAATACCCCTGCGGCTCCGCTTCAGGTTTCCCTGGCAATTCCGGTATCCGCAAACTACCGGGATGTCATCATCAATGAGGTTTTTGCTGACCCTGCTCCGGTTATAGGCCTTCCCAATGCAGAGTATATCGAACTGTTTAACCGTTCGGGAAACACAATCAACCTTGACGGATGGAGTCTGAGCGATGGCTCCACCAATGGAACAATCGGTAATTATATTCTTGCACCCGGAGAATTTGTAGTTCTGACCGGAACAGGAAGTGTGGCTTTATTTCCATCCAACACCGTCGGAGTAATTTCTTTCCCTTCTCTGAACAATGCCGGCGATAATCTGGGATTGCGCACTCAGGATGGAATACTCATTGATTCAGTCAATTACTCTTCCGTATGGTACAATGACGCTGTAAAAGATGACGGAGGATGGTCGCTGGAATTAATCAACCCCAATTCTATCTGCTCTTCTTTTGGAAACTGGACTGCGTCCAATGATATCAGTGGGGGAACTCCCGGACTCATCAACAGTGTGTATTCCAATATTCCCGATGTAACTCCCCCTGCTGTAATTTCTGCAAATATCATCGGGACAGATACTGTAAAAGTTTGTTTCAACGAAGGAATGGAAACAAGTACTATTGGAAACGCATTGAATTACACCATTGATAACGGAGTGGGAACGCCAATCAGTGCAGTGGTAATCGGCCCGGAAAATCAATGTGTATATCTGATTGTAAATGGAACTTTACAGGCTGGTATTATTCATACCCTTACAATTTCAAATGTAGAAGACTGCAGTGGCAACGGAATTGCTTTACCGCTCACGATTCCCTTTGTCAAAGGAGTAGCTGCTCAGCCTTTTGAAGTAATTATCAATGAATTTTTTGCTGACTTTAGCCCTGTAGTAGGATTGCCCGAAGGGGAATTTGTAGAAATCTATAACCGTACCAATAAAGTACTCGATATATCAGGATGGAGTTTCCGTGACGCAGGCACAACCTCAGCGGAATGGGAAGAAATGACTCTTCTTCCCTTCGAGCATGCAATCCTGACTTCAGATGCCAATGCCCCTTTATTCCAGAGTTTCGGGAAAGTCATTTCCTCCTTTTATTTTCCTTCTCTGAATAACGACAAAGACTCTCTTTATCTGGAGGATCAGTTCGGTTTTCTCATTGACTATGTATTCTATTCAGATGAATGGTATCAGGATGAAATCAAAAAACAGGGAGGATGGACAATGGAAAGAATAGACCCGGATTTTGTCAACTGTAATAATGGCGGCAACTGGAGAGCGTCAGAAAACGCTACAGGAGGAACTCCGGGAGCAGCCAACAGTATTACCGGCACTTTTTCAGATACCACTTCCCCAACGCTCGCCGGGGTTTCCATTCTCAGCAATTCGGAAATTGTAGTTTATTTTGACGAACAAATGGATGCTCAGTCCTTAAGTACAACTACAAACTATACCATAGACAATGGAATCGGAAATCCGGTGGTAGCATCTGCCGGAGTATCTTCCGTAACGCTCATTCTTGGAAATAATATTCAACCCCAAACGCTGTATCGCCTGGACTTTTCCGGCCTGAAAGACTGCTCCGGCAATAATCTGAGCGGATTTACCTACTTCGGGATTCCCGATACAATCCAAAAAGGAGACATCTACCTGAATGAAGTATTATTCAACCCCTATACGGGAGGCTCTGACTTTGTTGAAATCGTAAATATCTCTGATAAAGTACTTGATTTAAAGGATTTGAAACTGGGAGAAATTGCCCGGAATTACAATAATACCGCTGATTCCATCTATAATGTAATACAGGTTTCCGAACAATCCAACCTTATGCTTCCGGGAAGTATCCTTTGCCTTAGCAGTAATGTTGCACAGATAAAAGCCACCTATAATCCCCCTGTGAGTGCAGGTTTCTATCAAATGAGTGCATTTCCAAGCTATGACGATACACAGGGAGGCTTTGTTTTACTTTCCACCACCGATACGCTTGAATCTCTGCTTTATGATAAAACCGATTATCATCTTCCCGTATTTATCGATGGATTGTCATGGGAAAGAAAAAGGTGGGACGCTTCCGGAAATTGTCACTATGAATGGCAGGCAGCCTCCGCTATCACAGGTTATGCAACACCCGGGTACGAAAACTCGCATATTGGAGAAGAACCCTGCCTTAATCAGGGAGATGTACTGGTCAATGAAATCCTTTTCAATGCCTACACCGGCGGTAGCGATTATACAGAAATTTACAATAACTCCGGTAAAGTCATTAAACTCAGTAATCTCCTCATCGGAAAAACAGACAAGCAAGAAACAGAAATCAAAAGCATTTATCATCTTTTTGGAGAGAAAGACAGCCTTTTGCCGGGAGAGTTGCTGTGTATTACGGCGGATGTAATGAATCAGAAAAACAATTACCTCCCGCCCAATGACGCCAACTTTATGGAATTAAACGCATTTCCTACGTTTGATGATACAGAAGGCGAAGTTCTGATTTTTGACAGAAATGACATAATGCTGGATCGTTTTAAATATCTGGATGACTATCAGTTTTCTGCGCTCTCTGATGACAATGGCGTAGCACTGGAAAGAATATCGCTGAATGTAGCCGCTTCGGAAGTAAGTAACTGGCACTCTGCTGCAAGCACTGTAAGATATGGCACTCCGGGTTACCCTAACTCTCAGCGCCTGGAACTTACCGGCGGAAACTCTGAAGTTACGCTGGAATATGAAACATTCTCACCCAACGGTGACGGAGACAAAGACGTACTCCCAATCAACTACAAATTTAATTTCATTGGTGGCAACGGAAGGGTGAACATCTATGATACTCAGGGTATATTAATCAAACACCTCGTATTAAATCAGCTGCTTGGGCCTGAACCGGGTACCGTTTTCTGGGATGGCACTACCGACAATAATCAACGGGCACTGACCGGTATGTATATTATTCTTTTTGAAATTCAGCATACTGATACCGGGAAAAAAGAAATTTACAAAAATGTCTGTGTACTGGGAGATAAAATGTAAAAAAAATGAGACCTCCTCTTTTTGGGAAAATCCTGAAAAGAGGGGTCTCAAAAACAATAACAATTATGGCAAAACTGTTTCAGTATTTGGTCTTAATCACTATTTTATTTTCCTGTAATTTTCATTCGGCTAAGAATGTGGATGACAACCCGGTTCAGCCTCCGAAAGAGAAAATAAAAGGGAAGGTCATTAAAATAAAAGATGGTGATACCCTTGAAATACTGGATAGCCTGAATATAAAACATACTATCCGACTTGCTCATATTGATGCTCCGGAAAAAAATCAGGATTACGGGACAATATCCAAAAACTATCTGGGAGAATTGTGTTTTACTCAAATTGTAATCGTGGAAAAAACCGATACAGACCGGAATGGAAGATGGATTGGGGTAGTCTGGCTTTCAGGAAAAAACATTAACCTGGAGATGGTAAAAGCCGGCATGGCGTGGCACTATAAGGAATACTCAAAAGACGCAACATACGCTTTGGCGGAAGAGCAGGCAAGAAAAGCAAAAGCAGGATTGTGGAGCGCAAAAAATCCGGTATCCCCCTGGGAATTCAGAAAAGCAAGACGGGAGCAACAAAAAGCTAAAAAAGAGTAAATAAGCAAATATCAACCCTTAAGTCGAGGTGAGAGGACTCGAACCTCCGGCCCCCACGTCCCGAACGTGGTACGCTACCAACTGCGCCACACCTCGTAATAATACTCAAAAATCCGGTTCATTGGTTTTTTGAATATCCGTAATTCTAAATGCAAAATTATTGGAATAAATTTTAATTATCAAATTTTCAACTCCAAATTTTTCGTTTTTTCAGGCGGTTTTTCATTTATAACGCGCAATTAATTCCCTCAGCAGCCGGAGAAATTACCCTCCGGCTACTGAGGTTTTGTAAGGGAACCGCTTACCTAAGTCTTTTCAATGCCGTTCTCAGGCTGTCAATTGCACCCTGAATTGCGTCTTCGGTACACGTACCTACGGATAAACGGTACCACGGGGATTCTTCATCCGCACCAAAGGCATAAAACGGTACAACTGCAAGCCCCGCAGCATCCAGAATATAAGCAGTTACAGCCCTTGCGGTTTCAAGCACCTCTCCTTCCTGCGTTATTTTCCCTTTTAATTCTAATTTGATTGTCAGATAAATTGCGGCCTGAGGAGAGATAGAATCCACAGGAAAGCCTTCGGAGCGAAGTTGTTGAAAGCCATTATGAATCCCGTCCAGCCGAAACAGTACTTTCTTTTTCAGGTTTTCAATATACGTTTCCAGCGCAGCCTCCTCATTCAGAAAGCGGGCGGTTGCTATCTGCTCTGCTTTGGGTGCCCAGGCTCCTATATGTGACAGGATAGACTTCATGCTGCTGATTACGGCATCCGGGCCGATAGTCCAGCCCACTCTTACGCCCGTAGCAGCAAAACATTTGGAAATCCCGTCAATAAAAAGGGTATAATCCTTCATTTCCGGACGTAAGGTAACCGGATTGTAATGCACCGTCTCTTTGAAAGTAAGCAAAGCATAAATCTGATCGTACATCAGATACAATGGTTTTTCCTTTCCTGCTCTTCTTTTATTTTCTGCGAGAATCAAATCACAGATTTTTTCCAGTTCTTCTCTGGAGAAAACAGTACCGGTAGGATTCAGGGGCGAGCATACTGCGATGAGCCTTGCCTGAGTAATATAAGGTTCAATCGAAGCGGCAGTAGGCATAAAGTTATCCTCCGGCAACGCCTCTATGAAAACAGGTTTTGCACCAACAAGATGACAATAGTGGTTATTGTTCCAGGAAGGCACCGGGAAAACCACAGTATCTCCCGGGTCAAGCAGTGTGGCATACACCGAATAAATCATCGGGCGGGCACCTCCTCCAATCAAAACAGATTCATAGGTAACGGGTAAGTCATAATATTTACGGGAAAAGACAGCCACCGCTTTCCTTAATTCCATTTCGCCATCTGCAGGCGGATAAGTAGTATATCCTTCCCGGTAAGCCTTAATAATTTCTGTCTCCAGTAATTCCGGAATCGGGAAAATCGCTGAATCGAAATCCCCGATTGTAAAATTATAGATTTTATTCCCTTCTGCAATTTTTTGTTTGATTTCACCCGCCAGCTTAATGATTTCAGAACCAATTAAAGTGGCAGCCATTTGAGATACTTCTTTCATGCTTTTTTTACTATTGATTAAGGTTAACCGGTATTGGAAAACCGGTAGAAATGGGGTTATTATTTACAGAGAAAATACAAAGTTGCCTTTCAAAAAAAATCCATGACAATAAAAGAATTATAAAAAAATCGCCGGCATTGGATAACCGGCGACTTCACTATACAAAATCTTTCACTGATTAATGATTGTGACCTTCGTGTCCGGTTTCCTGATTGGGATTAACGGGAATCTGCTGAATCTGAGGACCTGCCGGAACCGGCTGACCAGGCTGAGGAGCAGGGGCTACTGTTGGCAGTACCAACCCGTTTTTCTCCAGTACATACTGAACGAGCGGGTCAGAGCTACGGTTGATTTCTTTGAGGAAAGGGGTTGCATACAATCCCATGATAAACATCAGGGCAATCAAAGGCATCAGCAACCCTACTTCATGACGGTTTAGGTCCACTAATTTTTTATTGGCTTCTTTATCCAATTCCCCAAACATCACTCTTCTGAACATCCACAACAAATAAACTGCTGCGATAATTACTCCGGTAGCTGCAAAGAAAGCATATACTCTCGTTCCTTCCTGAGCACCTGTTCCAATCAAAACCAAAAACTCTCCGATGAATCCATTCAGTCCCGGTAAGCCTACAGAGGAAAATACCGTAATCATAAACAGAAGCGTAAACACCGGAACCTGTTTGGCGATACCCTGATAGTCTTTGATTTCGCGGGTATGACGACGGTCATAAATCATCCCCACCAAAAGGAACAGTGCCCCTGTTGAGATACCATGACCAATCATCTGAATGATTGCTCCGCTCATAGCGTCTTTACTGAAAGCAAAAATACCGAGAACGATAAAGCCCATATGAGAAACGGAAGAATAGGCTACTAATTTTTTTATATCTGTCTGAACCATCGCCGCCATCGCGCCATAGATAATCCCAATGACCGAGAGTATGCACATTACATCTGCAAACTGATTGGCTGCTACCGGGAAAAGAGGAAGCGAAAAACGTACCAGTCCATAAGTCCCCATTTTCAGCAATACCCCTGCAAGTATCACAGAACCGGCAGTAGGTGCCTGTACGTGTGCATCCGGCAACCAGGTATGTAATGGAAACATAGGAACCTTGATGGCAAAGCTCAGCGTAAATGCCAGAAACAACCACGTTTGAACTTCCGGAGAAAAACCCGCTTTCAGAATTCTGTGATAATCCGTAGTGAATACAAAATCGGAATTACTGTGAAGACCTGCATAAATAATCGCAATCAGCATCAGCAAAGAGCCGATTAACGTATAAAGGAAAAACTTCACAGAAGCATAAATCCTGTCTTTCCCCCCCCATATACCAATGATAAAGTACATCGGAATCAGTACCATCTCAAAGAATACATAGAATAATAATAAATCCAGGGAAACAAAGAATCCGATTACCCCTACTTCCAGCAATAATAATAATGCATAATAAGGTTTCTCGTAGGTATCAATGGAACGCCAGGAAAAATAAATCGAAATAGGAAAAATCAATGTCGTTAGCCAGAGTAGATGTATGGAAATTCCATCCAGACCGGTGGTGAAATTGATATCCATTCCGGGCATATTGAGCCATTTGAAAGAAGAATACAATATAAAACCATTTTCTTCAGGCGTGCCGGAAATGCCCAGATATCCTGAAAGAAGAATCAGACTTAACACAAAAGGGATAAAGGAAGCAATCAGTGCAATATATTTTGCTGCACTTTGCTTCATCATCAACAGTAGCGGAATTCCGACTGCCGGTGCAAACACCGTTAAATTCATCAACAAACAGAGTTGTTCTTTAGTCATATAAATTGCAATTAAGCACTTAAAACCTGTAAATTAAATCGGGCGCAAATTTGAAAAAAAAACCAAAGATTGTGAAATTTTTTTCAGGGCGCAAGTTAGTACAAATTATCTTATTTCTGTTTTAAAATCTATCGCTTATTCTCAAAAACCGGATGAATATCTGATTTTTAAGTAATCGCAAATTCAAACTGAGTATTTTTAAACGACTCTTTCGGGATTTTATACGAAATTTTCATATTTTTGAATACCTCGTAATCATGCTTCATTTTACCAAAAATTTCTTTATGCGTCTCATATCCCAGATTTACACCGGCCATTTCTGAAATTTTATCAATCATTTTCCAGGTGGACATTACATCAAAGACATTTTCGATATCTCTCCATTTATCCTTGTAAACGGCTCCTTTATCGAGGCGGCTTTTGGATAGTCCCATCCACATTTCAGGTGTCATCTGACGGACTTCTTTCACCTGACGCACATACTGAGGTACATTCTGGTCATTAATGTAAATTCCCTGACTTTCAATATGATTGGCAGCCGGCAGCAATACTTCTACGCTCTCGCTGTTTTCAAAATAATGAGTAGCAAAAACGATTCCCGGCTTATGCGAAAGAATTTCACCTGCTTCTTTCAGCATGATATTATCTTCAATGACAATATACATTTCAAACAGATGCAGTTTTTCTTTCAGATAATGCGTATCTACTTCTTTGAAGCCCATGAGGCGGCAGGAAGCTGCATTTGGCGTTCTGTCATCTCTGCGCAGGAAATTATCTCCCCACCCTTTTTCGGAATGTCCTGCAAAAATCAGTTCGTTATCTTTTCCGATTTTTTTGGATAGTTCTTTCAAAGCGAAGTTACTTTCAGCGGAAGCAAATGCAGAGCCTACAAAAAGAATTCTGCCTTTATTATGATGTTTGATTAAGTCTGCCGCTTTACGGAGTCCGTTTTCAAACACTACCGGAATATCGCCTTTTAATTTTGCTCCCGAAACCCGGTTTTCTGTATATTGCTCCGTATTTAATCTTCCGGCATCACACATCCAGTATTGATTAATGGAAAGATTTTCTTTCGGGGTATGACGAATCACTTTATTGTCACGAATCCATACATAGGTATTACAGCCTTTGCTGCAACCATTACAAATAGAAGGGGTGGAATTCATTTCCCAGGCTCTTGCCTTAAAGCGGGACTGACGTGCAGTAAGCGCACCTACCGGACAAAGGTCAATCACGTTCATGGAGTAAGGGTCATCAAACACAACTCCCGGAGCCGTAGAAGGATGATTTTTATCCCCTCTTGAGATAATCGTTAACTGATGACTATGGGAGATTTCCTCCGTAAAGCGGGTACAGCGGGTACAGTTGATACAACGCTCAGCATCCAGTATTACATTTGGACCCAATTCAACCCTTTTGGGCTTATGTACCTTTGACTCTTCGAAGCGGGAGCCTTCCGGACCATATTTATAAGTCCAGATTTGCAGCGGGCATTCACCAGCCTGATCACAAATCGGGCAGTCCAGAGGATGATTTACCAGTAAGTACTCCAGTACTCCCTCCTGAGCAGTTTTTACTACCTCAGAAGTTTTTCTTGTTTTTACAAACATTCCTTCACTTACCTGTGTATTACAGGCCGTAGCAGGCTTTCTTCCCCAATCTATAACCGGTTTTTGGTTCTCATCAAACACCCATTCTCCGGTTTCGCGGTTTTTGCGCTGATACCCTACTTCGACCAGACACATCCTGCAATTCGTAGGCACTGTCATTGCCGGGTGATAACAGAAATAAGGAATCTCGACTTCTGTTCCGAAAGTATATTGCAAAAGGAGTTTTTTCCCTTCAAATTCATACTCTTTTCCGTCAATATTGAATTTAGGCATATTCTAAAGTATTGATATTGTATATTATATGTTCAGTTTACGATATTTTACAAATAAATGAATCCGAAATTTGTGCTCAAAAATAAAGAGATTTTTTGTTTCTCAAAAATATTTTTTAATATCCTGCATGATTTTCGACATTTTATTTTTTTTGATTCCATAAATTACTCCGGAAATACCTTATTATTTGAATCCATAAAATCCGTTTTTATGCTCTTTCCGGGCTGAGTTTTTCCATAAAAAAAAGCTAATCCCGATGTTCTTTTGTAAAAAGGCAGGCATTTTTTAAAAATTCAACACTTTTTTTTAAAAAAAAACTTCATTTTCAGAATTATTTATTAACTTTGCCCTCAGAACACAAGAAAAGTTACTGTTGTTAAAATTTATTAGTCAGTGCTCTTCTTTATTAAATTAAAAAATTAACTGATTTTTGTTTATTTAATCTTACTCACAGTTTTATGAATTTATCAAAGAATCAATATCAAGTATTATCGGATGCGGGAAAAAGACCACACAATGAAGATTTTGTTTACCCGACTGTATTGGGAAGTGATGATGGAATTACTCAGGTAGATAACCTTTATATTGTATGTGACGGAATCGGAGGCCTTGGAAAAGGAGACGTTGCAGCAAGACTTACGGCTGCCCATTTTGCCAAATGGATTTCTGAAAATTTCACTCAGGAGTCTTTGAATCTTACCAATTTTAATCAGGCGCTGAAACATGTGGAAACGGCCTTTGATGAATATATCAAGTCACACCCGGAGTGCTGGGGAATGGGCGCAACCGTTGCCCTTCTTTTCATGAATTCTGCGGGTGCACATATCGCCTGGGCTGGTAACTGTCGTGTGTATCATTTCCGCAACGGAGAGAAACTTTATTTTACAGAAGATCATACTGAAGCGGCTCAGCTGCTGAGAGAAGGAAAAATCACCGAAAAGGAATCCCTTACTCATAACCGCCGTTTTCCCCTGAGAGCCATTCAGGGAAGCAGTTACCCGACTCAGCTCGACACGCATTTTATTCCTGCAAATGAAATCAATGATGGCGATATCTTTTATCTTTGTACCGACGGGGTCACTGAAGCCATCAGAGATAATGAAATCGGAACTATTTTAGGCCACGAGGAGAGTCTCCAGAAGTTAAATACAGAAATCCGTGACCTGTGCATGATCAGCTCCAGCGATAATTTTGCAAGCTGCCTCGTTTCTATCGGAGGCGAAGCCGGTTCAAACAATGCCCAGAATAAACCCGCAACTTCCGTAAATACCCCTCCGCTTGTAGCTGCTGAAGGAAACCAGACTTCGTCTTTCTCTCAAAGCGAAAACCGCTCAGGAAATCAGCCTCCGCTGATTACTCCTCCCCCACCCGCTCAGACTGAATCTTCGGGATTTCTTCCGCTGCTTATCCTCGGACTTACTGCTGTACTTGCAGTGGTAATCGGACTGATGTGGTACTCCGGCAAATCCAAAACCAAATCCTATGAGCAGTATGTGCAACTTGCAAAAGAAAATGCCTCACTCAAAAAATACGATGAGTCTTTGCTGTATCTTGACAGTGCCAATATGCTTGCCGGCGACAATCAGACTAAAATAAGAGACGCAAATCTTTTGAGAAACGAATATCTCGAGCAAAAACGTCAGGCCAATAAAGAAGCGATTATCGCAGAAGCGGATCGTTATATCCAGTTCGGAAAATATTCTGATTTGATTCAGGCAAGAAGCCGTTATGAAGATGTGATTAAAAATTACGGTGATAATGGCGCAGTGGTTCAAAACAAACTGAATGACCTCAACGCCAGAATGAAAGCAATTAAACCGGAAGACGCTTACAATAACCTGCTGAGCGAAATCAAAACCCTTTGTGGCGAAGGCAAAGACCTTGACGCAAACCTTTATATTGCGGAAGCCCGTAAACTTACCATTAACAGCGAAAGACTTCAGGGACTGACCAGATTAGAAAAAGAATGTCCTTCCCTTGCTCAGAATGCAACCAAAACCGGAGAAACTGTCGCTGACAACCGCTCAATTGCAGAAGCCAATCCTTCTACAGGAGGTACAACCAATACTTCTTCTCCTTCCACTGAAAGAGCGGATGCAAAAACCACTAAATCCTCTACCGGCGGAACGACCACTTCTTCCGGACCCAAAAGCTCTCCTCAGGTAGTAGAAAACGGAAGCAATAAAGCAAGAGTAGGAAAACCAGGCAGCAGTACTCAGGCCAATGAATGGGAAAAACTTTCTGTACTGGAAAAAGGGAAACATGCTTTCGAAAAAGGTAAAAACGATAAAATGTATTACACCAAAAGCCGTCAGTATCTGGAAGAAGCTCAAAAAGCCAACACCCTTGACGGTGCCGGTGCCTATATGCTTGCTTATATGTACAATGCAGGAATTGGTGGTGCAAAGGATTTGAATAAAGCCTGGAATTATGCGTCAACTTCTGACCAGAAAAACTGGCCTGCCGGAAAATATCTGCATGCAAAATTATACCTCGGCAAAAAGACTAAAAATGACTCTATCATTGCCAAAGGGAAACTGGCAGAAGCAAAAACATTAGGGTCAACGGATGCCACTAAGTTATTATCTCAGTTGAAATAACAGAATTGTATAATGATTCAGCAAAAAATACCGCTTTCAATGAGCGGTATTTTTTGTTTATTAAAATATTCTCATAAAAATACAGAGAAACTAACACCTTCCTTTTCAAACAAACCTAAGGCTTTAGGGGTTAGATTGGGAGAAAATTATATTCATGAATCGATGAAAAAAGATTACAAGATACTTTCTGTAATATTCTGGGTTGCCGGGATTTTGTTTCTCGTCGCACCAACTCTTTTAAAAATCCCAAAAGGGAATGCCCTGTTCGGAGGGGTTTCAATATTATTTTTTTTATTTGGGACTATGTTTTGGATGAACCGGAAAAAATAATTATTTTTGAAAATTGAATTTTACTTTTCAGTCTGTCTATATAAGAATTTAATATTAAATAAAAGGTTTATTAAACAATGGATACGATACAATCAGCTACTTTATCAGAAGTCAACAAAGATTTTCTTCCCTTAAACGGAATTGACTTCGTAGAATTTTACGTAGGAAACGCCAAGCAGGCTGCACATTTCTACAAAACCGCTTTCGGATTTCAGTCTTTTGCATACTGTGGTCCTGAGACCGGGGTAAGAGACAGGGCTTCTTATGTATTAAAACAAAGAAAGATAACGATTATTCTTACTACTGCCCTCCATCCTACAAGTGAAATTGCTGCGCATACGCATTTTCATGGGGACGGTGTGAAGCATATTGCTTTCCTCGTGGACAATGCCACAGATTCTTTTCATGAAACGGTAAAAAGAGGGGCTAAACCCTATATGGAACCCGTTACCAAAACCGACAAACACGGAAGTGTGGTGATGTCCGGGATTCATACCTATGGAGATACCGTTCATCTTTTTATTGAAAGAAGCAATTATCACGGTGAGTTTCTGCCCGGTTTTCAGAAATGGGAATCCAATTACAATCCTGAACCGGTAGGATTGGCGGCTATTGACCATATGGTTGGTAATGTAGGCTGGTTTGAAATGAATAAATGGGTGAACTTCTATAAAGATACACTGGGTTTTTCTCAGCTGATGTCTTTTGATGATAAGGATATCTCTACTGAATATACCGCTCTGATGAGTAAGGTAATGCAAAACGGAACCGGTAAAGTGAAGTTCCCGATTAATGAGCCGGCTGAAGGAAAGAAAAAATCTCAGGTAGAAGAATACCTCGACTTCTATAATGGTCCCGGTGTTCAGCATATTGCATTGAGTACCCCCAACATCATTGAAACCGTTACCGAACTTGCCAACAGAGGAGTGGAGTTCCTGAAAGTGCCAACAACTTATTATCAGGAACTGGTTAAACGAATCGGACACATTGATGAGGAAATCCCTACCCTCGAAAAATTGGGTATCCTTGTGGACAGAGACGATGAAGGTTACCTTCTCCAAATTTTTACCAAACCGGTGGAGGACCGCCCTACCCTGTTTTTTGAAATCATTCAGCGGAAAGGCTCCCGCTCATTCGGCAAAGGCAACTTTAAAGCCCTGTTTGAAGCCATAGAAAGAGAGCAGGAACTCCGGGGAAATCTGTAAATCCTAAATGAATTTCACTTTAATCCAGCAATACAGCTCCGGCAGCAATTTGCCGGGGCTTTTTTTAAACAAAATGACAACGATAAACCCTGTACTCCCATCGGAACTTCCTTTGCTCAGAAGCATAGCGATTCAGACTTTTGAAGAGACCTATCCGGAAGATGCTCAAAGGACGCTCTATATTCACAATAATTATAGTACCGAAGCACTGGAAAAAGAATTACATTCTCCGGATACTGACTGTTTTTTTGCAAGAAAAGAAGGCAAAGTAGCGGGTTTTATGAAACTTGTGAATTTTCGCTCCCCTCCTTTTCTGGAAGGAAGCAATACCGAACTGGCAAGGATTTATGTATTAAAATCCTTTCAGGGACAGCAAACCGGAACCGATTTACTGGAATTTGCCCTTGAATACGCACGGCAAAAGCAAAGCCGGTATTTGTGGCTGCTCGTTTGGGAGGGAAACTACAAGGGTATTCAGTTTTATCAGAAACACGGATTTCATTTGGTGGGGCGAATGCCTTTTCTGTACGGAGCGGTCTGGGAGGAAGACTATGTTTATGCGATAGAAATATAAAAAAGTTCACCCGGGACGGTATTCAATCCCCATAATATTCAGGTCAACCAATGGCTTCGTTCAACAAAGTCTTGACTTCGCCTTTCAGGACAAAGTCAGGACTTTAATGTTCTCAGAATTTTTATTTTCATATTAGAAATGTATCATATATGAGTTTGGAAAAACTGTTTTGGTGATAGGATAGTAATATTATAATCTTTTAGATCTTGTTTTAACACCTCAATTGCTTCTTTAATAATAAGTTCATCTGTAATGTTGGTTACAACAAAATAGGGTAACGAAATCCAATCACCTTGCCCTGCTTTTTGCATTTTTTCTTTAATTTTTTTTACTTGCCCTACTGTTTGCCTAAAATTACCAATTTGAGTATCTTTGGGTCTATCAGTTTTAAACATTTTTATTTCCATTGCATAAGAGATAAGGTTATCACTATTGATAATAATAATATCTATCTGAACATCTTTTAAGAAATTCTTATCGATTTCAAAACGAATTCTTCTTTCTTCTAATAAATATTGAATAGCGAAAAATAATAGTCCATCTTCATGAATAATATGTTTATAAATTATTTCATTTATTCGATATGGAACTATATAATAAGTTTCTTTTTGACAATTTGGACATTTAATTATTAATTTACTAGGCTTTATATTTGTAGTAATTATACCATTAAATGTATCTGGTGGACAATTAACACATTCATAATAGGACTTAAAATCTCTACCTAAAACAACACTAATATCGTACAGCTTATCAAATAATAAAACACGGCTTTTAAAATTTTCGGAATTATATAGTACATCTGTAGAGTGTTTTGTCGCTGCTATTAGACTTTCTTTTAACCTTTGGTTATGATAAGCACTCACTAAATCAATAGTAAGAACTAATTCAATCAAATTATCATTAGACAAAAATTTCTTTATATCACTTATTATTTCTGCTTCATAATACTTTTTCAATTCGTCCAGTGTTTTAATCCCTTTAGGAACAACATTAAATCGATTTAGAAACTTCAATGTTGCTTTTTCGCTTCTAAGTGAAGTAACTAACTCAATTCCTATCTCAAAAAGAGTGTCAAAATCTTTTATTTCTTCTCTAACTTTGCTTGTTATTTTCCCAAACTTTTTTTCAGCATATTCCATTAATCTATCTTCATCAAAATATTTTTTTAACGAACTCTGTAAGTTATGTAAAACTTCTATGCCTTGATATTCAGTTCTTTGCATTGCTGTTTCCTCAAACTGCTTCTGTTTTAATGAATTTGTTAAAACCAATCTTGGCGGATATGCTTGTTCTTTTGAAAGAATAAGTTCTACTTCATTCTCTAACAGCTCCGTTTTGGGCTTTAGAAATATACTTTGGCATACATCATCATTCCAAAAAAGGTAGTAAAATTTTTTTTCAAGTGCTGTCATATATTAAGGTTATATTATTAGGACTTACGCAAAATTAAACTTTGGATATTTCAAAGCCATTGAAATAGCATAATCTAAAATAGAATGTTTGATTTCGTACACCGTTTTTTTT
>JAIBAH010000207.1 GCA_019695295.1 Bacteroidia bacterium | reverse complement strand
ATGACAGAATGGCCGCATTTTTAAGACACCCCAACTTCTCCCGAAAATTTGAAAACCTGTTTTTTACCGGAGGAAGCGTTCACCCCGGCGGCGGAATTCCCTTATGCCTTCACAGTGCAGTCATTGCTTCCGGAATGATTGGAGAGCAATAATAAAATCATCCGGAACAGGGTTTTCAAAATAAATTTTCATACTTTACTTTATTTTATAAGGCTTTACCTTTACCTCAGTAATAGCCCTTCCCATAATAAAAAACTGTTTTGACATCATTCTTTCCTTATAGGAATAAGCGTAATCATATCCATTTAGCAGACCATTGATGTAGCAGCATTTTATCTCTATATGCCCGTCCATGTCGTAGAGAATAAATCTGCCGTGTTTTTTACCGCGACGGTAATGTTGTTCAATGAATATTTTTCCATCCGAAAAATATATTATACAATTCCCATGGGGCAGGTCTTTTTTAGTTTCACAGTAAGTTGATATCACAGAATCACCTAACTCCCTATCAATATATATACCTTTATTAGTTTTTTTATTGTACTTGTAAAGAATTTGGAAATGATAATTTGGGGCAACTTCAAAGATTGAGTCCTTACATGAGTTTATATCAAAGATAAATTTATCAGCCCAGAAATCAAACGTAGTACAACAGTCTTCTGAAAACATATAAACCGAATCCTCTTTCTCCTCCCGAACCCAGTCACATGCAGTAGGTAAAAATACCTGAGAAATTCCCTTTTGGGGGATTAATAGTAAAGTCAGTATTAGTATCAGATAGTGTTTCATATGGAAATTTCTCTTCAGATTTTTTTTATATTCACAGTTAAGACGTGAGAACAGAACAGGTCAAAAACAAATTCTTTTGAATGTTCAAATTTACAATAATTTTATTTAACCCCTCATATTTTTTAAAAAAATCCAGCAAAATCCTGCTTTAAGTCCTTAAGTATATTAGTTCGAAAACTCCTCAGACTCTTTCACTTTCAAGAAAAATATTAAAAAAATCCGTTTTATTTCTGAAATAAATACTTTCTTTGTTCTTTATTTCAGAGAATAAAAAACAATAAATCATCTAAGTAATCTGTAAAAAGCAAATTAAATCGCATGAAAGCAGTTATTTTTCCCGGACAAGGGGCACAATTTGTCGGAATGGGTAAAGGATTGTATGAACAATCAGAACTTGCCCGTACACTTTTTCAGTCCGCCAATAAGATACTGAACTTTGATATTACCGCTCTGATGTTTGAAGGGACAGAAGACGATTTAAAAAGGACCTCAGTGACTCAGCCCGCTATTTATATACATTCAGTGATAGCTGCCCTGGTAAACGGGCTGGATAAGTCGGCAAATATGGCCGCCGGGCATTCATTGGGTGAGTTTTCGGCCCTTGCCGTTGCCGGAGCACTTAGCTTTGAAGCCGGACTGAGTCTTGTTTCGATTCGCGCCAATGCAATGCAGAAAGCCTGTGATCTGGCTCAGAGTACAATGGCTGCAATTCTGGGGATGGAAGATGAAGTAGTAGAAGCCGTTTGTCGTGAGATTTATTCCACCACCGGTGAAATCGTTGTGCCCGCAAATTACAACTCTCCCGGTCAGCTGGTTATTTCGGGCTCCAAAGAAGGAATCGTGAGCGCGATAGCGCTGGCACAGCAAAAAGGAGCAAAACGTGCACTCGAACTTTCCGTAAATGGCGCTTTTCATTCCCCTTTTATGGAACCTGCCCGGCTCGAACTGGCAGAAGGTATTGAAAAAACAGCAATCATCAATGCACGGATTCCCGTATATCAAAATGTAACGGCAATGCCACATACATCCGGAGAGGAAATCAAACATAACCTGCTGCTTCAGCTCACAGCTCCTGTAAAATGGACGCAAAGCGTAAAACAAATGCTGGCCGACGGCGCCACTGAATTTGTGGAGTCAGGGCCCGGCAAAGTATTGGTTGGTCTTGTCAAAAAGGTGGACAGGGCTATTCCGACTGCGAATGTAGAATAATCTCCGGATCATAAAATCTCAATTTCAAAAGAAAGATTCTGTATTGAAGTTTCCTTCAGTATTGAATCTTTCTGAAAATATTAAAAAGCTGTTTCCATGAAAATAGGGTTGTTTTTTGGCTCGTTTAATCCTGTACACACAGGACATTTGATTATTGCAGAAACCGCACTGGATGAAGCCGGCCTGGACAGGGTTTGGTTTATGGTTTCCCCCCAGAATCCTTTCAAAGAGAAGAAAACCCTGCTTCCTGAGTACGACCGTCTGAAAATGGTGGAAATGGCTATCGGCGATAATAACAGATTGCTGGCCTCCAATATCGAGTTCGGGCTTCCGAAGCCTTCTTACACCGTAGATACCCTCGCGCATTTGTATGATAAATACCGCTCTTATTCCTTCTCGCTGATTATGGGAGAAGATAATTTACTGCATTTACACAAATGGAAAAACTATGAAGCAATTCTGGAAAACTATGCATTATATGTATATCCAAGAAAAGGCGAAATCGTAGAATCATCCCTGAAAAATCACCGGAATGTACATTATTTTGAAGCGCCTTTGCTGGACATTTCTGCTACCTATCTGAGAGCCCGCATTCAGGCCCATAAATCAGTGCGTTATATGACCCCTGACCCGGTGGTAAAATATATAGAAGACGGAAGGCTGTTTCTTTCCTGAGGATAACGACTAATCCGGTTGCAGAAAATTCGTTTCCTCATTCCTGTTTACGACCTTAATCTTATAATTTTCGACATCTCTGGCGTCAACCTTCCCTTCTTTACAGATTGTACAGCCGTTTTCCCAGATTTCCCACCAGATTTCAGGATGTTTTTGGTTTTCATTCCATTTACCGGAAGGCAAATAATCGCATTTAAGCGAAATATTGTAAATAACCCCGGAATACTTTTCTCCATAGATTTTTTTCAATGCCTGCTCGCAACTTACGGTAAGCTCACCGTCAAACAGGGCTTTGTAGGCACTTAATCTGGGTTTATTGTAAAATTCCGGGAGCGGATTTCCTGTAGTATCCAGCATCATCATCTCGGTACCGATTAAATGCCCTTCATAGACAATTTCATAATAATAGATAATCCGGCTCTCTCTCCCAAAATAACCCTGCTTCCGTACCTTTTTATCCAGGCTCAAAATCCGGTCTTTATATACTTTGAAATAATTTTCAAAATGTTGTTTCCCTACTTTTTGTATCAAAATGGCTTCTCCTCCGTTTACCACCCTGAGGGTTTTCTCGTGCAGGGAGGCTTTATTTAAAGGAGTATTCAGTTCTTTGATGATCATCCATTCAGGCGTAAAACTTCCGGTGGGAAGGGACTGGGTCTGAGTTACAGAAGGATTGGTTAATGCCGCGGGCAAATCCGGGGGACTCTCGATTACAACAGGCGGGACAAACCGGACAATAGTATCTGTCTGACCCGTCAGAATGTGTGATACAAAAAGAAGCACAATAAAAACAGAAAAAGAACCTGTGGATACGGATTTTTTGAAAAATGAGTTCATAAAGACGTTTTTTTGCAAAATTACTGAAAAAAAATATTCCATCAGCAGATTTACACCAAAGGGTTTCGTGTTTTATTACAAACTTTCCAGAAAAGGAATCACGGCTTCACTGATTCTTTCGTGCTGCTCTTCCGGGGTAATTGTTGCTTTACAGTCTTTTGTGTGCTCCCCGTACGGCGCGGAGTGAGCATGATTTCCTCCCTGAGTTTCAACAAACAA
>JAIBAH010000206.1 GCA_019695295.1 Bacteroidia bacterium | reverse complement strand
CCGCCGCACTTAATTCTTTGTTTTTTTTGAATAATTTCTCATGATTTTAAAAATTTAGTTGTTTAATTCTGCAAAGATATTTATTTTTGTCGGGATGTTTTGCCTCAGGGAGAGGCTTTGTTCAACACAAATTTAACACAAATTTGTGAAGCATAGCATATCCATCGCCCCATGACGTAATTTTCGTTTCTCCCTGTTCAAATTTTGCAGGGCCATTCCGCATAAACACACCATTCAACCAACCGGGAATACTTCCACGGGTTACAAGAGGCTGAGATATTTCTTCAGTTAAACTGGAAAACAATTGTTTTTTCATCTGAAATTTTCTTCTTTTTCACGTAAAACCTTTCACCTGTTTTTTTAGTAGTAGTCCTGGTGCAAAAATAGCTAAACAATAGAATATATCAAACAAAAAAAGTATTTATTTTTTGTATAAACCAATACTGCACAAAATTATTATAGACAAAAACAATATACTAAAAATTTAATTATTATTTATTATAATATTACTATAATTAAATTATAAACATTGTATTCATTCATAAAAAATACATATAAGGATAAAATTGCAGGGCTTCCTTTGGTTTTATATTAGCTCATAAAATTAAAATAATTTATCTTTTTCATTAAAAATGATAGCTGTATCTCATCTTAAAAATAAATAATATTTTTTGTACTTTTCAAATAAATAATTATTGTTTTTTTGTATATTATTACAAAAATCAGGAAACTAAAAGCTAAAAAATGTTTTTTTAACCCAAAATCTTACATTTCATTTTGATTTATATTTTTTCTATATAACACTGCTTGTTTACAGGAAAGTCTATACCATACCGGAAAAATGCCGTTCCGCACGGAAATTATACCGTACATACTTCAATTTCTACAGATTGAAGGTTAGATATTGTTTCTTATTTATTTCTGAGCTAATTTTACAGATATTATTTTGTATTACAATTTTAATGTAAATACCATGAAAGTCTTTTTCACTAAAATCTTTTCTCTGCTGATGCTTTCATTCATCAGCGTTTCCGGTATCGGCCAGTATGTAACGATTCCGGATGCAAACTTCAGAGGCGCTCTTCAGCAGCAATTCCCGGCCTGCTTCAATGGCAGTGGTCAGATGGATACAACCTGCTCCGCCATTGTAAACCTCACCGGCCTGAGTGTGGCTTACAAAAACATCTCGGATCTGGACGGAATCCAGTATTTTGATGCATTACAGCAATTTGTATGCTCGCATAATCAGTTGTCTTCCCTCCCTGTATTACCGTCCACTTTAATGCAACTTGATTGTGGGTATAATCTATTTACAACCCTGCCCGTACTTCCACCCAATATCTTTAATTTAAATATGGAGTACAACGCACTTACTTCTCTTTCTGCTCTACCTCCTGCCCTCAATACCCTCAATTTAAACTCCAATCAATTGAGTGCATTGACGACTTTGCCTTCAGGACTTGTTATTTTGAGGTGTAGCAACAATCAACTTACGGCTTTGCCTGCTTTGCCCGGTAATCTGGCACACTTAGTTTGTGACAACAATCAATTGACAGGGTTTCCGACCCTACCTAACAGTTTATACTATCTTATATTTTATAATAATCAGGTACCCTCCTCAGGGCTTCCGGCCGTTTTGCCTGCTTCTCTGAATAATTTTGATGCGAGCCTTAACCCGCTTACGGTTTTTCCGGATTTTTCCAACTGTCCGGGGATTTCAAGCGTAGCAGTAACGGGTAGTCAGATTCCCGCTATTCCACCCCTTCCTCCCACTCTTACAGACTTCCGTTGTAACGCCAATTATCTGATTACCAGTATTCCTCCTATTCCTTCCGGATTAAGAATACTGGATGTGAGTAGCTGCTCCCTGACTACATTACCGGCACTTCCCAATGGATTACAGGCCTTAAACTGCGCTTACAATCCACTTGGTAGCCTTCCTGCTGTATTACCGGACAGCCTCCAGTCTCTTGCCTGCGATAGTACCTATATCACAACAATCCCTACTCTTCCTTACGGAATGTACTTTTTGTCGTGTACCTGGAACTCAGGGCTAACCTGTCTTCCTTTGCTTCCCCCTCACTTAGAGTCTCTTAGCTGTTTTAATACCCCCATCAACTGCCTTCCCAATTATCCTCCGTCATTATTCAGTATTTCCCCCGCCAATCTTACCGTTTGTAATGCAAGCAGTTCGTGTGCACTCTATCCGGAAATAAACGGAAAGGTTTTTTCAGACAACAACAACAATGGAGTGCAGGACCCGGGAGAAGCCCCACTCGCAAACAGAATCATCTCCATTCAACCCGATGACTGGTACGCAATCTCTGATGCCAACGGGGAATACTCTCTCAGGGTTGAACCAAACATCAGTTATACCCAAACCTCATCCGCTATAACTTATTATACGATTTCCCCCGCCAGCTACAATGTCAGTTTTTCGGCAATGGCACAGGTGGACTCTCTCAATGATTTTGCCTACTATCCGGCTCCCAATATGAATGACTTGCGGATTACGCTTACCTCCGGTATTGCCCGCCCGGGTTTTGACATGAATTACTGGATTACCTTTAAAAATATTGGAACTACTACTCAGAATGGAACCGTTTCCCTTACTTTTGACAATGCAATCCTGACCTATCTGAATAGTTCTGTGGCACCCTCTGCTCAAACAGGTAATGCGCTTTCCTGGACGTTTCCGAATTTGGCTCCATTTGCAGAAGGTAGTATCATCATTTCTTTTAATGTAGGCGCTACGGTAAGTTTGGGCAGTATCCTGAACGCAACCGCCGAAATTCAGCCGGTAACCGGGGATGTAACGCCTTCGGATAATGTTGATACCGATTCCCGGACGGTTCAAGGCTCTTATGACCCCAATGAAAAACACGTAAGTGAGACCATTCTGACGCCGGCAGAAGTGGCCTCCGGAAAAATGCTGGAATACACAATCTTCTTTCAGAATACCGGAACGGATACTGCTTTTACGGTGAAATTAATCGATACTCTTAGCCTTAACCTCAATATTGCGTCTCTTGAAGTTTTGTCAGCGAGTCACCCTTACAGCCTCATGATTTCGGAACACGGAACCCTGCATGTACATTATGCCAATATTCTCCTTCCGGACAGCAATACGAATGAGCCGGCAAGTCATGGATTTATTAAGTATCGTATCCTCCCTAAAAACACTCTTGTTCTGGGGGACGAGATTCACAATAAAACGGATATCTACTTTGATTATAATTTACCGATTACGACCAATACTGTGACCACTACCGTTTCTCTTACGGAGTCAATAGAGCCGGAATGGGCATCCGGATTCAAATTCTACCCTAATCCGGCCAAAGACAGGATAATTTGCGAGTTTGCATCCCCTGATTTTGAGGACGCCTCCTTTACACTGCTCTCTCCCGCCGGGCAGGTCGTTGTAAAGAACCTCACTCCGGAAAGACTCTCTTCCACAAAGTCCGGGCTTATCCTGAAAGGGATTCCGGCAGGGTACTATTTCCTGCAAATCCAGACCAGAAACGGAGTCATTACCCGAAAATTAATGGTAATGTAACGTGAGTTCGGGATAACTAAGCAGCCAAAGCATGTACGAGTTGAGTATCATCAATGAGAAAAGGGAACTCGAAATTAGCAGCGGGCTTTTTATCCAACGAGGTTTGATAAGCAGCGATAGCGGCAAAGATATTAGCGAAAAAAGCATGAACAGCTCTGGCTCTTGTATGAGAAATA
>JAIBAH010000087.1 GCA_019695295.1 Bacteroidia bacterium | reverse complement strand
TCAAACTGGATGCACCGCTTGGGAAAGGAGGAGAAGCCGCTCAGAAAGCCCTCAGTACCCTTATTGGAGGAGCCGTTCAGAAAATGGAGAGAATAAAGGTAGATTTAAGGGTGGGAGGCACGGCTAAAAATCCGGTAATCACCGGAATAAACGGAGGCACTACTTCCGATATCAAAGATCAGGCAATAGACCTCGCCAAAGACAAAGCGGAAGACCTGATTAAAGACAAAACCGGCCTCGATATACCGCTGAATAAGGATAGTCTCAAAAATAAAATTGAGGACAAAAAAGACGAAATCATCAATCAGGCCAAAGACAAAGCCGAAGAACTCAAAAACAAGGCCGAAGAGGAAGCGAAGAAAAAAGAAGAAGAAATCCGCAAAAAACTGGAGGAAGAAAGACGCAAAAAAGAGGAGGAAATCCGAAAAAAGGCGGAAGAGGCCAAAAAGAGAACAGAAGACAGCATTAAGAAAGCCCTTGATAAACTCAAGGGAAATCTGGGAATTCCAAAGTGGAAATAATCCGTTTTTACTGAATGGTTTCTTTCAGGAAAGGTAAAAAGCGAAGTTATTCAGAATCGTCCTTTTTGTTTTTGCTCTTTTTGTCTTTCGCAGATTTGGGAGGCAAACGGTACAGCCGCTCATTTTCCTCTTTGGTTTCTATCCACTGATTGTTGAAAAGGACATTGTATCCGTTTTCTAGCTGAAAAAGTACATCATAATCGCCCGTAGGCAGCCCCTGAATACTGGCTTTTCCTTCCGCATTGGTTTTCCCCCTTGCCACGGTCTCCTGTGCAGTAAAAATGGTCACATCCGCATTCGGAATCGGATTGTCCTTAGTGTCCTTCAACTGAATATGCACAGGGTAAATATCTATTTTGGAATAACCCCCATCCTGTTGACCAAACACAAAACTAAAAGCAGTAATGAATAAAAAGAATAAAATCCGGTTTCTTTTCATACGTCTTTGTGAATAATGTGATAAATGAAAATATTTTTCGGTAAAAGTAATATTTTTTTTCAAATTATCAATAAAACAAATTACACAGAGTCACCTCTGTTTACCAGATTACTTAGCCCGAGCTCTACCACTTCACCCATATTCCGGCATTTAAGATATTGGGGGTCATTATAATAATCAAACAGGTCTTTTCTTAGTTCTATGATATATTCTTCCTTGGATAAAATACTCCCTTTCATGGCAATCAGTAAGTCATCCAGCTCTTCGTGGGCATAACGGATTCTTCGGGCAATCATGGAGCGTTCCTCTTTCTGATACTGTCGGGAGGTTTCCGGAGTAATATTCTGAATACCAATATTGATGAAAGGCAGGTTTTGTTTGTAATACTTGGGGAAATATACACTTCGTCTCGGTTCATAGCATTGCTGATCAAAATCAATTGCCCTGATACGGTAATGCACATCCTCAAAATCCGGAGTAATATCCACCACAAAGTTGCTTGAATGCATATCTCCCAGCAGCCTCACAAAACATCGCTCATTAAACTTCACAAACTCCTTGGCAAGCCGCAGGTGGTTTTCCACACGTTCTTTTTCTATATAGTTTTTGATAAACTCTTTGCCCGGAATTCCGGCAATGTGCTCTTCTATCAGTGTCTGATTAAATACCCGGTAGTTCATCCGGTTGGGAGAAAGCAAATGTTCCAGTTCCAGCCCTATTACTCTGGAAGCATCCGCATTTTTGATATAATAATAATCATAATTGTCGTTGATACGGTTTCTTATCCGTATCCGGAAAGGCTGGGTATTTCCGTACAGACACAAATCAATACGATCCACATAGAGATGTTCCATTACAGACATATCTCCGTCTGCCATCATGATTGCATAAATTTCCTTTAGTCCTGAGTACAAATAATCAATATCGCTCTGAGGGTACTGAACCGAAACCCATAGCGTATCCTGTTTGTATTTATCATACAATACAACTTCCGCCTCATAGCGAAGCAAATCCTTATACTCAATTGGCAGGCGAATCTCCCTTCCGTATTTTACGAGATATGATCTCAGTGCAGGAGAAATAGAAAAAGGTATTTTTTTTCGGCTTATATGAGGCATAGCTTTTTTTCATTTTTGGGCGAATATAGCGTAAATTACCTTAATCCTAACGCCCGGAATAAAATATTTTTTGATAAATAAAATATTTACTGCTATCTTCGCAGGCGAATTAAAAAAATCTTGTTGAAAGAAATGAGCGACCGGTATTCATACATATCATTTAGGGTTATCCTCCCCATTATTATCCCCTGAGGGGGATTACATTTTTTATAATCATCTGAAGTCTGAGTTCCGTTTATCCATCCGAAAGGAGAAATTAAGCTATTTATAAAAACAAGTATTTTAATATTTTGATATAAAAAGATGAAAACCAGTAATCAAACAAATTATACTGAGTATAAATTACTCTCTTTGCCCGAAACCGATCAAAAAGTACTGGAAATTTGGGAAAAAGAAAACACTTTCGATAAATCTGTCACCTCAAGAGAGGGAAATCCTCAGTTTGTATTTTATGAAGGCCCCCCTTCCGCTAACGGTATGCCGGGTATCCATCACGTTATGGCAAGAACGGTAAAGGATATTTTTTGCCGGTACAAAACACTAAAAGGTTTTCAGGTAAAAAGAAAAGGGGGATGGGATACGCATGGATTACCCGTAGAGTTGCAGGTTGAAAAAATGCTGGGCATTACCAAGGAAAATATCGGGAAAACCATAACCGTAGAAGAATATAATCAGGCCTGCAGAAATGATGTATTGAAATTTAAAGATAAATGGGACGAAATCACCCGCAAAATGGGATACTGGGTGGACCTCGATAACCCCTATATTACTTTTGAAAATGACTATATCGAATCCGTCTGGCACTTATTAAGCCGGTTGTATGAGAAAAATCTGCTATACAAAGGCTTTACGATTCAGCCGTATTCACCCGCAGCCGGTACCGGACTCAGTTCTCATGAACTTAACCTGCCGGGTTGCTACAAAGAAGTAAAAGACGTATCTGCAGTGGCTGCTTTTAAAGTAACCCGGAACGAAAAATCTGCTTTTTTATTCTCCGGAAACGAAGAAGACGTGAGAATTCTCGCCTGGACCACTACCCCCTGGACACTTCCTTCCAATACCGCACTCGCTGTAGGAGCCGGAATTGTATATAAAAAATTAGTGCTGGAAAAAGGAAATCCCTATACTCAGCTGCCCATGTCTGTAATACTGGCAGAAGACCTGATTGGAAAATATGCCAAAGAACTGGGAACCTATAAAGAAGAGGGAAGTTATACCGGAAAGCAGCTCGCAGGAGTAGGATACGAACAATTACTCCCGTATATTCAGCCTGAAGGAGATGCTTTTTACGTAGTAACAGGAGATTTCGTCTCTACTTCAGACGGTACGGGTATTGTGCATATTGCACCTACCTTTGGCGCTGACGACTTCCGGGTAGCCAAAGCCAATAATATTCCTCCCCTGATGGTAAAGGATGAAGAAGGGAAAGACATGCCACTCGTGGATAAAAAAGGACGGTTTGTAGCGGGCGTAACGGACTTTTCGGAAGAATATGTAAAAGAAGATTACCTGAGCGTTTCAGAAAAATTCGCTGAAACAGAACGGCTCAAAACGCTGCCGGAGGGATCCGAACTGAACACCCTGATCCGAAATATCGTAAACAGAACCAATGCCTACCTGAGTGTGGACGACAGGATTGTACTGAAGCTTCAGCTTGAGAATAAATTATTTAAAAAAGAAAAATACGAGCATAATTATCCGCATTGCTGGAGAACCGATAAGCCCGTACTTTACTATCCGATGGATAGCTGGTTTGTAAAGACCACTGCTGCCAAGGAAAGAATGGCAGAACTCAACAAAACCATCAACTGGAAACCGGAATCTACCGGAAGTGGCCGTTTTGGTACCTGGCTCGAAAATCTGGTGGACTGGAACCTTTCCCGCTCCCGCTACTGGGGAGTGCCTTTGCCGGTATGGAGAACCGAGAACGCAACCGAGGAGATTTGTATAGGCTCAGTTGAGCAGCTGAAGGCGGAAGTAGAAAAAGCAATTGCCGCAGGAGTAATGGAAAATAACCCCCTGACGGGTGAGTTTGATTTACACAGGCCTTATGTGGATAATATAATTCTGGTGTCTTCCTCCGGACAACCCATGTACCGTGAAAAAGACCTGATAGATGTATGGTTTGATTCGGGGGCGATGCCTTTTGCCCAATGGCATTATCCTTTCGAAAATCAGGAGATTTTCCGTCAAAGCTATCCCGCCGATTTTATTGCAGAAGGCGTAGATCAGACAAGAGGCTGGTTTTTCACCCTGCACGCAATATCGGTAATGCTTGAGGATAGTATTGCCTACAAAAATGTAATTGCCAACGGACTTGTACTCGACAAAGATGGCAACAAAATGTCCAAATCCAAAGGAAATGTAGTGAATCCCTTTGAAACGATTGACCGATACGGAGCAGACGCTACCCGGTGGTATCTGATTGGGAATGCCTCGCCCTGGGAAAACCTCAAATTCGACCTGGAAGGAATTCAGGGGGTACAAAGAAAGTTCTTTGGAACCCTGTACAATACCTATAATTTCTTTGCGCTTTATGCCAACATAGATGGGTTTGTCTATAGCGACCGGATTCCGGTATCTGAAAGGACAGAACTTGACCGCTGGATTATTTCGCTGCTTAATACCCTCATCCGGAATGTAGAAAAGGAGATGGAAGACTATGAGCCTACAAGGGCAATCCGTCTGATAGAGGATTTTCTGAACGAAAACCTCTCGAACTGGTACGTACGTCTTTGCCGCCGCCGTTTCTGGAAAGGCGAAATGAATCCGGACAAAAAAGCGGCCTATCAAACCCTTTTCGAATGCCTGGAAAACATCGCTGTGCTCATGAGCCCGTTTGCTCCTTTTTATTCTGACTTATTGTACAGAGATCTGACCAAAGGCGAAAGCGTACATCTTGCTTATTTCCCTCAGGGAAAAGAGACCGAAACAGACAGCGCACTCGAAGAAAGAATGGAGATGGCTCAGCAGATTTCTTCGCTTGTACACTCTATCAGAAAACGCAAAGAAGTAAATCAAAAGGTACGTCAGCCATTGCAGAAAATCATGATTCCGGTATTTGACGCGCGGATAGAAGCGCAACTGAACGCCGTTAAATCCATTATTCTCTCTGAGGTAAACGTAAAGGAAATGATTTTTCTGGGTGAAGAAGCGGACGCAATTCTGGTAAAAAAAGTAAAACCTGACTTTAAACTGCTCGGTCCTAAACTCGGACGGGTGATGAAGGAGTTTTCTTCCATAGTCAATGATTTTAGTCAAAAAAATATCAGAGAGCTGGAAAATAATGGAGAAATCACTATCCGGATTGCGGATAAAGATTATACGCTTCTGCTTTCGGAGGTAGATATTATAAGTCAGGATATCCCCGGATGGTCAGTTGCTTCCAATGGGAAATTTACGGTTGCCCTGGATATAACGGTAACGGACGCGCTCAAAAAAGAAGGGATTGCTAGAGAGTTTATAAACCGGATTCAGAATCTGAGAAAAGACAAGGATTTTGAAGTAACGGACAGAGTACGGATTGAGGTAAGCAGCAATGACTTTTGGAATGAGGCTATAGCCGGATTTGGGGATTATATCTGTATAGAAACCCTGAGTGATGGGATGGAAGTAGTATCAGGACTGACGTTGGGAGACGAAATAGAAGTTTTTGGTGAAACCGGATTCATTCAGATATCTAAAGTGCTGTAATTGTTAATTTAAAACCCCTAATAATATGAAAATTTACGAAGTAAAATTAAAAAACAAAAACCAGAAAACGATGCTGATAGATGAGCAGTCATATCGGTATTTTACGGAAGACCCTGTGCTGAAGGAAATGAAAGTGATGGAAAACCTCCGGGAGCACTCAACTTCGGGAGGGGCCGTATATCAGAAATGGTTCAGGGATATTCAGAACAATCCTTATCTTGAAACAATTTATATTCATAAAGCGATTGCCGAGAAATTTATCCCAAGAACCGATGAAAACCGCACGTATGTAATTCACCTGAATGGAAATCGCCTTGACAACAGAATCGAAAATCTGAAATGGTGTACCGCTTCAGACCGCAATCTTTACAGCCGCAATGAGTATCAGACCGGCTATAAAGGCGTGAGAAAAGAGCTCGATAAATACAGAGCAATAATGTATTCGGATAAGAGAAAGGTGGATTTAGGTTTGTATGATACAGCAGAAGAAGCCTCAAAGGCCTACATTGAAGCATCCTCGCTGCTGAAAAAAGAACGAAAAGCCAGAAAGGTGGAAGCTCTCCTTGAGTCAAAATCAAAAACTGCCAAACCAAAAACAAAAAATAAAAAATAAAGCCGGGAATATTGATTTTGGTCGTGAGATTCAACAGAAAACGGCGCAGATTCAAGGTCCGGACTGTAAAAAAAAACAAGAAGAGTATGACAGCGTAATTCTGTTTGAAAAACATAATGTAAAGATTTGATAAATATATTATTATGATAAAGTAATTTTCTGATAATAATATTATTTTTCTAAACAATTAAGAAACAAGAAAAATCTACATAAATATGTTTAGCGTAATTTTAAGCCTTTTTATGTATCTTTACAGTATGTTTGAGAACTTAATTTAATAATATCTCGTTAAATCTTACGTTTTAAGAATTTAAAAAAAGATTCACAACCAAACAATGTTTTTTATTCATTAATAATTTTTGATTTCATGGAAGAGAAAAAATTTTATAGCAGACAGGAACTTGATGAGTTCAAAGAAATCATTCTTACAAAACTGGATGAAGCGTTAGTAGAAAAAAAACGACTTGCCGAAAGCCTCAGAGAAGTTAGCGGAAATTCCGTAGATAGCTTTAATATGACCGAATTTGGAAATGAGAGCCAGGAAAAAGAACAAATAGAAATCCTTCTTGCACGTCAGAATAGATTTATTCTTAACCTTCAGAACGCATTGGTCAGAATTGAAAACGGTAGCTACGGAGTATGTAAAGAAACAGGAAAGCTCATCCCCAAGGAGAGATTAAGGCTCGTTCCTCATACTACTACTACAGTAGAAGGCAAAGGATATACAAAAGTATCCAAAGTAATTGAAGAGTAAAATAATACTAAAACATAAAAAAAGCTGCTTTTCAATAGCAGCTTTTTTTATGCCCTGATTTTTCGGGGAGTATAATTTTGGGAAATGTTGCTTATTTATTCATTTCCTCCATGACAACTTCGGAGTTTCCGGAGATCATATTCTTTACAATAAAGAAAGAATAATTTCTTCTTAATCTGAGATTTACCGCAGGAAGAGTAGCAAGTATATTCCCGGTTCCCTTGTCTATAACCGAAAGGTCATAAATCCCTTTTTTGAAAGCCCGGAATCCTGTGTAGTTCAGATAGCCGAGATTATCAATCAGTACACTTGTATCCTGCGAAATGAGAGTAGCCGAAGTAATAGACTCATCAAAGTTCATAAACCGGACAAATGTCGTTGTATCATCATCGGCAGCGAAATTGTCAAGTGTTTTTACGAGCAGCGGCTTCCCTGTCTGATCTTTCAGCAAAATCATTGTCGTAGCCTTTTCTTCAAAGAGGGTAAGTTTTTGATTAGGGATGATAGTGTCTCCATTCTGATGATTCTGAATCTCAAACTGAATCCATGCCTTATCCAGAGAATCTTCACTTTGGAGCGAAAGCATAGAAGCATATCCTCCTTCAGGCCAGGTTTTTATGTAGCCCAGATTATTGAAGAGAAACCCGTTGGTTTCGAAGGATTGTACCTTGAAATCCACTCCACTGTAATCGGGATGAAGGTTGATGAAATGCAGGTAAGCCCTTTTTCTTTCAGGCATTGAGTCAGGTTGTTTTTCCTTACATCCCTGTATCAGCAGTATCAAAGAAAGGATAAGTCCTGAATAAAGTTTGAATTTTCTCATATATCAATATTGTTAGAAAATATTTGTTACTTAGAAACGATAATGTTCAATAAATAATTGCCCCAAAGATAAGAAATATTTAAGAAAAGCCGTCTTATTTTCCCGGTTTTTCCTGATTTATTGAATCAATAATCTGTTTGAATTCCATAGACTGAGATGTAAAAGGATATTTACTCACAAAGGATTCGTAATACTCTTTTGCTTTGGCGGGCTGATGTAATTTATAGCGATAAATCGCGCCCAGTCTGTTCAGTGCCAGCATTTCGGCCTGAGTGCCGGGATAATCCCGGAATACGGATTCATATATCTTAATTGCCTCAGACACATCTTTATGATAGCTTTCAGCAAGTCCGCCGGCTCTGCACAGATAATCGCCGCTCAGGGGAGATTCCGGATTTTCTTTTACGAAACCCAGATAGGCAAGGAGCAATTTATCTGCAAGGGGTTGTACTGCTTTGGAAACACTGCTGTCTGTTTCGCTATTATAATTGGTGCTCCGGAGTTCCTGTTCGAGTTTTCCGATAGTTTTGAGATCATTTTTGGGAGTACAGGCAAAGAACCCTGAAATAAAAAAAAGTACGGGTAGTAGTATGCTAAAATGTTTCATATGGTTTGATGTATTTAAAAATGAATCCTGACATTAGAGACAACTACTCTTTTCGTGGATAACCTCATTTGCCCAGATTAATACCTGTTCTATTTGTTCTGCCACAGTAATTTTACTCGTATCAATTACTCTGGCGTCCATTGCTTTTTTGAGCGGTCCTTCCAAACGGGATGAGTCTATGATATCCCTGTTTTCCAGATTGTAAAGAATCTCGTCGGGGGTCATGATGATGCCTTTATCGGCGAGTTCAGCCTGACGGCGCAAAGCCCTGATTTTCACATCGGCAGACATAAATACCTTTAGCTCAGCATGAGGGAAAACCACCGTTCCGATATCCCTTCCATCCATTACGATTCCTCCCCCCTGACCCAACTCCTGTTGCAGCTTCACAAGTGCATGACGTACAGGAGGGTGAACACTTACCGGGCTTACATTAGCCGCAACTTCAGGTGTTCTGATAGAGGACTCTACTTTTTCTCCGTTCAGTATCACCTCCGGAAGGCGGGTTTCGGGATTTACCTCAAAGGTGATGTGAATATCACACAAAGCCGCCAGCATTTGGTCATTTTCTTTATCAAAAGGGATATTATGCCTTAAAAAATAAAGCGTTACTGCTCTGTACATCGCCCCGGAATCAATATAAAGATAGCCGAGTTTTTGCGCTACCCCTTTCGCTGTAGTACTTTTGCCGCAGCCCGAGTACCCGTCAATTGCAATGGTGATTTTAGGATTATTTGTTTTCATTCGATAATGATTAATAGGAAAATCAGGGAATATACTCACAGTAACTCGTACAGGTTTCATATACTTCTATACTGTAAAGTCCCGGCAGTTTTTCTTTCAGGGACTCAAAAAACCATTTTGCAAGATTTTCGGAAGTAGGATTTTGCAATAAAGGGCTATTATTCTCAGTGCCTACTTCGTTTATGACGTAATGATCCAGCATTTCTATCAATGGCTTCACGATTGCTTTTATCTCTGCAAAATCCATCACAATCCCTGAGAAAGCGTCCGGTTGTCCTTTTACCTTTACACCAATCTTAAAACTGTGGCCGTGCATTCTGCGACATTTATGACCTTCGGGCATATTCGGCAGGTAATGCGCTGCTTCAAATCGAAATTCTTTAGTAATAATTACGGGCACTATATTCTTGTTTTCTTTTTGAGGAAAATAAATCCGGTGCAAAATTACAAAAATTAAATGCATGAAACAGCAATCTCTGATTGTAGTTTTTGAGTAAATATATAAAGTGTTTTTTATCAGTATTTTATCTTTAATTAATTTAAAATTTTCCTGAGCATGCCCGACAGAATAGATCAAATAAAGTCGCCCCAGCCTTCCTGTTTCCAGAAATTAGCAATCATCTGCATAAGGTCAGAGGTCAAAATCCTGTCTTTATTGGCTTCGAGCCAGGCTTTATCCTGACTGAGGTGATTATATCCCAGAAAAGGAGGCAGATTTCTCTGAACACTCAGCCGGATAAACCGGATTTCTATCTCATCCGGATGGGACTCCAGCACTTCCTCCAGCTGTTTTTTCCCTTCCAGAAAACAGGCATATTTTTTATGCGGCAATATAAGAAACCGGGCTTTTATCATTACAACCGAAGCCCGATAGGCTTTGATGACAGGAGTAGAGGGGTTTTCACGCTCAAAATTGACCATCAGAGCCTCTATTTCCTGCAATTTTTTTTCATTTTTGGCAGATTGCCCATATAATTTCCGGATCTCTGATACTATTTTATCCATTCTAAAGTATTGTCATTCAAATAAAAAGCTACCGTTGAATATAAAAAAAAATAAAAATATTTGCTTTTTGATTTTTCCCGTTGTAAAATTGTAAAAAAAATTTAAAAAGACCATTAATTGTAATAAAATTACAGGAATCCTTAAAAAGAAAAGAATCTATGGAAGTAACAAGATTGTTTGACATTCTTCCCTATCAAAGGGAAAAGTATCCAAAAGAAGTTTGCCTTGCAGGTAAGGTCAATGACAAATGGAAAACATATTCAACGGATGAAACCATTGAAATGGTAAATAAGGTCAGCCGTGGGTTAATAGGGGTAGGAGTAAATCCCGGAGAAATGGTCGGAATCATTTCAACAAGTCGTCCGGAGTGGCACTTTGCAGATGTAGGAATCATACAAACCGGGGCAGTTTGCGTTCCGATGTATCCCACGATAAGCCCGAATGAATTTGAATATATATTTAATCATGCCGAAATCAAAGTGGTTTTTGTAGGAGATAAAAAAATATATGATAAAATCGTTCAGATAAAAGATAAAGTACCTTCCCTGAAAGCCATTTATACTTTTGATGAAATCGAGGGTTCCAATCATTTTTCGGAGCTTATCAAAGCCGGAAACGGAGTTACTCAGCAACAGGTAGAAGACAGAAAGTCGGCGGTGAATGAAAAAGACCTCGCAACCATTATCTATACTTCCGGTACTACCGGCAACCCCAAGGGAGTGATGCTTTCGCATTACAATATTTTGTCCAATCTTCATGCGACAGCCGCTGTACTTCCATTGGAATCTCAGTTCAAGGCCCTCAGTTTCCTCCCGCTTTGTCATATTTTTGAGCGGATGGTTTTGTATGTATATACTTTCTGCGGACTTTCCGTTTATTTCTGTGACAATATGGAAAAAATTGGGGAGTATCTGGGTGAGGTAAAGCCGCATTTCTTCTCAAGCGTACCCCGTTTGCTGGAAAAATTATACGAAAAGGTAATCGCTACCGGAAATCAGGCGACCGGCCTCAAGAAGAAGATATTTTTCTGGGCAATCGGACTTGCCCTCAATTATGAAATTGATAAAAATCAGGGATTCCTCTATAATGCGCAGCTAAATCTGGCGAGAAAGCTGGTGTTTAAGAAAATTACAGATAAACTCGGCGGAAATCTGATGGGAATTGTAACCGGTGCCGCCGCTTTACCCTCCAAATTGTGTAAAGTCTTTAATGCAATGGGAGTAAAAGTAAGGGAAGGATTTGGACAGACGGAATCTTCCCCTGTAATCTCTTTCAATCGCTTCGAACCGGGAGGTACAATGGAAGGAACGGTAGGTCTGCCGATTTCCAACGTTCAGGTAAAAATTGCCGAAAATGGGGAAATTCTTGCCAAAGGACCCAATATTATGATGGGTTACTATAAAAATCCTGAGGTAACTGCTGAAACGATTGATGCTGACGGATGGCTGCATACCGGTGACGTAGGAATGCTGGTGGACGGTAAGTACCTGAAAATCACAGACCGAATCAAAGAACTATTCAAAACTTCCGGAGGAAAATACATCGCACCTCAGCCCATCGAAACCAAAATGAAAGAATCTTTTTTCATAGAGCAGATGATGGTGGTAGGCGAAAACCAAAAGTTCCCGGCGGCTTTAATCGTGCCTTCATTCCCCTATCTGAAAGCGTGGTGCGAAGAGAATAATATCCCTTATGACGAAAAAGACTTGAAAAAAACCCTCTCTCAACCGGCAATTCAGGACAGGTACAGGGAGGAAGTTTCATTGTACAATAAAGAATTTGGCAGTTGGGAGCAAATTAAAAAATTTGAATTGATTCCCGCAGAATGGACAATTGAAACAGAAGAACTGACTCCAACTCTCAAGTTAAAAAGAAGGATTATTAACGTAAAATACAAAGACGTTATAGATAAAATATATTCATAATCAGAGGCATGACTTTTCCGGACAGAAACGTATTGGTTTCTGTCCGGATTTTTTTATCCTGAAATTTCCAGTGCAAATTTCCCCTCAGCGGTTTTTATATATTTTTTTCGGATACTTTAAAAGTAAAGTGTAATTTTGCCGCTCATTTTTCACAGAAACAAATGCAGGTTTATCAGTCTTTGGATTCGTACCATAAAGGAAAAAAAACAGTTGCCACAATCGGGACTTTTGACGGGGTACACCTCGGACACAAAAAAATTCTGCAAAGAATTAAAGATATCTCCCGGGAAACAGGGGGCGAGTCGGTACTCATCAGTTTTCACCCTCATCCCAGACTTGTACTCACACCGGAGAAGAAAGACCTTCACCTTTTACAGACAATCGGCGAAAAAATAGAAAGCCTCAGGGCTTTTGGGATTGATAAACTACTCTTGATTCCTTTTACGCATGAGTTTTCCGCTATTCAGTCTCTGGTTTTTGTGGAAGAGGTACTGATGCATACAGTAGGAGTCTCTCAGCTTGTCATCGGTTATGACCATCATTTCGGAAAAAACCGCTCCGGCAATATCCATGAATTGAGAAAGTTAGCTCCTGTTTATCACTTTGAGGTAGAAGAGATACCGGCCGAGGCAATAGACAAGGCCGAAATCAGCAGTACCAAAATCCGCCAGGCGATTCTTTCCGGAGATATTCATACCGCCAATACTTTTCTGGGATATCCTTTCCGGTTTTCGGGGGTAGTGATTCATGGCGAAAAACAAGGCCGGCTGCTGGGCTATCCCACAGCAAATCTGGAGATTACGGACCCGTATAAGATTATTCCTGCCAATGGAGTCTATTGTGTAAGAGTACTTTACAATGAGCAGCCGTTTGGAGGTATGATGAGTATCGGCTATAAGCCTACAATGGGAGAATTTGGAAGGGGGATTGAGGTCAATATATTTGACTTTGATAAAGAAATATACGGAGAGATTCTGACTGTCGAACTATTGTCCTACATCAGACCGGAAGCAAAATTTGATACCCTGCCTGCACTGATTGCAGCAATCGATGGAGATAAATTGTTTTGTATGAAATATTTTGCTTCGAACCCGATTTAGACAGATTCTGAGTGCTTTTCCGGTTTTTATCAGATTACTCATTCCGCTTTTTTGTCCGGAGCGTTAAAATATTTTTCTTTTTTAAAAATAGTTAAACAGATAATTTCTACTTTTGTACTCTTATATTCCGGAAAAATAATGATAAAAACAGATTTTTTATATAGTAATGCCTCAATTTCGGTCAGGAAAAAAAGACTTGCCGGAAGATGGATTTTACTTTTTCTGTTTTTTCCCTTTCTTCCGGTAGAAGCTCAGTCCGTAACGGCCGAAGCGAATTTTGGAAAAGACACCTTCTCCCTCGGGTTGATGATGCCTTTGACCATAACCATAAGGCATACAGATACGATTCCGGTGGTTTTTCCGGATGAATCAGGCAATTTCAGCCCGTTTGTCTTTGTCAAAAAAACATTTTTCCCAACAGTTACCCACAAAAATATTTCGGAAGATAAAGCCATCTATTATCTTCAGTGTTTTGACTTGCAGCACAAAGTCACACTGCCACTGAAATGTCATTATGTTCAGAAAGGAGATACCATTCCCCTGAATTTTGAATCCAACACGCTTACCCTTAACGAACGAATTGCGGCCTTTGATTCCGTTAGCCTTCTTAAATACAAAATACAGAAGGGAATCATCATTATGAATGACCCGATAAATCCTTATATTCTGATTGGTGCATTTATTTTGGCGGTATTTTTATTCGTAATGATGTTTTTGTTTTTGCGAAAACCGGTCACCAATTATCTGAAACGGCAATTTATCAGAAGAGAATGGTACAATATCCGCCGGCAACTACAGCGTTTGCAGGGACAGACTCAGAACCAGCCGGTTTATTTTGATGAGTTAAATAAAATATGGAAAGAAGTAGTGGGAAAAGACCAGCCGGTATCATTGCGCTCGCTCACTACCTCAGAACTTCTGCCTGTATTACAAGGTATTTCGGATTTGTCTTCAGAGCAGATAGAAACCCTTTACAATACTTCGCAAATGGCAGATAAAGTAATATATGCAGGGATTCCGCTTAAAAAGAATGAACTTTCCGTCGTTTCCGAGACGATAAAACAGTTGCTCGAAAATCTGTATATGAACAAGATTAAAAAAATCTGATCCCAGTTATTTTAGCGGATTAACTGTACGATTTTTTTTATCACTTCGGGTTTGTCCTGAGGATAAGTCACCCCAAACCACTCTGACGCTGTAGGAATGAGGGTGACGCTGATTTTGCCTTCTGCAATCAATTGGTCAATCACCGGAGGTATTGGAAGTTCTGCCGCTGGGTTTTCCTGATTCATATCAGCAAACGCTTCAAAAACAGCCTGCATCATCGGAAAGAGATAAGGAAAAAAACACCAGAAGTTCATGGATACAGGCGTATTATCCGGAATAATTACCTTTTTACCGTCCTCTGTATGATACACAACGCCCTCCTCTGTGCCCTGCACTTTGCGCTCTGATATGGAGATAAGGTGAAATAACTCATCATAATGACATACCCCTCTCGACACCTGACCGTATGCTGAAAGGGTTGCGGATACAGAGTAACTTATCAGTGCACACAGGTTTTGTTCAGGGGGAGTTTCTGTCAGAAAACGGTATGCGCTGCGATATGCGTCTGCTCCATAGAAATCATCGGCATTAATTACAATAAAAGGCTCATTTACAACTTCTTTTGCACATAAAACAGCGTGGGTAGTTCCCCAGGGTTTATTGCGGCTGATATTTCCATAGCCCACAGGCTGACACACAAAAAGCACCACCGCCTTATCCTTAAACAAAGGTTCAAAAATACGGATTGCCTCCTCTTTTATCGCTTCCCTTACAATGAATACCAGTTTGGTAAATCCGGCTGCTATTGCATCCCGGAGGGAATATTCCAGCAGGGTTTCCCCCTTAGGTCCGAAGCTGTCGGTTTGTTTGCTTCCGCCGTACCGGCTTCCCATTCCGGCAGCAAGGATTACGACTGTTTTCATGATAAATAAGCCAATGCGTTTCCGTCTGCCTGAATTTCAAAAGAAACATGTTGCTGAAGGGTAGTGGCCAGTTCCATTCCTACATAATCAGGAGAAACAGGCATTTGGCGGTGACCACGGTCAATCAGTACCATCGTCTGAATCCGTTTGGGTGAAAGCGGAAGCAGTTGAGCCACTACGCTCAGCAGTGTCCTTCCGGAGTATAATACATCATCTATCACGATTACCGTTTTTCCGGTAAGGGAGGGAAGCCCTCCGGGTCCTATTATTTCCATCATTCCGGATGTCTTTTCCCTGTCGATTACGGAAGGATAAATATAAACCCTGAATGGTGCAACCAAAGAAAGCAGTTCTCTGGTTTTTTCTGCCAGGTATCCCCCCCTGAATTCTATCCCTATCAGAATGATTTCTTCCTCGCCGAAATTTTGTTCATAAATTTCAAACGTCATTCGTTTCAGTTTTGCCGCTATTTCCGGCTGCGATAAAATGATGGTTCTGCCTGAATTCATATCTGCATTAAATTTTGGTACAAAGGTCAATATTTTTGAGGATATTTTCAAGAAGAATTTCGGGGCTAAAATAATCTTTCCATGAATTTTTCGTTTTAAACACAAGAACCTGTTCTTTACAATAAACCCGGTAGAATGAAGTTGTAATTGGAAAAATCAGCCGATTTTCTGAGAAAAAAATTGCTCTGTAATAGAAAAAACAATCAGAAAAAACCAATAAATTGCCCGGGGCATTTATCCCTGTGAAATATGGAAAAAACAATTTGCCTTGTTTTTTAATCATTTAGGACACAAATTATTACCATTTGACAAAAAAAAACGTTTTAGTCAGTCAAATAGCGTTAATTTTGTAAACGATATATAAGAAATAAAATATGCATAAACTGATTGTATTGTTTTTTTTAGTTTTGGGTCTTACAACTTTACAGGCGAAACAACCTTTGAAAATACAGGTAAATGCGGGCCCTGATGTCTCTATATGCAGAGGAGACAGCGTTTTATTAAGTGGTACAGGCTCTTCAGGTACATATTCCTGGACGCCTTCCACCGGTTTGGCTTCTCCCGGTACGCCTGTTACCTGGGCAAAACCCAACAGTACAACTCAGTATATTCTTTTTGGAACCAATGCCGCCGGTAATATTACCCGGGACACCGTCGTCATTACCGTTTTTATACCGGTTTCTGTAGATGCGGGATTTGGTCAGACGGTTTGCTTTGGAGATTCTGTCAACTTACTGGCTCAGACACCGGTACCGGTAAGCAGTTATCTGTGGAGTCCTGCTGGCACTTTGTCTTCTTCCACAATCGCAAACCCTGTAGCATATCCGGTGGACACTACCTTTTATACGGTTACGATAACGGATGCCAACGGATGCAAAAACAAGGACAGCGTATTGGTTACCGTATTATTTTCTCCCATTCAGTTTATGCAGGATACGTCCGCCTGCCCCAACGATACGGTTTTTTTGAGAGCTTCCGGGGGAATATCCTATAGCTGGCAGCCAACACTTAATATGTCTAATTCCATCTCTGCCAACCCCTATGTTTATCCTCCCAAGGATACTACCTATACAGTTACCGTAACCGATAGCCTGGGTTGTACTTTTACAGATTCTGTTGATGTGAGTCTTTTTCCTTCGGTGCTCGTTTCCGCCGGAAGAGATACCGCTATTTATTGCCGGGATTCTGTTCAGCTATTTGGTACGGGAGGGGTTTCCTATGAATGGGTTCCCGGTCTTTTTGTTCATTACTATAATAGCCAGAACCCGATTGCCGTTCCCTGGTGGACAACGGATTATGTAATGATAGCTACCGATGGAAATGGCTGTAAATGGACAGATCAGGTGAAAGTAACCCTTATTGACCATCAACTGGACGTTATGATTCTGCAGCCGGATACCGTTATTTGTCCGGGGGATACATTGCAGCTTGACGCAATCGTGAGCCATCCGGTAGTTGCCTATCACTGGTATCCGCCGGAAGCTAACTTTAGTGCTCCCGGTGCGCCCTCTTCTTTATTAAATCCTCCTTATTCCATGCAGGTAGGGTTATGGGTAGAAGATTCCATTCACTGTAAAGATTTATTTAACCGGAATATTATTCTGGACTCATACGTAGTACAGACGATTCCTGACTCGGCAGTTTGTGAAGGTCAAACCGTCCATTTAACGACTAATGGTGGACTCACCTTTCAGTACTCATGGTCGCCGGATACCGGTTTATCTGGCAATACGGTACCGGAGCCTTTTGTTGTTGCTTCTCAGTCGGTTACCTATACCGTTGACGTGATAGACTCTTTGGGATGTCACTCATCGGATGCGGTAACATTGACAGTAAACCCCAAACCAGAGGTGAATGCCGGAATGGATAAAGAAATTTGTGAGGGAGAAAGCGCAACCCTGAATGGGAGTGGGGACGGAAGCCTGATATGGAATCCATTTACCGACCTTTCAGACCCCTTCAGCCCGAACCCTGTAGCCTCGCCCGCTTCGTCTGCTCTGTACGTCCTTACGGCAATCAATCAGTATGGATGTCAGGAAAAAGATGAGGTATATGTCAAGGTTTATCCCAAACCAGCCATTTTTAGTACAGTCAACGGACCTACGCTTTGTCAGGGAGACAGTATTCAGACCAATATACTGGGCGCAGCTTCCGTATTTCAATGGTATCCTGCCTCCGGAGTATCTGACCCTGCAGCATTTGACCCTTACCTTTTCCCCCAACAGACTACGGATTATACTATCGTCGGGTCAACTCAGTTCGGGTGTAGTGATACTGCATACGTAACTGTCTGGGTAAATCCTACGCCGGTTCCTGTCATTACAGCACCGGAAGGAGTATGTCAGAACACCAATGGTATCCTCTCTGTAGAAGGCGGAAACAGCTTTCAGTGGAGTACAGGCGAAATGGCACAGTCTATTACTGTTGCACCTGCGGTGAATACGTGGTACTCTGTAACTTCCTATGATGCTTTTACAGGCTGTGGCGGTAATTCAGATTCCGTTTTTGTCGCTTCATGGACGGTTCCCGTTGCGGGGCTTAGTTATTCTATCCCGGCTTTCTTCAGCCCGGTATCTGCCTCCTTTAATAATCTGAGTACAGGAGCTCAAACCTATACCTGGCATTTTATGCCTGATGATGTATTGGTTTATGATGCCAATCCCGTATATGACTTTAGCAGAAACGGTGAGCATGTCGTTATCCTTACCGCCACCTCTAATCATGGTTGTAAAGATTCTGTTTCACAAAGGATTTTTCTCGAAAGGCCGACACTTTACCTCCCCTCTGCTTTTTCTCCCAATGGAGATACTTTTGATGATACCTATCATATCGGTACCTACGGAGTAGAAAGAGTGGAAGCGCAAATATATGACCGTTGGGGTGTAGAAGTGTTTTTTGCTGAGAATAAAGATTTTCAGTGGGACGGAAAAAACAAAAAAGGACAGGACCTGCCCGAGGGAGTATATATTATTAAGATTAAGTCATTTAAACTCAACGGACAAACCGAACAGAAAGAGGGTACTATCACTCTGCTGAGATAAGAATACTTGTTTCAATACATATAGCATCGGCAGCGTAAATATAGCGCAAAAACGAGATTTCCATCAGGGATTTGAAAAAACCTGATGGAAGTTTTTATTTATGAGGTTATGGGGTGAAAAAAAGGGAGGGTTCTGTTTTCCGAACATATTTACTCCCTTTCGGTCGATATTTTCACAAATTAGCTATAGGGATTAAGGTTTCAATGTGCTGCAAAATATTGATAATTTGCTCGGTGCTGAATATCTTCTCGTTATTACAGAGGTTTTTGATATAGG
>JAIBAH010000086.1 GCA_019695295.1 Bacteroidia bacterium | reverse complement strand
CAATCGCAACGCATAATCCGTTTTATACCGCGGACAAAGACCTCAGGCATTTGCATGTAACCCTGCTACAGTCGGAAGCTCCGGAAGCAGCAATTTCTTTACTGAATCCTGAAGCATATTTGCCTGATACCTTTCATATTTCCGGTAAAGTCATCTATCTTTATACTCCCGGCGGATACGGAAGTACCAAATTATCCAATACTTTTTTTGAAAATAAACTAAAAATAACGGCTACTACCAGAAACTGGAAAACCATACAGGAGCTTTATACATTAATTACCAACTGATTATTTAATGAAAAATTATTCATCCTTCGTACTTTGCCTGCTGTTGATACTGTCTATTGCCGGGAACTCCTACGGACAATGTCCTGTAACCAATTTCACCGGAACTTTCACCCCTGTAAACGGACAAGTATTGTCGGGAACATATAATATTAACGGAATTTTCTATTTGCCTTTGGGAGATACTGTTTGGGTTGAGGCCTATAATGTAACTTTCTGCGGTGAACTTGATATTCATGCAGACTCTGTTCGGATTGAAGGCGTAATTATGGCCACAGGATCCGGTTTTCCGGGCGGAACAGGAGGAGCCGCAGGTTTTTGTGCGGATTCCCTGAATTTTCAGGACTGTAGTCTGGCTTCTCAATGCCTGGCGATTCCGGCTGTAGTAGGAGGTAATGCGGGACTGTCCGGGTTTGGGGCAAGTCCGGGTATAGGCGGCATCAATGCAACGAATGGCAGAGGCCGAAAAAACAGTTGTAATGCAACCAGTGACAGGGTAGGACGAGTGGGCGGAAGTGGGGGCGGCGGCGGCGGGGGCGGCGGTGCTTACGGAGGAGGAGGCTCTTCCGGGGGAGGCGGTACATCAGGTACTCTGCCTTTAGCATCTGCAAACTCACCGGATAACCCTTGTATTCCGGCTAACGGTACCCCGATTCAGGTTGGAGCGGGTGGCGCAGGCGGGGTTGCAAATCCCACTATCTACGGGACTATTAATGGCAGTGATCTCGAAATGGGAAGCGGCGGTGCCGGAGGCGGTGGAGGCGGAAGAGGATTTATATACGGACAGGATGGCGGAAATGGTGGAAGTGGCGGCGGCAGAATCGTCATTGAAGCAATATACGGGCTTTATATTTCCGGAAATATCCATGCTAACGGACAAGCAGGAGAAGCCGGAGGAAAAGGAGGAGATTCCGGAGAGTCTGACCGTTGTTGTATTGATGCCTGCCCTCAGGTAAATGAGCACACCTATGTTGGAGCGGGCGGAGGAGGCGGAGGTGCCGGTGGTGGTTCCGGAGGCGGAATTCTTATTCAATCCGGTGGAAATATCTCCTTAACCGGGCTGCTTGATGTCTCGGGAGGAACCGGAGGAGCCGGAGGGCAGGGCGGACTTGATGGATTCTGGTCTTATCAGGAGCCCCCTTTCATCTGTGGTACACCCGGAGGAGTCCTTACCTCTGTTACAACCGGCGCAGCCTCAAACGGTACACCCGGAGGTAATGGAGGAGGAGGAAGAATAAAAATCTTTTATGATAATTGTGCACTGGCAAACATTGCTCCGGTTGCTCAGATTACCTCAGGAGGGGTGGGAGCAGATGACGGCTCCTATCATGTTGAAGCAACGACCACCACGCCTCCCTCTGGAATGATTTCCTCCCTTTTTTCTCCTCAGAGTATTTGTGCAGGAACCAATGGGGATACCATCAACGCTTCTTTTCCATCCATCTATTATAATGCCCTGTATCAATGGCAATATCAGAATGATTGTAGTGGTCCCTGGATAAATATTTCCGGAAATAATTTCCCATACTGGATTCCCTCTGGTTTAGCAGACACCGCCTGCGTCAGGGTATCGGTAACCTATGGAATTTGCAGCACAGTGTATGAGGATACAATCCGGATTAATGTGGTTCCTGCCCCTTTTAATTTTACCATTCAAAATCCGAATCCTTCGTTTTGCTCAGGGGGAAATGCTACATTAAGCCTCTCCCCTGCCCCACCCGCAAATGCCGTATTGCAATGGTATGTTAATAATACCCCTATACCGGCAGCAAATGGAGGGAATTCCCCTTCAGTGAATGTGAATGCCTCAGGGAGTTACCATTTAATTGCAAATATTCCGGGTACTTTGTGCCCCGCTTACTCGGATACTACTACCATTACTGTATTTTCCAGTCCTTCCGCCACGATTACAGCACAAAATAATGCAACCATTTTCTGTGAAGGAGGAAGCGGGATTCCCCTTTCTGTAAATCCGGTTGCCGGAGCAGGCTATCAGTGGTTATGGAATCAGAATCCTGCGGGACTTAATTCCCCCAATTATACAGCGACCGACTCAGGTGACTTTCAATGCATAATCACAGATATAAACAATTGTACTGACACTTCCGCTGTCTGGTCTGTGTCTGTCTTTCCCAAACCAGTAGCACAGATAGATATCACGCCTTTCAGTATTTATACCCATTTATCGAACTTTCAGACCTGTCAGGGCGATACAGTGACTCTTTCCTATCCGGGCAGTACCCCCAACCTTTTCTGGACATTTAACGGGAACCCTTTGGCGGGCAATCAGACCTCCATTAATGTAAACACAGGAGGAACCTACGGGTTAATCGTCACGGACGGCCCGGGATGTACTGATACGGCCTCCCTTAATCTGAATACCATTCCGGTTCCGGTAGCTATAATGAGTGTCAGCAGTAATGCTTTTTGCCCGGGCGATTCGGTATTGCTGATTGCGTCAGGAGGAGGAAATTACACCTGGACCGGTATCGGTTCTACGAATGATTCACTGTATGTTTCTCAGCCCGGAGTATATTGCGTAACCGTAAGTGAGCCGGTGCTGGGTTGTGCCGATAGTATATGTTCCCCCGGTATTTCTCAGTCCTCCGGCACAAATGCCACCATTAATAACCTGACCAATACCACTGTTTGTCAGGGAGATACCGTATGGCTTCAGGGTGGCGGTGGCGGCAATTATCAGTGGCTGCTCAATGGATTAGCAGTCTCCGGTGCAACGAATGCCCTTTTGGGTGCAGTCCAATCCGGAAATTACAGCGTAATTGCTTACTTTTCTCAAAATTGCAGGGATACTTCTTCTCTGATTTCAGTAAATGTGCAAAGCTCAGTAACAGCTTCTCTGAACATAATCGGGTTAAATCCCACCTGTCAGGGAGACACTGTACAACTACAGGCCTCCGGCGGAAATAATTATGTATGGCTAGTCCCTTCCGGTGCAGCAGCCGGCTCGGGCACTTTATATAATGCTGTCACTCCCGGAGATTACCGTGTGGTAACTTTTAACCCCAATGGCAATTGCCCGGATACTTCCACCGTTGTCAGTGTTGCTTTTACTCCGGCTCCGGTTCCCGTAATCGGCCTGATGAATGGAACAAATCCCGCCTGTGAAGGAGATTTACTTGCGCTTTTTTGTGCGAACTATAGTAGTTATCAGTGGTTTGAAAACGGAATTCCCTATTCGAATGCCGCTTCTGTTTCTACCGGAATTACCGCCTCCTATACTGTAACGGTGACAGACAATAACGGGTGTTCCGGAAGTTCAGCCCCCTATTCTGTAGTTATAAATCCTTTACCCCAACCCGTTATCACCGGAGATAATCAGCTTTGTCCGGGTCAATCTGCTACCTTACAGGTTACGGGCGGGAACTTCGTCAGCTGGCAGTGGTTCAATCAGAATGGAGGAGCGATTATCAATAATGCAGTAAACCCTGTTTACACCACTACTCAACCGGACGGATACTCCGTAAACGTAACCGACGGAAACGGATGCAGTGGTTTTGCCCCTGTATTTATCCTGAGTCCTGCTCCTTCTCCCGTTGTGACCTTATCAGCGACAGACTCTGCAGGTGTTTGTGCTTCTGATTTTGGCAGTTACCTTGTGATTGCAAGTGGAGCCGATACCTATCAGTGGTACAGGAACAACAGTCTTTTATCCGGACAAACCAATGATTCCCTGATAATACAAAGTCCCGGAAATTACTGGACTATCGGAACGACCCTTCAGGGTTGTAATGATACGAGTAATACGACAAATTACTTTTACAAACCGGAACCCTTAGCCGGAATCAGTTTGACAGGGAATCCGGTAATATGCAGTGGAAAAACGCTGGAGTTATTTGCTGTTACTCAGGATAGCATTGTCCAATGGCTTAAGGACGGAATTGAGTTTGCAGGCAGCGTCCCTTCCGTTACTGTTTCTGCCCCGGGTTTATATGATCTGGTAGTTGTCAATGAATGTGGCACAGATACTACAGATGCCCCAATTACTATTCAGGAGCAGGTGTATCAGGTGGCATTTACCCACAATCCGGAGAGTGATTTATACATCGGCAGACCCGTACATTTTTATGAGCAATGCTCTTCCGGTACTGTCAGTTTTGAGTGGAATTTTGGGACAGGGGCCGCAAGCAACTCTCCGAACCCCGTTTATACCTATCCTCTATCGGATACCTTTGTCGTTACCCTCACCGGAACCAACTATCTGGGTTGTAAGGATACTGCAAATGATACGTTGATTGTTTATAACAGAGGTGATTTTTACGTCCCTTCCGCATTCAGCCCCAATGGAGACGGGTATAATGATATTTTTACGGTAAACGGAAATGAAGTAGCCTCTCTTTTGTTTTCTGTTTACGACAGAAACGGAAGGCTCATCTATACCTTCACACAGATAAATGAAGGCTGGGACGGTACAATCAAAGGAATATCCGCACCGGAAGGGGTTTATACCTTTACCTACAAAGTAACCTTTACCAATCAGAAAGCGCAAAACGGTTCGGGTACCATCACGCTCATTCGGTAAAAAGAATAAAAATAAGGGGAAAAGTACCATCTGAAAACGGACTCCTTTTCAATGAAAATATTTTTCAAAAAAATACACCTCACCGGATGAATGCCCGATGAGGTGTATTGATTAAATTAGTTGATTAAGTATTAATCCTGCCACTCGAAGGTAACGATTTTATCGTCTTCTGTACAGATATAATACTCATTTGTTTCATCATCATCTGTAAGTGAAAAATAAACACAGTTTTCTTCTACTTTGGAAACCTTGGGATTTCTACCAAAAGGAATCATTCCGTTTCCGATTACTTCCTGAGAAGCGAATTGTGCAATTGCACTCTGGGCAGCTTCTTCCGTTCCGTTCAGCATTGACAGGAATTTGTCAGCTACGGCATTTCCGGTATTGACTCCCTGAGCGGAAGCAGAAGTGTGAAGAAAAAAAAGACTGAACATCAATACGAATCCTGCAACAATTTTTTTCATTGATTAATCTGATAATTTAAAGATTATACATTTATATTTCATACAAAGATACAACATTTTTTGTCAAAAGCAAAAATTATTTTCATGGAGGAAGTTAAATAAACCTGTCTTTTCAACCAAATAGCACAAAAAAATTACCGTTCAGTAATAAAATTTCAATATATATATAAATTTCTTCGTAATTTTAAAGCGAAATTCATTTCAATTCGTTCATTATTATCTATTCATATAAATCATATGACAAACTGGTTAAAAAATAAAAAGAAAACAATCCTGATGCTCCTTTCGGGATTCTTATTCCCACTGTTAGTAAATGCTCAGCTGTTTACCAATCCTCCGGTTACAGGAGCTCCGGCCAATTATGCACAAATGATTCAGGCCCTGTTTGGTTCTGGGGTGGTGGTAACCAATCTTACAATTAACTGTGATACAACCAACCGTCAGATGGGATGGTTTGTGGCCAATGGCTCCAACCTCAACCTTACAAATGGCCTTTTGCTTACCTCAGGAGACATTATGGGGATAGGTAGCGGAGCAACCGGTACGAATAACAGTGGTGGATATACCGGTGCAATTCCGCCTTTGCCAGGGGACGCAGACCTTGACAATATTCCCGGCGTTTTGGGTACGAATGATGCCTGCGGAATTGAGTTTGACATTGTGCCTTATTGTGACACTATATCGATTCAATATGTTTTTGGCTCGGAGGAATATATGGAGTTCGTAGGCTCTTTCAATGACATTTTTGCCTTTTTTATTACAGGCCCTAACCCGGCAGGCGGAAATTACACCAACTATAATATAGCGAGATTACCGGGTACTACTACCCCTGTATCTATCAATAACGTAAACTGCGGTACCAATGCAACCTATTATGTTTGCAATGAGCCATTCAGTACAGGTTGCAATGCTGCCAATAATTGCCCCCCCAATGCGGCCAATACTACTGTTCAGTATGACGGTATTACAGCTGTACTCGAAGCGACTGCGGGAGTAGTTTCCTGTCAGTCTTATCACATCAAAATTGTGGTTGCAGATGACCTTGACAACGCGCTTGACTCCGGTGTATTTCTTCAGGCAGGAGGAGTACAGTGTTCCGGCGGGCTTGTGAACGTTGGGGTTGGAAATACGGTAGGAGTAGGGGGAAATGTTGCCGTTGAAGGATGTGTGGACGGATTTTTCAATTTTACGATTCCTCAACCTTCTATACTCGGGGATACATTTAACTTTATTATAGGGGGAACGGCTACGCCCAATGTAGATTATACTGGTACGGTTCCTTCTCAGGTCGTTATTCCTCCTGGACAGAGTTCCGTAAATATTCCGGTTCAGGTTATTCAGGATGGAATTGCTGAGGTTACTGAGTTTATCGAAATCATCTATATAGATTCCTTCCTTTGCTCTTCTCAAATTGTACAGGATACTTTCTATCTTCAGATTCTGGATGCTCCCGTTTCGGACGCAGGTCCTGATCAGACCTTATGTTCAGGCGACACAATTACGGTAGGAGCGGGTTCGCCTCCGGGTTATAACTATTCCTGGACTCCCAACGCCGGACTTACAGACCCAACCAATCCGGTTACTCAGCTTACGCTTGTCAACACAACTGCAGCGCCGGTTACCTATCAGTATATTCTGGATGCGGAAGCCCTGCTGGGGGTCTGCGGGGCCTCTGATACTGCAATGATTACGGTAAGCCCGACTGTGACGGCAGATTTTACCGCCACTACTGTTTGTCAGGGGTTAACCACCCAGTTTACCAATAACAGTAGCGCAAGTGCTCTTTCCTTTATCTGGGATTTCGGAGATAATACGCCTGTTTCCAATATTATGAATCCAGCTCATGTTTATGCAGCGGGTGGGACTTATAATGTACAGCTGATTTCCATTCCGGCTATAGGGTGTAATGATACTATCGTGGTTCCGGTAACGGTTCACCCTAAACCGGTAGCTGATTTTTCTTCTACTTCGGTCTGTTTCCCGCTGGCTACCGCACTCACCGACCAGACTACCGTTTCTCCTCCTACCACCTGGAGCTGGTCTTTGGGAGATGGAACCAGTGATTTAACCCAGAATCCGGTACACAATTATACCGGAAGCGGCAATTTCAGTGTTCAGTTATATGTAAATGACGCAAATGGATGTAAAGATACAGTTACTAAAAACGTTGAGGTGTATGAGCAGGTTCTTACCAACTTTCAGACGGCAAACGTATGCTACGGAACGCTCGCTCAGTTTAATGACATGAGCAATTCTGCCGCCACGGTTTATAGCTGGGACTTCGGGGATACCTTTACTTCTACTCAGGAAAACCCTTCTCATATGTATGGGAATCCGGGAGTATATCCTGTTACCTTAATCAGTGAGTCTGCAAACGGATGTAAAGATACGATGTCGCAACAGATTGTGATTTATGTAAAACCCATCGCCGACTTTACGATTCCCAATACCTGTTTCGGAAAAGTAACGCAGATTACGGACGCTTCAGCAGGCGGTACAGGCTGGAACTGGAATCTCGGCAACGGAACCACTTCCAGTTTACAAAACCCATCCCTGATTTATGGCACTACTGGTAATCAGACCGTTACGCTCTTACTTTCCAGTATCGAGGGATGTAAAGATACTGCGGTAAAAACCGTTGTGATTTATGAAAATCCTGCGGCCAACTTCACGGCTTTGGATGGTTGCGTTGTCAATGCGGTTGAGTTTACCTTTACCGGCGGAAATGGTACGGGTACTATCAACTCCTACTCCTGGAACTTTGGAGACGCTCAGATTGACGTTTCTCAAAATCCTTCTCACAGTTATACAAACCCCGGACCCTATACAGTTAGTTTGGTTGTAGTGGACAATCTGGGTTGCAGCGATACCTTATTGAAAGGAATCACCACTTATCCTATGCCTCAGGCAAACTTTACGGTTTCCAATGAATGTGAAGAATCCCTCGTTTCATTTGTCAATAACTCCACAGTAAGTACAGGCTCAATTGTGCAGCAGTCCTGGAGTTTTGGGGATAATAATAGCTCTTCCTTATTGAATCCCGGTCATATCTATGATAATGCAGGTATTTTCCCCGTAATTCTGACTGTGACTACTGAGCACAATTGTATCAATACCTTTGCAGCCCCGGTTACGATTTATCCAAGACCGGATGTCAACTTCGTCTCTACAAAAGAATGTGTGGGGGATATTACTTTCTTCACTGACCTTACGACTCTGGGCCCTATCGTTGCGGATGATTTCATTGCAGGATGGTCATGGACGCTCGGAGATGGTACTACCAGTAATATTCAGAATCCGTCTCATTTGTATGCAAATGCAGGGACTTATAATGCAAATCTGACTGTAACTACCGACAAGGGCTGTGACCGTTCAAAAACCCTGGGGGTTTCTGTGTATCAGCTTCCTCAGCCACCGACAGTCATCAGTGATACAGTATGTGCGGGCGAGCCCATCAGTCTTTATGCTATTTCTCAGGCTCCCGCCAAAACCCACTGGTATTATCTGCCATCAGATACGCTGGCTTTCCATATTGACAATTCTCTTACGATTCCCAATCTGATATTTGACAAGCAGTTTTATGTACAGTCTGTTTCCTATAACGGAAAATGCAGCAGCGATAAAGCTCCAGTTTTTGCAGGAGTGCATCCCGTAAACAGCGGTGAGATTACCGTTTCCAATGCTGTGGTTGAACTTCCGCTTGCCGTTATTGATTTTGGAACCAATACGGTTATTCCGCTTTCCAGTTATCAGTGGAGTTTTGGGGACGGAACAGTTTCAGAACTACCTACCCCTTCTCATGAATATGAATACACAGGACCATTCTCTGTAAAACTGGTTTCTATTGACGAAAACGGATGTAAACTGACGCTTAACCGGGAGGTGGAAGTCAAGGAACTCTTTGGAGTACACATTCCTTCTGTATTTACCCCCAATAACGACCTTTCCAATGATTATCTGACGGTTGGAACTTACAATATTGCTACTTTCGATTTTCAGCTGTATGACCGTTGGGGCGGGTTGGTGTTCCAGTCTTTGGACCCGAATTTCAGCTGGGACGGTAAAACCAATGGAAATGATTTACCGGAAGGAGTGTATGTATTCAAAGTGAAAGCGGTATCTGTAACCAATAAACTGATTGAAAAAACCGGTTCGGTTACTATTATTCGTTAATAAGATTTTGTGACTTTTTTCAGCATAAAGCAGGGTTGAAACCTTGCTTTATGTATCATAAGACCGTTAGTAATTTCCCGATATAGATGCAAAAGCCGGAGTACGTTTTTCGTATTCCGGCTTTTTGTTTTTTCCCCAATCCCTTTTCTTACCTCAGGGCTATTACAGCACAGAATCTTCCGGTCAGGCCTCGTTCTTTTCTATGGGAAAAATAAGTATTCACATTGCAGGCGGTACAGATTCCGGCCGTTTCTATGTTTTTTTCCGGCACTCCGGACTGAAGAAGCTGAATTTTACTGGATAAAGTGAGATTCAGGAAAGATTGATTTTCTACCTGATGAATTACTTCGCTGCCAAACTCTTTCTCAAATTCTGTGGCGAGAGACTCACTTACTTCGTAGCAGCACTCCCCTATCGTAACCCCGATTCCTGCATATACATTTTCAGGTTTTGTACCAAAATTATCCTTCATCTTCAGCAGGGTATTTTCGGCGATTCTGCCAATCGTGCCTTTCCATCCGGAGTGCGCCACTGCAATCACCTGATTCTCCCTGTCATATAAAAATACCGGTGTACAATCGGCAAGGGTAACTACCAGTAAAAGTTCTTTTTCCCGGGTAATCAGTGCGTCTGTATCCTTGATGATGGTTTCCGGAAAAGCGTACCCTCTTCCTGCGTCTTCTCCGGTTACGATTGCAACATGATTGCTGTGCGTAAGCTGGGGCAAAATCCCTTTTTCGGGGGTAAGTCCGGCCCATTCAGCAATAAGTTTGCGGTTTTCAAGCACTGCTTCCCGCTCATCCCCTACCATCATACCGGTATTGAGACTCTCATAAGGCGGTTTGCTTACGCCTCCCTTTCGGGTGGTAATACCATGAATGAGTTCCGGGAATTGATTCAAAAAAGGAAACTGAAAAACAGGAATCATATTTTTTTTTGTAAATAAAAGCCTGAGAGAAATAATGGATTTAAAAAACAGGTTACAGATTGAATTATTCAGAGACTGTTCTTTTTTTACCCTGAAGTCAGAACGTTATTTTTATTTCCCCTTCACTAAAAGGAATGATAGCCGAGTAATTCAGATTTTCTTTCTTTGCCTGAATTTCCGTTTGATTGACGGTGATTTTCCCACTTTCAAATCCATGCAGTACCAACTGGAGTTTTTTGTACTTTGAGGAGTAAGTTCCGGTTTTAGCAGAAAGTATCACCGCATTTTTTTCCGGAAGATAAGTAAAAGTACGCTTAAAGTATTTTCCTGAGGTATAATCAAAAGTACTTCCGTCATCTTCATAATACACAAACGTATTGGAAAGATTGCCTTTGTAAATATGAAGTTCAAGGGTATCAGAAACGGGAAACATCGTGGATAATACCGCCTTTTGCTGGGGAATCAGGCTGCTTTCCTTTACAAAAACCGGCAAATCCCATAAAGGAGCCTCTACGATATGTTCTTTTTTTCCTTCCAGCAGTTCTTCCGTTCTCAGGCGATACCATTTTCCCTCGGGGAGATATACTTTCTGATATTTTTGCTGACTCTCTGTAGGACAAATCAGGAAATTACGGCCCAGCATAAACTGATTTTCATACTGATAATAAAACACCTTCTCGTCTTTATAGTATTCCATTGCCAGCGGACGCATGACCGGAAGCCCCTGAGTATGTGCGATATAAAAATGACTGTAAAGATAAGGCAAAATCCGGTATCGTTGCGCAATGACATTTCTCACCCGGCTTTCGGTATCTTCTCCCCACGCCCAGGGTTCGTGGTCGGTAGAATTCCACTGACTATGTGCCCTGAAAAAAGGAGTATAGGCCCCGATAGACATCCATCTTGTATATAGCTCCGGAGTACAGTTGCCGGAAAATCCGCCTACATCACAGCCTACAAAGGGAATTCCCGTAACTCCCATACTGTTCAGTAAACGAACCCCTGAGAGCATGTGTTCATCGCTTGCGACATTGTCTCCTGTCCATACGGCTGAATATCGCTGGATACCCGAAAAGGCTGCCCTCGTAAGGGAAAAAGGACGCTTGCCGTTTAAGCGTTTTTTACTTCCTTCATACGTACTTCTTGCCATCTGAAAACCATATACGTTATGCGCCTGACGGTGAGTCGTTTTTCTTCCATCCCAGTCAAACTGCACGAGGTCAGGGAAATTCTGACCCCAGGTAGCCGGCTCATTCATGTCATTCCAGAATCCTTCAATGCCTGAATCAGTATATTTTTCAAAACAGTTTCCCCACCATTCCCTTGTTGTTTTTTGGGTAAAGTCCGGAAAATGACACCATCCGGGCCACACCTGACCGGTATAGTTTTTTCCGTCGGGATATTTAACGAATAAATCTTTAGCGAGCCCTTCTTCATAGGCAAAATAACCTTTTTCCACCTTGATTCCGGGATCCACTATCACGACTACGTGAAATCCCAGCTTTTTCAGGTCTTCTATCAGTGATTTGGGATTCGTAAAATCTTTGGGATGATAGGTAAAAATTTTACAGGCATCCATGTAATTAATGTCCCAGTAAATCACATCTCCTCCAAATTGCTTGTCCCGGAAAGTCTGCGCAAGCGTTTTTACTTCTTTATCCGGGAAATAACTCCAGCGGCACTGCTGAAATCCCAGTGACCACAAGGGGGGCATTTCCATTTTTCCCGTTAAATCCGAATACTCACTGATAATTTTCTCTACGGAACTTCCTCCGAAGAAATAATACGTCATTTCTCCGTCCACAGCCGAAAAGGAAGAAAAACGGTCGTTGGAAGCCCCAAAATTAAAAACGGTTTTATAGGTATTGTCGAAAAAAATACCATAAACGTTTTTTTGCTGATGATGAAGTCCGATATAAAAAGGAGTAGAAACATACAAGGGGTCAGCGTTGGCCTCATATCCGTAATCGTCTGTATTCCAGTTTTCAAAAGCATTGCCTCTCCGGTCAAGATTTCCGGTCTTTTCTCCCAATCCGATAAATTTCTCGTCCGGCTGAAGGGTTTTATAGCAGGTAACCTGAGTGCCCATCCAGTTAACCCCAAAGGCAGGTTCGTCTTCATTCAGCAGTTCCTCTTTGTGGTTATAGAAACGTAACCTGACCGGATTTTTGGAAATTTTCAGAATTAAGGAATCCGTTCTCAGCACCCATTCTCCGTTGATTTCTTTCATTTGAGTAAAATATCCTTCTTTTCCCTGAGTCTGAATAACGGAGTAGGAAAAGCCGTCTGTAAACTGCTGCTGTACAGCCCGGACTTTAATCACTGTCTGAGAAAAGGGAATGATTTCAATCCCTGCATTTTCTGCGGCAATATTGACTTTCGTAATATACTGCTCATTCATCACCTCAGAAGAGATTCCTTTAAAATTCCCTATGCTTACAGGTAATTGCCCGAAGAGGAAGGAAACTCCCGCAATCATATAACTTAAAACGATTGATTTTTTCATATATCCGCTTTTAATAAAATGTACTTTTCAGCGAGACAAAGATAGTTTTTTTTCGGATAAATACCCCTGTCCGGAGCAAATGCAGCACTAAATAATTGTATTTTTTGTATCTTTGCATAGAAAATCAGATAAAAATGGAAAATCAGAAATATCCCATAGGATTACAGTCTTTTGCAGAAGTTCGCGAAGGAGGGTATGTGTATATAGATAAAACGGATTTAATTCATACCCTGATATCGGAAAGAAAGTATGTATTTCTCTCTCGCCCCCGTAGGTTCGGAAAGTCGCTGTTAATCAGTACGATAAAAGCCATTTTTGAGGGAAGAAAGGAATTATTTGAAGGACTTTATATTGAAAATAAAATAGACTTTACACCTCATCCGGTTATTCATCTGTCGTTTGACGCTTTGAATTATAAAGAAAAAGGGCTGGCAGATGTCGTTATAAAAGAGTTGTCATACATTGCCTCCACGCATCAACTGACTTTAGAGCCGGACAAATTAAAGGATTATTTCAGAAATTTGATTCGAGAGCTCCACGAAAAAACCGGACAAAAAGTGGTTATTCTAATAGATGAATACAACCATCCGATTTTGCATTATTTAGAAAAAGGAGAGTTAGACAAAGCCGATGAAATCAGGGAAACAATTCGGGAGTTCTATTCTGTAATTAAGAGCCTGGATAATCATATTCGCTTCTTTTTTGTAACGGGAATTTCGCGTTTTGCCAAGGTGTCTTTGTTTTCGGTGCTGAATAATGTGGTGGATATTACCTTTGACCTTCAATATTCTACGATTTGTGGCTATACACAAGTGGAGTTAGAAAGGTATTTTGTAAAAAAAATCACAGAAATCGGACTAGAGCATGATTTGAGTTATGCTGAGTGTGTAGAAAGAATTAAAGTTTGGTATAACGGGTATTCCTGGGACGGCAGAAAAAGGGTATATGCTCCGTTTTCCACTTTGTTGTTTATGGCTCAAAGGGAGTTTAAAAATCATTGGTTTGCTACGGGTACGCCCACTCTTTTGATAAAATTACTTTCAGCGAATGTTCAATATAATTTAGAAAATATCTGGGTAACTGAGGATGTATTTGATGTACCTGACATCAGAAACTTAAATCACGTACTTCTTTTGTTTCAGACAGGGTATCTTACAGTAAAGGCGAGGCAGGAAAAACGCTATTAGTTGGATTATCCCAATCGAGAGGTAAGAGATTCTTTTTTGCGGTTTTGGGGAGGAGAATATGCACACTAATGAATGTATCAATTCAATAACTATGTTCGTGAATTAATTTCTCCAACGAAAACCGGGGAATTCAGGATTGGGCATGGCAAGAGATGATAGCGGAATGATTCAATAATTGCTTCGTAATTGAGGAAAGTTGAACTCCCAAATAAAGTTTTACATTTGTAAATAATTCAGAATCGAGCCAATAAGACAAAACTATACAATCGTCATTAGAAATGCAAGTATTACAAAAAATATCAAAGATAACGCTCTAACTCCCCCATTTCCCACCAAAACCCATCCCCTTAATCCCAATTACTTTTGGAAGAAACGGCGTATTCCCCTCCACCGGTAAAGAAAAGCACAAGGCTTCCGAAAAAATACAATCCGAGCAACTCGGAAGCCCAGCCTCCGTGTTTGGTTAAAGTAAAAACATCGTCAAGATGTACCAATAGCAAAGCAATCAGACAGTTAAATGCAAAAACCAATGCGGCGATACGGGTACGATAGCCAACAATGAGTAATGCCGGTGCTACTACTTCCCCGATGAGTACTCCATAAGCGATGAACTCAGGGATTCCTTTTTCGGTAAGCATTTCGCCGATTCCTCCCACACCGTGAGTGATTTTATTGATTCCATGCAAAAGCATTAAAATCCCGGTTACCAACCGTAGTATTAAAAGCCCCAGACTGATGTTTTTTTTCATTTAATTGAGAATGATTAAAAATTTATTGTAAAAAATGAATTTTCTATTGTTTCTCCGGCACAAAAAAACCAAAGTAAATCATTACAAGGGTTGAAGCCAGTGCGGTAACGATAAAAGTTACCCCAGGAGAGAACTGATACCACAAAAAACCGGCAAGAGCACTTGCAATCATCGTACAGATACTCTGAAAACCGTTGTATGTTCCGATAGCAGTAGCAGTATCTTTTTTGTCTGAAATATTACTAATCCACGCTTTGGAAATTCCCTCGGTAGCAGCAGCATAAATTCCGTACAGAAAAAACAAAGCCGTTATCACATACAGATTGTTTGTCAATCCCATTCCGAGATACACAAGCCCAAAAACGCCTAATCCGGCAATGAGTATTTTCTTTAGTCCCAGTTTATCGGCAAGGATTCCCGCAGGAAATGCAAAGAGTGCATAAACCAGATTGTAAAAAATATAAACTCCAATTACTTGCGTGTCATTTAGCCCTGCGTCTTTGGCTTTGAGCAGTAAAAACACATCCGAACTATTGAACAAAGTAAATGCAAGTAATCCGGCAATTAATTTACGGTACTGAACCGGACTTTCTTTCCAGTAATTCAGAAAAGAAAAAAAAGCAGGTTCAGGGATATTCGTTTTGGGTGGAGCCGGTTTTTCTTTCAGGAATAATGAAGCGATGACAGCAAGCAATCCGGGAATAATGGCCAGCAGAAAAAGCGTTTGGTAATCTTCCGGATAAAAGTAAAGATAGCATAAAGCACAAAGTGGTCCTAAAACAGCCCCAAGTGTATCCATAGAGCGGTGAAAGCCAAAAATTTTTCCTTTCGTTTCGGGGGTTGCCTCTCCCGAAAGAATAGCGTCTCTTGCACCCGAACGTACGCCCTTCCCGATTCTGTCTAATGTACGAACCCAAAAAACCCATAAAGGCAACACTGACATCACAATCAGCGGTTTGGAAAGTGCACTTAAGGTATAACCCAACTGAACAAAAGGCACTCTTTTGCCGGAATAATCCGAACGTTTGCCAAAGTATCCTTTACTCAGCCCCGCCACGGCTTCTGCCACTCCTTCCAGGATTCCGATCAGCAATACAGAAAACCCGATATGTTTCAGATATACCGGCATTACAGGATACAGCATTTCGCTTGCCATATCCGTAAATAAACTTATCAGCGAGAGAATCCAGATAGTACGGGTCAGATAGCGCATCGTTCCGGATTATTTGGAAACACAGGTTACCGGAACAATAGACTTGCGGGAATTTTCCGAAATAGTGCCGTCAGCAGACACCTTTCCGGTTATCTGATAATAGGCTATACTTTCGCCTTCTTTCACAGAAGAATGAATGATAAAACTATAACTTTTCTTCCCATCCTTTTCAAACTTAACCTCATTCATTTTTTTTAGATAATCATAAATCAGGTACTTTTCTTCGTAATTAGGGGAAGCTCCACCGGGAATTTCCAGCATATTTGCGAGTGCACGGATAGCATCTCCTTTGGTTTTGGACAGGTTTACCCATTGTTTATCAATATAATACTCATCCACATTTTTTTTGAGGGGATAAATATCCGGGTCGCACCATATCAGGGAATATTGTCCCATTACTTTTACCAGACACTTATAATAATTCAGGTTCTCATCGCTTTCAGACATTGTACTCAGGCTATTCGATAGTCTGGATTTAACCTGAGCCAGAAGATAATTATCCGGCCCTGAACCGGGAGTCCCGCCGCGGGGGATTACCTCGTAGCGTTCTGTTCCGTTTTTCTCATTTCCCAAATAAAAAAACAAGGTATCCCTTGGCGTTTTCAGGCGGTACACATCTCTTTTTTCCACAAAATTCCACCCTGCCCAGTAAAATTCCATTTCCCGGGTTTTGATATTATTTTTGGAATACTCCAGCATAACTTTTTTCTTTACCGGAGGCTGAGGACTTTGCGCATAAACTGAAACCCAAAGCCCTGAAAATAAAATTATTATATTTAAGATATACTTCATATTTTTTTCTTTTTTACAAAATCCCGGAAACACATTATTATTTTGAAAATCTGAGTATTTTTCATCCGATTATTTTACAAACGGTATTTTGGGGGCAAAATTACTTTTAAATCCCTCAAACACAAAGTTTTTATCTCTTTGCTTCTAATTTCGGCAATGAAAACCCCTTTATTTCAATACTTCATCCACACTCATATACGATATCGGATGATAATTGGGTCTTGCTTTCTGATAAATTTTCAAAGCCATCTCTTTGCCCTGAGGGGTTTTTGCCATTTCTTTGTACAAAGGCATCAGAAACTTACGCCTTCCTACATTAACCAGAAATGTTTCAACCGCAGGGTAAGCCTTTTCATATTTTGCCTGAAGGGCTTTCTCGAACCATATTCCCTGAATTTCCGGATTCTGGCTTTCGGTAAAATGAAAAACATTATCCACTCCGGCAATCTTTTCCTTAGGCGAAGGCGAGGGAAATCCCCTGAGGAAGTGCACCCACTGATGCGTATTCCAGTTTTGGGTTTCCGTCTGATTCCAGTTTCCCTTCTCATAATATTTCTGACGATAGGCATCTACTGAAGCAAAAAGCGTAGATTTTGGGGAAGGGCAGTTCGCAGGAATTCCGGGACCATACACCCATGCCTGAATATTTACCGCTGATTTTTGTTCAGGGGTAAGCAGTGCATCCAGTTTATCCAGAAATTTTTCAGTTGTCATCGTTTTGAATGCATTTTCATTAAAATAAGCCTTCAGGAAACCATCCCACTTTTCCCTTCCTACCGTTTCTTCCAGTAATCTGAGGAAAAAATATCCTTTGATATAAGCAATATCTGTCACTCCGTCATCCGGATTTCTGCCTTTTAAATCCAGTTTCAGATGGGTATCGGGAGATTTTTCGCCCAAGTCTTCCAGCGTAATCGCCAACTCCTGCTGACTGAGAATCGCGAGCATTTCTGAATAATCTCTTCCCTTGAGTGCCTCCATGATTCTGTATTCAAAATAAACGGTAAAACCTTCATTCAGCCAGAAGTCATTCCAGTTGGCATTGGTAACGAGATTCCCTGACCAAGAGTGAGCGAGCTCATGTGCTACAAGGCTCACCAATGAGCGGTCTCCTACAATAATCGTAGGGGTAGCGAAAGTCAGACGGGGATTTTCCATCCCTCCAAAAGGAAAACTCGGGGGCAAAATCAGAATATCGTACCTTTCCCATGCATATTTCCCGTACATTTTTTCGGCAAGTTGTATCATTTCCTCCGTTTCGGTCAGTTCATTTTTGCACTTTTCCAGCATGGAAGGTTCCGCATAGACTCCGCACCGGTTACTGATTTCAGCAAAGGCAAAATCACCTACGGACAAAGCCATCAGATACGCCGGAACGATTTGTTTCATGGAAAAATGATACACACCATCCTTATTTTTTTGCACAGGATTCTCAGCAGACATCAGCGCAAGCAATTCTTTGGGAACCCTGACCATAGCCGAATAGGAAAAACGAATTCCCGGGCCATCCTGAATCGGAATCCAGGTTCTTGCATTGATTGCCTGAGACTGAGTGAGCAAGCAGGGATATTTTTTCCCTTGGGTCTGCTGAGGAGTAAGCCACTGTAACGCTTCTGCCTCAGGGCTTGTTTTGTAATATACATGCACCGTTTGAGTATTTTCATCGATGGAGATATGAAGCGGTTTTCCCAGAATACTGTCTCCCTCTCCCAAACGGAAAGTAGCCTTGTATTTTTTCCCTTTATTTTCTGTTACATACACTGAGTCTATCGTCAACATTTTGGTATCAAGGATGATTTCTTTTGTATTTCCTTTTCTTTCAATATCAAGATTGGCACATCCATGGATAATTTTCCGCTCAAAATCAGCAGTAATATCCAGAAAAAGGTGTTTTACCACTGCTTCCTCTGGTTTTGAGTATGAATGTGGGTCATTGGTTTTCAAATCGTTATGCTGATTCGGTTTTTTGCAGGACATTACAAGCAATAGGCTAAGTAGTAGGAAAAGCAGTGATTTATTCATGAAACAATTCTGATTTTTAGTAATTATAGTTCAAAATTACTGTTTTTCCCTGGTTTATACAAAAAGAGGGAAATTATCCTGAAAAATCAGCAGTGTCTGATTTGGGTTTTTGCCTTTCGCTCATTCAGCTGTTTCCCACATACATACATCCCAAGTATGGAGGTTGTCAGCAATTTTCGACACACAACAAATTCAAACAATAATTTGGATATGTTTTTAAATTTATTTTACTTTGCGTTACGGCTTATTCCCTTTCGGCTGATAAAGTCAAAAAAAGATAGTATCTTTGCGTGATGGAATATAAACGGAAAAAAATTGAGCAAAAAGGATTTGATGAATCGGATTACAAGCGATATTTTCATCAAAATCA
>JAIBAH010000085.1 GCA_019695295.1 Bacteroidia bacterium | reverse complement strand
ATGAGAACTGATTCCACTCAACGGTTTTGAATGGAAATGTGCTTTTATGAAAACGACAAATGCGATTCATCATACTCCACTCATAACACCTTTGTTTTGCAAATATACTTCTTTTCTTTTATAAATAAAAATGCGGTTTTACGTAAGGAGAAAAAACATCAGCCTCATTTCCTTCCAAACGCCTGAAAAAAATGTATGTAAAACAGAAATCTCTTTACTCAAAAGGTAAAGTTCCAGGTAACGGAAGGGATAAGCGGAAATGCGGTTATGGCTTTTGTGCTCAGCTTACTGGTGTCCGGGTCTGTATCCAGAAAGATAAAGAAAGGATTCAGTTTATTGTACAGATTATAGGCGGAGAAATTCCAGGTTGAGTGGATTTTTTTTACTTTTTTAGGTTTTGGGGTATAAATAAATGAGATATCAGCCCTGTGATACAGGGGCATTCTGTACGTATTGGTGGACGTGTACAGGGAGGTGTAGTTCAGTGAAGGTACCGGCTGCTGACCGGGATAGCCCATAAAATAGGTAAACCGGTCTGTCGGAAGGGTAATAGGATTCCCGGACCTGAATACCCAGTTGAGAGAGCCTGACCATTTTTCGCTGAAAGTATGATTAATCACCAAAGAAAAGTCATGTCTCCGGTCATTCCGGGACGGAAACGGATTGCCCTGATTGATATCGGCGAAGGTACGGGTTGTTTTAGAAAGGGTATATCCAATCCATCCGGTGGTTTTTCCTGAATTTTTTCTCAGAAAAAACTCTGCTCCATAGGAAAGTCCTTTTCCAAAAAACATATATCTTTCTATATTTTCTATAAAAACCAAAGGTGCGCCCGGTTGTAATTCTACCTGATTAATCATCGGCTTATAGTATAATTCAACAGAGGCTTCGTATTTGTCTTTGTCAAAATTCTGAAAATATCCTACCGAAAACTGATCGGCGCGCTGAGGAAGAATATTGGGGTTGGCGGCAATCCATATATCGGTCGGCAGCAATCCGGAAGAGGCCGTAGCCAGCTGAATGTACTGATAGGTGCGTGCATATCCGGCCTTAAGGGAAGTATTTCTGTTGAGGATATATCTTGCAGAAAACCGGGGTTCCAGCCCACTGTAAAACTGCACCGATTTTCCGCGGGGAATTTCTGCTCCCTGTGAAATCACTACTCCTGTGGAATCATATTCATAGGGAGTATAAGGGCCTTTCAGGTTAAAGAGAGAGTACCGGAGCCCGAAGTTAAACGTTAGTTTCTCATTGGGTTCATAGTCGCTGGAAAAATATACTGCGGCTTCATCGGCTTTCTGAGGCGGGATAGAAGACCGTACGATTGTACCGGACTGATTGCTTTCAGACTCACCGGGCGTAATGACGTGGTACTGATACTGCGCCCCGAATTTCAGGGTGTATTTATTGCTGGCAAAATACTGATAATCATTTTTCAGGGATACATCCTGAAGAAATGAAGGGATATAAAGCGTATTTTCCCCGAGTTTGGAATCGTAAGTGATGTGATACCGGTTGTAGGAAAGGGTAGTATTGGAAAATAAGCGGGAATTAAAGATATGATTCCACCTTAAGGCGGCAATCTGATTGCCATAATCAATATTTACCCTTACACCAACCCCCGTAGGAAGATTAAATTTAAATACATCCTGTCCTGTATATCCGGAAAGATAAACCCGGTCTTTATCCGATAAAATATAGTTTGCCTTGAAATTCAGGTCGTAGAAATAATAGGTATTTCCCTTGAAGGTTTTGGGCAGAAAAGGAACCGTAAGCAAATCAAAAAAAGTTCTTCTGCCGGAAATCATATATGAACTTTTTCCTTTTACGATGGGACCTTCAAGCGAAAGACGGGAAGTGAGCAGTCCAACTCCTCCGCTACCGGTAAACTTCTGATTGTTTCCGTCTTTCATCGTGATATTCATGACAGAGGATAACCTTCCCCCGAAATTTGCGGGAATTGAGCCTTTGATTACCTCTACCCCTTTGATTGCATCTCCATTGAAAACAGAAAGAAAACTGGCAAGGTGAGAGGGGTTATACACTACTGCGTCATCGAGTAAAATCAGGTTCTGATCTACTCCTCCTCCCCGTACCGAAAACCCGGTGCTTCCTTCTGTAGCCTGTTTTACCCCCGGCAACAGGGTAATTGTTTTGAGAATATCCACTTCTCCAAGCAGTACGGGCACCTTCTTGATGGTCTGAATATTCAGGGAGAGTCTTCCCATTTCATTGTTGATGACGTTCCGGTTCGCAAGTTCGCTGTTGATGACGATTTCCTGACCGGAAAGAGCATCCTGAACCATCCGGATTACGCCTCCGCTTCCTTCTTCTTTTCTGCATGAGCGGGTTATATAGCCAAGATAAGAAATACTGAATGTCTCAATTTCTGATTCACCGGTGAGAGAAAAAAAACCATATTCATTCGAATAGGTTCCTTCCTGAGGGTTGGAGGTGTTCTGAATGATTGCGCCTGATAGGATCTCACCGGTCACTGAGTCCTTAACGAATCCGCTCAGGGTATATCTCTGAGCAACGGCTCCTGAAACAGCCCATATAAATCCCAGAAAAACGAATATTTTTTTTATCATCCTGTCCCGCTATAAAATATATTACCCCTTAAACTAATAGCAGTTGTCTGTGTTTGAAAAAAAGCAAAAAAAACAGAGGTGAATTTTCCGCCCGGAAAAATCCACCTCTGTACTATCCGGCTGAAAAATCCGGTTAAATATTGATAATTAGTTGGTTTCGTCGTACACCTGAACGCCGGGGTGCTTCGCTACATCAAATCTGAATTCGTTATCAGACAAACCATTGTTGGTTTTGATATTACTGAATTCGTAGATGGTTTTTACCTGGCGGCGGTCAGTAAGTTCTGCTTTCTCAAGATAGTGGGAGTTTTTGTTGATCCAGAGACGAACCTGATTGTAATCGGATTTGGAAGAAGTGCTTGCAATGTAAATTTTGAAGCAGGCAATATTGTGTACCGTTTCATCTCCTTCGTATTTCGCTTTGGAAGCCTGCTGATAGGTTTTGAATATTTGTTCGATATCAAGTCCGTCATTGGCGTCATAAGGCGTTACGTTTACCTCATTGTCGTTTTTAAGGAATACCCACAGTTTGTTTTTATCACAATACAGTTCCTGATCGCCCATTTCAACGCGGAATTTTCCTTTCTTGTATTTAATTTTACCGGATTTACTGGCATTTTTGGCGTTAGGTCCGGATAAAGTATATTTAAAAGAAGCCGTAAAATCGTTCATCCCTTCCAGTTTTGCCTTAGCGGTTTTCAGAACGGTGTTTGCTTTTTCGTCCTGAGCGAAAGCTGAGTTAAACAACAAAAATGTAAGAGAGAAAAATGTGAAAATAAATGCTACTTTTTTCATAAGATTTTATTGATTGAATTACAAATTAAGATGTTAGATATACTATTATTCGCTTATTAACTGAAAATGTTCTGAAATTGTTACCAGTTCAAAAGGATTTGATGTCAAAATTCTTAAAATCCGTGCAAAATTCGGAAGAAATCCGGACAACACCAACTGATATTTTGATGAGCTTATCTGAATCCACCTGTTTATGTACAAAAAACGGAACCACTTGTCGCAAGCGGCTCCGTTTACTTATGAAAAATTTATATTTATTTGGATTTTAAAAACAGGAGAACTTCTGTAAAGGAAGTCATTATCCTAAAATAAGGTAGCCAATGATAATGACTACTCCAATAGAAATAATGAGTGCATAATGCGCTACATATCCTGTTTGCATTCTGCGGATTACGTCTCCGACAGCAGCAGTAGCACTTGCCGAGCCGTTGATTACTCCGTCAATGATATTTTTATCAAACCATACTACGATATTATCCCCTGCCCAGACAAAAGGCTTAAGAATGGTTTTTTCATAAAATTCATCCACATAGAATTTGTTTTCCATCCATTTGTACATACTGCCGAATACTTTTTTTACTTTTTCATCTCCTTCCAGTCCGTTTTTGGCATAAAAGTTATAGGCAAAATAGACAACTCCAACCGCAATGGCGATAGCAAGTACAAGCAGTCCGTATTCCAGAGCGATATGCTCATGCATTGTATGCTCAAGGTCACGGTTATTAATCAGCCCGTGAAACCATGTGTGATTAAGAATGTGGGCATTATGACCGAAAACGCCGGCAGGGAGTCCGAGATATCCGCCTACTACGGCAAGAATACCCAGAATCCAGAGGGGAATTGTCATCAAAGGACTGCTTTCATGGGGATGATGTTTGTCGGTTTTATATCTTGCCTCTCCGAAGAAAGTAAGATACGTAAGACGCGTCATATAGAAAGCGGTAAGGCAGGCAGTGATTGTACCTACAAGCCATACGATAAAATAAATGGAGCCGTGGTCAAATCCGGAGAAAAAGGTGTTGGCCAGAATTTCATCTTTGGAAAAGAAGCCGGAAAGTCCGGGAATCCCTGCAATTGCCAGGGTGGAAATCCAGAATGTCATACCGGTTGCGGGCATATATTTTTTCAGCCCTCCCATAAAACGGATATCCTGAGGGTCTTTGTGTTCATGGGTTTCATCAAAGTAATGATGCATTGCATGAATCACCGAACCGGAACCAAGGAATAAACAGGCTTTGAAGAAAGCGTGAGTCATTACGTGGAAGATAGCCGTAGTATATGCACCTGCACCGAGCGCCATAAACATAAAGCCCAGCTGGGAAACGGTAGAATATGCGAGTACTTTTTTAATGTCATTCTGAGCGATAGCGATAAGCGCCGCAAGGATAGCAGTAGCCGCCGCCACTACCGCAATTACAATCAAAACCGGTTCTGCAGCGGGCACATTAAATACCGGATGCATACGGGCAATGAGGTATATACCGGAGGTAACCATGGTAGCAGCATGGATTAATGCAGATACAGGCGTAGGGCCTGCCATTGCGTCCGGGAGCCATACATATAAAGGAATCTGAGCCGATTTACCGGTAGCTGCGATGAAAAGCAGGAGCGTAATCCAGAAAGCATTATCTCCAAGGCTGCCGGCACTTGCATTGATGTCTGCAAAATTAAGGGAATGAACCTGACCAAAAATCATAAACATTGCCCCAATCATCGCAAAGTCTCCGATACGATTGGCAACGAATGCTTTTTGAGCGGCTTTTGCTTTTTCCATGTCTTCATACCAGAATCCGATAAGCAGATAAGAGCACACGCCCACGCCTTCCCAACCGAGGAAAAGAACCGCCATATTGTCCCCGAGAATCAGGTTAAGCATGGCAAAGATAAACAGGTTAAGATAAAGGAAAAACTTATAGAATCCTTTATCATGATGCATGTATGCGATGGAATAAATATGAATCAAAGACCCGATTCCGGTTACAATCATCCCCATAAGCAGGGAAAGCTGATCCAGATGATAGGAGAAATTTATTTTTATTCCTGCGGTTTCAATCCATGGAATAATCGAAAAACGAATGGCGTCATGATGCTCTCCGTGCCCGGAAGTGAACTGAAGAAAAGCTGCCAGAATAATGAAGAAAGGAATGGCAACCGCTGAAGTAGCGATTAGTCCGATGAGTTTTTCCTGGTGACGGAATCGCTCATTAAGAAATCCTGTAAGTCCGATGAGGGCAGCTCCCGCCAAAGGAAGTAACACGATTAATGAAAGTACGGTATTACTCATATATTTATCGGTATCTGTTTTTTATAAGTTTACCATTTAAAAATATTTACATCATTAATATCAATATGGAGTTTGTTTCTGAATATTGAGATGACAATAGCCAGACCTACAACCGCTTCTGCGGCAGCTACGCACATTACGAAAAATACCATCATTGAGCCTGCTGCCGGATTTACATTAGCGGCGGCTCCTCCTGCAGCAGCTGCTACAGAGTGCATTTTGGAAAAAGTAATGAGTGATAAATTCACGGCGTTCAGCATAAGCTCCACACACATAAATACTACGATTCCGTTTCTGCGGGTCAATACCCCAACCACTCCAATGGCAAACATTACAGCAGCAACGGTAAGATACATGAAAGCATTCGGTTCCATATATTGAAATAATTATTTAAATTTTATTTATAAGAATGTTTTTTTGCAATGATGATTGCTCCAATCAATGCTGCAAGTAATACAACTGAAATCATCTCAAAAGGAAACAGGTAATTAGTCATCATCTGCATTCCGATTGGCTCTACTTTGCCAAGAGGAAATGCGCCGCTTACACTTTTACCCATAAAACTATTGAAGACGAAGAGCAGCTCTCCGAAAAACCCAAGACCGAGCAGAAAAGCAAGGCCTTTCATCACATCAAACTGCTGATTTTGCTCGTCCTGCATATTCAGAAGCATGATTACAAACAGAAACAATACCATGATTGCTCCGGCATAAACCAGAATCTGAATTACAGCGAGAAATTCCGCCTGTAATGAAAGATATAATCCGGCAATACTGAAAAAATTCAGAATCAGAGAAAGTGCTGCCATTACCGGATTTTTTTGTGTAATCAGGCCAATCCCTCCTGCAATACCGAGTATTGCGAAAAACCAAAAAAACGCGATTTGAAAAATGGAATCAAACGTCATATTTTACGACATTAATGAATCTGTGAATTAAAAAATTGATTACTTCCAAAGGATACATTTTACACCCTTCCGAAATTGCGTGTAAAATTGAAACAAAATATTCTTTTTGACAAACTTTATTTATAAAAAAGATAAAATCCTTGATTATTTATAACTTTTTTTTGTTTTGATGGCGATTTCTCCCGTTTCATACGGTTTAAAATAACCCGAATTTCCGGATTTCCAGAACCAATGCAAAAATCAGCGACCAAATGATGATAGCTGTACAAATTACTTTTGTAATTCTTTTGGGCGATTCACTGAACGCAAGGGCAATAAATACACTAATCATCGGAGAAATAAAAGGACTGATGAGGGCCACTCCCCATATCCCGTATTTTTTCCAGAAGAGATACCATTTTTTTGCCCGGCGGTAATTAATCTGAAGATTTTTCTTTTTTCGCCTTTCTAAATAAAAATGCCGGATACCGGAACCGGTAAAGCTAAAAAAAATTACCCCAATCACTCCGCCCAGCGTTCCGAATAACCATATTTCCCAAAAATTAAGGCCTTCCACTCCTGCATACAATACCCCTGCAAAGTATTTTACTGTGCAAAGCATCGTTACGATAAAATATTTATACCAGTGCTCCAGCGAAAACAGGGAAACCCTGAGCAGTATATTTATAATGTATAATATATAAGAGGATTCTATTGGCATATTGTACGCTTTCTACTCATTGAATGATTTTGAAACAGGGCTTTACCTAAGCCTATCAGGAGTATTATTTCGGGCCGAACGCAAGGTCTCCCGCATCTCCCAGCCCGGGTACGATATACGCCTTCGCTGTAAGTTCCATATCTACCTCTCCCACATAAATCTCCGCTTCGGGAATATGCCTTTGCACATTTTCAAGCCCTTCATCACTTGCGATTACTCCCGCAATGATTATACTTCTGGGAATTCCGAGTTCTCTCAGTGCATTATAGCAAAGAATGATGCTTTTTCCGGTGGCAATCATCGGGTCCAGCAGAATTACGTCTCTGTCGGTTAAATCCGGAGACGCAAGGTACTCTAATTTTATTACAAATTCGTTCCCTTTTGTATGATGACGATAGGCGGAAATGAATCCGTTGTCGGCCAGGTCAAGCATATTCAGAAATCCGTTGTGAAGCGGAATCCCTGCCCTGAGGATAGAAACGATTACCGGCTGATTTTTGAGCACTTTGCCCGGTGACATTCCTAAAGGAGTCGTAACTGTAACCTCCTCATATTTCAGGGACTTACTGATTTCATAAGCCAGAATATTTCCGAGCTTTTCGAGATTGCTCCGGAAACGCCTTCTGTCTTTCTGAATTTCTCTGTCTCTTATTTCACACATAATCTGCGAAATGTAAGAATCTTTTCGCCCTAAGATTTCAATTTTGTAATCCATCTTATATAAAAAGGTAAATTGTTATAAATAATTTCGGGATATACTACGGGATATGCGCCAAATTTCCGGAAAAAGCGTTCCACATTTTCTATCATTGAGCCTTCAAAATCAAAAACGGAATAATGCTGATTTGCCGACTCTCTGACTGCTGTCCACATCATCAAAGCCATTGCCCCTGAATTTGCAGACTCCGGTTCCAATGCGCCTGCTAAATAAATACATTTTTTCTGATAATATCCATATAAACCCGCAGAAAGAATGTTTTGTTGTGTATCTTTGGTGATGTATAAAAAACCACATTGCTTTTCAATCAGTTTTTCCGCAATTTTTTTCAGAATTTCCAGCACTTCCTTTTTGTTGGATGTGCCGATAAGGTCCTTTCCTCCGGAAACATTTTTGCTGAGCAGCGAAATCAGAATGCCGGTATCGTTGCTTTTTTCTACCCGGAGTTCACTTTTTAATGCTTTTTTGATTTGCCGCTGAAGGGGTGAATCCATCTTTTTCCACAAAACCTCTTCCTGAGGACATAAGTCAAGCCAATAGGTGTACCGGAAATGAAGGGAATAATTCTTCCAGTAAAAGGGAAGTGCATATTCCCACTCCGGAGCGAAGGAATACTGAAAATAATCGGAACGGGGCAGTACCTTCAGAATCTCGGTGGTTAATGAACGGATAAAACTGTATTTTTCATAGTTTCCCCCAAAATCGTCTGCATTATAATAAATGCCCCAGTATTGTGAAAGTATGGGTTGTACGCTGAAAGTAAATCCTTTCTTTCGCAGCATATTCAAAGGCATAACGGCAACCCAGCCTTTTTCGTCAGAAACAATCACAGCCTTCCACTCCGGCGAGACGAGTTCCATATACCAGTATTGTACATAGAGACAACCCTGAGAAGAGTGGTGAATAAAGTCATCCCATTTTTGCGGGTCAATTGCTTCTTTGGTGAATATGCGGGCTTCGTACTTCATTTATAATATTCCAAATTGAGTAAAATGATGCGTAAAATGTTTTCGTTGCATCATATCCCATTCCGCTTTGTTGCAATACCCAAAAACAGGATGAGGGAAAACGGCTTCCGGATTGTTTTCATAATACTCATAGAAAAAATCAATTTCCTCCGCTAATTTTGCTTTCGCTGTTTCAAAATCAGGAAACTCCAAAGGGAATAAAGAATCTTTGGGAATATAAGGGGCCTTAAAATCCCTTGGCATTGGATGTTCGCTCATAAGAAACGCTTTTGTCCTCGGGATTTTCTCTTCCGGAGTCACTACGGATACAGGAATTTTCCCCGTTCCGGCTTTTAGTACAAACAGTAAGTGCTCCAGCATGTGCTGAGGGGTCATTATACCCCATAATGGTGTGGCATCGGAAGTGAATTTTTCGGTAATCCTGATGTAGTCAGTTTTGGGATGAATAAAATTCATTGCTTATTTTTTTGAGTTTTTTACAAAAATACTATTTTTTCAATGTAATTTGTACCGCCGATACTGCATTTGGAAATACATTTTCAGTATTATTTTTGCAAAATTATGTTAAATAGTTAATTAACAGGGTTTTATTCTCAATAAAAATCAAAATTACTGCTTCATGAATCTGCTGCGTTTTTTTACACGGATTACAGGACAAAGGCATATTCTGCCTTTTTATCATGCTGTCAGTGACAAACCCATGCCGCATCTCCGGAATTTATACGCGGTAAAAAAGGAGAAGGAATTTGTGGCAGACCTTGATTTTTTACTCAAAAACTATGAGCCGGTTTCCGTTCAGGATTACGGGAAATGGACCAAAGCGGGCATATTCCCTGAAAAAAATACTTTTTTACTCTCTTTTGATGACGGGCTCCGGGAATGTATTGACGTAATCGCTCCGATACTGGAAAAAAAGGGGATTCCGGCAATATTTTTTGTAAACAGCGGGTTTGTGGATAATAAGGCGTTGTTTTTCCGGTATAAAGCGAGCCTTTGTCTGGAAACTTTGAAAAAACTTCCGCCCGCTCATGCTTCATTTCGGGAAATTCAAAAACTGACGAATGATTCTTCTCTCTCCGGGCATTCCTCTCTCCGTCATTTTCTGCTTTCTGCCGGGCATGAGTACGAGGCAGTGATTGATTTCATTGCCGGTTTGTGGGCGGTTTCTTTTGAGGATTTCCTGGAAAAGGAAAAACCCTATCTTACCACGGAACAGATTTCCAACCTCCTTGCAAGGGGATTTCAGATTGGTGCGCATAGCGTAAATCACCCTCACTATTACAAAATTCCGCTTTCTGAGCAGCTATGGCAAACGGAGCATTCTTTGGATTTTCTAGCTTCGCTTTTTGGGCTTAAGGAACGGTATTTCTCGTTTCCTTTTACCGATTATAAAATAACGGATGGGTTTTTTCGTTATTTTTACCCTGAAAATCCGGAAGAAAAAGCAAAAATGTCCCTTTCTTTTGGGTGCGCCGGGCTGAAAAAAGAGAAAGAAAAATTTCATTTTCAGCGCATTGCGATGGAGGGGGGAAAAAGTGAGGGTGTTGAATGGGTTTTGTATAAAGCATATTTGTATTATAGTCTGAAAGCCATTTCCGGTAAAAACACAATCAAAAGATAAGATGGAAGTCCGTTTTTTTACAGCAGAAGCCTTAATGGAGTGGATTGATTCGGCGGAGTATGCCGGTATGCCGGATATTCCCATCAGCCGGATTCGGGCTGTTTCTCATATCAAAAATCCGAATGCTTCTAAAGAGGATGTGTTGTTGATTTGTGCTTTTCAGTCGGGTACCCTTACGGGTTATATGGGTGTCCTTCCGGATTATTTTATTGCAAATCAACAAAAGATAAAATCCGGCTGGCTGAGTTGTCTGTGGGTAAATCCTGAATTCAGAGGGAAGGGAATCGCCAGAATACTGATGAGTGCGGCTTTGGAAAAATACGGGAGAAGAGTGATTCTGACGGATTTCACGCATGAAGCAGGACAGCTGTATTTCAGTTCCGGGTCTTTTGCTCCGCTGATCGAAATAAAAGGAATCAGGGTTTATTTCAAATCGGATGCTTCGGGTATTTTGCCTGGCCGTAAACCCTTCCTGAAGCCTTTAAATCCATTATTATGGGTTGCCGACCGGATGCTTACGGGTTTCTTTGGGATTTTGAAGGGGATTGCCCGAAAACGATTGCCGGTTCTGAATTTAAGAATCGAATCTGTCAAAAAGATAAGCCCTGAAACGGAGAGTTGGATTGCTGATTTTCAGCAGAATATGCTTTTCCGGAGGAATAAAACTGAACTGGAATGGATTATAGACTTTCCCTGGGTTGTACAGAAAAAAGAGCCAGATTATGAAAGTAAACGGTATTATTTTACGGTAAACAGCCCGGTTTATCAGCGGTTTTATCTGAATGTACACGATGATTCCGGACAACTCAGGGCGTTTATTGTACTCGTAAACCGGGACGGACACCTGAAGGTTCCGTATGCTTATCTGAAACCGGATGATTCCTCTTTGATTTTAAACCTGATTTTACACTATGCCTGTCTGTGGGATGTAGATACTATTACGATATTTCATCCTGACCTTAAAGAAAGACTTCGGGAAAGTACATTTCCTTTTATTTTCCGGAAAGAAATATCCAAACAGTTTTTAATTACGCATGAGTTGAAAGCCGCCCTGAAAGACACGCCTTTTATGGTTCAGGCCGGAGACGGAGATGCCGTTTTTACCTGAAAGGAGAAGGGGGTAAAATATTACTTCACCACTGTAAATTTGCCAACGCAGGATTTTTCCCCATTGGAATTGGCGGCAAAAGCAAGATAAACTCCGCTTGCTACTTTTTTTCCCTGAATATCGGTTCCATCCCAAACTGCACTGCCGCCTTCTCCCTGCAATTCCCTTACGAGTGAGCCGGAAACCGTAGTGATTTTCACCACAGATTCTGCGGAAAGTCCGGTAATCGTAATGTATCCGTCATATCCGGAGTTCACGGGATTTGGAAAGACGAGCACTTCCTCACACTCCTGTTTTCCTGTGGTAATGCCGCTTCTGTAACTGACTACGCCTTTGGTGGTTGCAAAAAATACTTCGCCGGTACTATTATCAATGCTGATATCGGTGATAATGTCGGAGGGTAAAGGCGTATTTTTTTGAGTAAAATATTCGATAATTTCCTGACCGTCAGCGGATACAAGAAAAACTCCGTTGTTAGTGCCCAGCCATTTCCGGTTTCCGCCGTCCACCGCAATCGCATTGATGCTTTCGGTTCTGAGGAGGGGATAACCATCCAGAATAGGCGCTCTTACATCCGCACTTTGACCGTTGGATAAATCATAGAGGAAATTACTGTACATAATCCGTACTCCCTCATCCGTTCCAATCCAGACATCGCCCTCCTTGTCTCTTGCCAGAGAATAAACGTTGGCAGAGGGTAAATCTCCCTGACCCGGATTAGCCCCAAGGCGTACAAATACGTCATCAGCTGTGTTTGCCAGTGTGCCTTTGTCATTATAGACTATCAGTCCGCCTCTTCTGACCATCATCCATTTATTGGTATAGTCATCCACTAATAATCCGCTTATCTGAGAGGAAGAACTGATAAAATCATCTCTCATATTATACCAGTTACCATCGGCAGCAAGTGTCTGAAGGGGATTTTGAGCGAGTGTAATCGTTATCCAGATATTTCTTTGCCAGTCAATATCTACTCCCGAAACGCGGGTATTTTCGAAGCGGGTGGTATCACAGGGATTTTCCATAGTAGTGATTCCGGAGTTTGCGCAATCATAATAGGCTTCCAGTACACCGTTTTTGAGCTTTGCGAGTCCTTTGCCAAAAGAGCCCATGAATGCATAACCGGTTTCGTCATCATATACTCCTCTTGCATAGTTCCAGTTTGCACGGTTTTGGGGTAAACCGTCTCCGCCTTTCAGGTTTTTCCATCCGGAATTTTCACTGTAGGTAGTACCTTTATTAAAATAGTGAATTCCTGAACTGCTGGCTGTAGGAGCAAAGGTTGCGTCGTAGCCTAAGGGAGCAATGTACAACTCTCCGTTTCCGGCTGCCAGTTCGGTGCAATCATTGGTGAGAGGTCCTTTGGGGATGATGGAGATGCGTTCTGTCCCATTATTTTCGAAACGGTAGGCCCCTTCGTAAAAAGTTGCCACATAAAACACATTATCTTTATAATATACATCCTGAATATATCCGGTAGTTTGAAAGCTCAGTTTTTCGGTACCATTTTTTTCGAGAAGCCTGACTTCTCCCGGCGAAGCAATAATGAAATAATTTTTATCATCAGACTCCCGTATGATAGTGTATCCTCCAAAAAAAGAACCAACTACCGGAAAGAGAAGCCATTCAGTACCGGAAGAATAATAGACTTTTCCGTTTACGATCGCATAGATATGGGTATCATCAGCCTCTAATCCGGAGATATTTCCTCCGGGAAAATTATTGGCAGCGGTTTCTTTTACCCAGATAGAAGGGTCTCCCGGGTTCGGAGTCTGTGCGGGTGCGGAGAATAAAGCGGTATCTCCTACTGAAATCCAGACTCTGTCTTTGAAAAGCGAGACGGCATTGATTTTGGAGCGTACAAGGCTATTCCCTACTTTGGTTACAGAAAATTTAGGCTCCATCAGGGCTAAATCAAAAATAACCATTCCGAACTCAGTGGCTACATAAAGGTATTCATCATCTCCTGTAATATCATATATTTTTTTCTGGGTATAAAATACACTTCTCTCAATGTCAGTAATGGCTGTAATTTGCTCCGGGTCAGAGAAATAGTCAAGGGTTCCGTCGTCATAGCCCAGAAAATACTGTTGCGTAGGGGAATTGTAATAAATCGTACCCGGACGAATGTCGCTCATTTGATTTACCGTACTAAAGGAGCGAAGTTCTTTGGAAGAAATTTCATAGGAAAACATGCCACCCTGAGTAATCGTAAAAATACTGCCTCCGTCTGAAGCAGACCTGACGCATTGAAAATGTCCGGTATAAGCCTGCCACTCTCCGACGCGGATATTCTGCGTTTGCCCGCTTGAGAAGAACGGCATAAAAAGCAGAATAACAGAAATCAGTGCAATTCGTTTGAATGATATCCCCATTATGAAAGATGATTTAAATATTTTTTGTAATAAACACTACAAAACTACGGCTTTTGGCCATAATGGCAAGGCAAAAAAAAATGACACCTCCCAAACCGCCTTATTCCTGTATGTAAATGAAGATAACGGAAAGTAACCTCAGGGAGTTACCCCGGCCTGTGTTTTTTTTACAGTGGATTGATAGGTGTACTTCCGGTTAATTTCCTCGTACAGGGAATCCGGCACAGGATTAATTCTTTCAGGCTCCAATGCTTCGGGCTTTATCCACTCCAAATCTCCTTTTACCCATACATACAAAAGTCCAAGGAGTAAAATCACTACAAAAATACTCATTTCTGCGAGTGCAAAAACGCCCCACAAAGGCACATTCTGTATGATTTTCACGTCTGCAAATATGGTAGCCCACGGAAATAAAAAGAGAATTTCGACATCAAAAATCAAAAAAATAAGCCCGACTACATAAAACCGGATGTTAAACTGCACATTGGCATTTCCGACAGGATCTTCCCCACACTCATAAGTGGTGAGTTTTTCGGGGTTTGGGTGATTGGGGGCGAGGAGTTTATTAAGCAATGCAATGAGGCCAATAAATATTGCTCCACCTGCAAGGTAGAGCAATACATGACCGAATTCGCTGATGCCGTGATTCATTGTATTAGCGTAACGATTTCCGGCTGATATTTTATAGTAACTCCTGTAGTTTGGTAAGGGGTTTTTGTAAAAGCTGGAAATCCGGCTGATATTCTTTCAGGATTTCAAACTTATCACAATACATCTGAGTCGCTTTTTGGTTTTTCTGAGCGAACTGAAGTAATTTATTGAAATATTCCTTTACGGTATGATGTGCTTTGTCCACCACCATTACCCGGAGTTTATCTATTTCAAATTCTTTTTCTTTAGCAAAATACGCTACGAGCAGCGACTTCATTTTTCTTTGCTCTTCCTCTTCAAAGTTGGATTCAGAAAATATCTTTATCAACTCCTGAAGGAAAATTCTTGCGTCTTCGTATCCGTCATAAAACTCTCCGAGTTTATACCAGAATAGATAAGGAAGGTAAACGCCTCCCAAGACATCGGCAGAAAGTACTGTGAACCGGTCAATCTCATCAGGAGCACTCTCCATTATTTCGCTGTGCAGTTCAATAATTTCCGCAATTGCGGTTTCGCGGGTTTCGTCCAGTGTTTCCGCATATTTTTCTTCGATAGCATCCAAACGCTCTATGATATCCATATTCATTATTATTCTTTTAGATTTTTTACAGAAAGAAAGAATCGCCCCTGAAAGGCAAAACTGTGACAAAGATAATATCTTTTTTATTTAATACCACAATAGGAAACAGTTTTTCTCTGTCCCTGTAACGAAAATATACAATATGAATGTATCATATATTTAATTATCAGTTATTTATAGTTATTTGTTTTCCGGGATATTTATCCTGTAAATCCCTGTTGTCAGTGCTGCCCAGCCTGCAATAAACAATACGCCCCCAAACGGAGTAACAGGTCCCAGCAATGCAACCGGTAGCGGAATGCTATCCCTGAGTGCCAGAAAGTATAAAGAACCCGAAAAGCACAGAATCCCTCCCAAAAAGAATAAGAGCGCGTAGCGGAAAGCCTTGCCGGGGTAATGAATATTCAGGAACCCGCTGATAAAGATTGCAAAGACATGGATAAACTGATAAAAAACGCCTTTATTCCATATCTCTAACTGATAGGGAGTAAGGATATTTTTAAGCCCGTGTGCACCAAATGCCCCCAGGACTACTGCAAGTGCGCCCAAAACAGACGCTGCAATGAGAAATTTACGGTTTGACATCGCTTTGTTTTTATTAAAAAACAGAAAAAAGCCTTTAAATGTTTGAACAGAAGTATTTGAGGGGATAATAATTCATTAATTTTTTATTTTTATTCTTTTATGAAAAAAATTACACAAATTGAAGGGGTGAGAGTTTACCTTGTTTATAATAGTGTATCACTAAGTGATTGATGAAGATGAATTGAAATAAAAGGAAACTGCCTTTTCTTCTTTTTTAGGATAAAATTTGAGTTTCTCCTCGTGTTTAACTAAAAAAAATGAAAACCACCTGTAATTTAAGCGTAAAAAATATTTTTTTTCTATTGTATTAATAAAAATTTATTATTTTTGCACCCAAATTAAACAATTAACTTTTATGAATCCTCGTTTTAAAGCATTAGAACTCATTCAGACCCGTCCCTTAACGGAGCCTTTGGATGCTGTACGCTCCAAGGAAATTTTTGCTTCGAATGTATTTACCTTGAAGGTAATGAAAAATTATCTCTCCAAAGAGGTGTATCAACAGCTAAAAGATTGTGTAGATCACGGTGCTTCCGTAAACCGTACCATTGCAGGCCAGGTTGCCGGAGCCATGAAAGCGTGGGCTATCGAAAAGGGAGCCACCCATTTCACGCACTGGTTCCAGCCGCTTACCGGACTTACAGCGGAGAAGCACGACGCTTTTTTTGAATTGCATGATGGAGAGCCTATCGAGAAGTTTTCTGAAAATGAGCTGGTTCAGCAGGAGCCTGATGCTTCTTCCTTTCCTTCCGGCGGATTGAGAAATACTTTTGAGGCAAGAGGTTATACTGCATGGGACTCCAGTTCTCCTGCGTTTATTTTTGAGTCAAGATATGGAAAAACCTTATGTATTCCTTCCGTTTTCGTTTCTTATACAGGCGAAGCACTCGACCATAAAGCTCCTTTGCTTAAGTCCATTGCAACCCTCGAAAAAGCAGCGGTGGAAGTATGTCAGTTGTTTGATAAAAATGTTAAAAAAGTAATTGCTACTTTAGGGCCTGAGCAGGAATATTTCCTGATAGACAGGGCTTTGTTTGATTTAAGACCGGATTTGTTGCTTACCGGACGTACTTTGTTTGGGGCTGCTCCTGCCCGCGGACAGCAACTCGAGGACCATTATTTTGGCTCTATTCCTGAAAGGGTAATGGGCTTCATGGTAGAACTGGAAAGAGAAGCGCATAAACTGGGTATTCCGCTTAAAACCCGTCATAATGAAGTAGCTCCGGCTCAGTTTGAATGTGCCCCGATTTTTGAAGAGATGAATGTGGCGATTGACCATGCTCAGATTCTGATGGATTTGATTGACAGAGTAGCGCGTAAACATTCCTTTCATGCATTGCTCCATGAGAAACCTTATGCACATATCAACGGTTCCGGAAAACACAATAACTGGTCAATGGCGACCGATACCGGCAAAAATTTGCTTTCTCCCGGCAAAAACCCACAGGAAAATCTGATGTTTCTTGCTTTTTTCTCTACTGTAATCAAGGCAGTATTTGAAAATGCGGATTTGCTCAGAGCGAGTATTGCCACAGCAGGCAACGATTACCGCCTGGGTGCAAATGAAGCTCCTCCGGCAATTATCTCTGTTTTCGTAGGAAGTCAGCTTTCCCGGATTCTGGACGAAGTGGTAAATCCGCCAAGAACCAGAAATAAAGCAGAAAGTGACCCTTATATGCGTCTCGGCATTGTAAAAATTCCCGAACTACAAAGAGATACCACCGACAGAAACCGTACTTCTCCTTTTGCATTTACCGGAAACAAATTCGAGTTCCGTGCTGTAGGTTCTTCTGCCAACAGCTCCAATGCAATGCTTGTACTGAATATGATTGTGGCCAATCAACTGACGGAGTTCAAAAAAGCAGTATTAAGAAAGACGCAGAGAGGCCGTAAAAAAGAAGCGGCAATACTGGATGTCATCAAAGATTATATTGATAGCAGCAAAGTAATTCGTTTTGAAGGAAACGGTTATTCCGATGAATGGGTAGAGGAAGCAGCAAAACGCGGTCTTTCCAATATCAAACAAACGCCGCTTGCGCTTGCTGCCTATGTTTCCGAAAAAACAGAAGCCTTATTTACAAACCACCGCATTTTTACCAGAGCAGAACTTCATGCCCGGTATGAAATTATGCTGGAAAGTTATTTCAAAAAAGTAGCGATTGAATCCAAGGTAATGGAAGAGCTGGCAATGAATCATATTATTCCTTCTTCTATTAAATATCAGAAGGAGCTGCTCGAAACGATAGAAGCAATGGCGGATGTAGATATGCCCGAAGAAAGTTATGCCGCTCAAAAGGAATTGGTGATTCAAATCGGTTCGCATCTGAAAGGCGTTCTCGAAGGGGTAAAGAAAATGACCAAAAACCGTGACGCAGCAGACTCGCATGAAGAGGCTCAGGCCAAAGCCGTGGCTTATGCTGAAACGGTACAGCCTTGCTTTGAGGAAATCCGTACTCATGCCGATAGCCTTGAACTGATTGTTTCAGATGAATACTGGAGCTTACCTAAATACAGGGAAATGCTGTTCAAACGATAATCAAAGGTGAAATAAAGACAATAAAGCCCGGCGGGAATTTTCTGCCGGGCTTCTTTATGTTTTGAAAAAAGGGATTCAGGGAATTATTTTTTTACGAATTTTCCAATTACCCAGCCTTCTTCTCCGCTTGCTCTTTTTACTTTATACCACACCTCATTTGAAATGGATTCCAGTTCAGAAGGGGAAACAGTGGCATACAACTTTCCATACTCGGGATGCTGAAAGGAAACTTTATACTCCGAACCGGTATATTCTTCAATGACAAGGGCTTTACCCTTATTCAGCGTTGCAATGTACTTGCCGTTATAGTCGCTGTACAGTTTTACGGGTTTTGCCGCAATTGCCTGATTTTCATTTTTAGGTTTGGTTTCTTCCAGTATTTCTACTTTTTCTCCGTTGGTGAAATTTCCCAGTTTAGCGGACTCTACGGAGTTTCCGGAGCGCATAATGACCCCGTTTCCGGTGATAATTCCCTGATTGGACGGTTTGGAGGTGGTACTTACGGGGTTCTGATTGAGAGACAACTCTTTTTCTTTAAGGGCTAATTCTCTTTCTTTCAGGTCCAGTTCCCGTTGTTTATCCTCAGAAGACTGACAACCCGTTAGTACTCTAAACACTAAAATCGTAACGAATGCAACAAAATAAAGACTTTTTTTCATAAAATAATTCATTTTAGTTTAGAGCGTATTTTACAAGAATTTCATAAATTTCAATCATTTTTATTATTTTAACCAAAAATGGTTGTAATTTTGACGGGCAAAACTATTCATTTAAAATTATTTATCCAAAAATAAAAATCATGAAAAAAATTGACATGCACACGCATATCCTTCCTGAACACCTTCCGCGGTGGGCGGA
>JAIBAH010000009.1 GCA_019695295.1 Bacteroidia bacterium | reverse complement strand
TTATGTTGTCTGAACAGGATTTTTAAGATGGAAGGATGGACAGGATGAACGTTGAAGAGATAAATAAACTGACTCACAAAATTATTGGATGTGCGATGGAGGTACATAACCAATTGGGTAATGGTTTTCAGGAAGTCATTTATCAGAGGTCATTGGCTATTGAATTTGGCTTACAAGGTCTTTCGTTTCAAAGAGAGCTTGAAATGGAATTATTTTACAAAGGGGAACAAGTGGGCACAAGGCGAGTTGATTTTTTTGTGGAGGGCAAAGTGATGGTTGAAATAAAAGCGATTGAAAAGCTGGAAGGGGTGCATAAGGCACAAGCGATTAATTACTGCGAGGCATATAAAATAGCTGATGGACTCCTCATAAACTTTGGTGCGCTACGCTTAGAATATCACAGGGTGTTTAATAAGAAGTTAAAGTCTTGAACAGGATTTTTAAGATGAATGGGATACCCATGATAATAATCAGCATAGAAAAGATAATGAATTGGTTAGAAATTAAAATAGTAAGCGTCAAAAAAATCTTGTCCGTCCTGCTATTTTACCAATCATGTTCAGACAAATGAAGAACAACAACGAAAATAAATTGGTGCCGAGGTTTAGGTTTCCTGATTATTTAAATCATTAGGAATGGAATTTAGATAGGCTTGGGAATATCCATTATTTTATTACCACTAATTCGTTTTCTATAGATGATTAGAATTATGTTGATGGTAAAGTAAAAAACATTCATTATGGAGAAATACATATAAAGTCTCCAACCCTATTTGATACTACAAAGGAGAAAGTCCCATTCATAAATGATTCTATTTTACTTGATAAATTTAAGAATGAGAATTATTGCAAAGAAGGTGATATGATTTTTGCTGATGCTTCTGAAGATTTGAAAGATGTTGGAAAAAGTATAGAAGTTGTTAATTTAAACAATGAGAAATTACTTGCGCATTTTGTCAAAGCACTTGCATAAGTCAACGCAGGAGAAAATTGTTTTTAAAAAATATGAGAGTAAGTGTCCTTTTGAACAAAAAAATCCACCCAACAGAGATTTGGAATCAATTTCTGTTGGGCGGCTTATCCATCTGAAGTTGTTGAAAAAAACAGTTTCTCAGGGGTTCAGATATACCGTATAATAGTCATTTTCTATCTGATATTTAATCCACATTTCCTGATTGAGCAGTCTGGTAATATCCATATACAGGAGGTTGGTGGTTCCGTTCATTTCCAGACGAATCTGACGTTCTTTGGTAGCAAATTTCCATTTTCCTTCACTGACTAAATCGGTGGTATCTCCCTTATAGCGAACGGTCCATTTGAAATTTCCTCCTTCAGGAGTAGTTCCTCCCTTTTCAAAGTTCATTTCGTATTTGTCGTAAATATTATTTCCGTCGTAATCATTACGAAGAACTTTAGTTGCCTGCCATGTATTGATTACTCTGGCTTCTCTGGATACAAAACTGATTGAGGGGCCTTCCTCATAGGCTCTTTTGCAGGAAGTAAATCCACCGGCCATTACCAGTGAAAAAACCAGTAACAGAAAATTACGAAATAGAACAGGATTATGAAACATAGTGCTTAAACTGTTAGATATGAATTTATTGCTGATTATATTTTTTAATAAAACCGTATATTAATACGATTTCGGGTTCAATATTAGTATTTTTCTTTGAAAAACGGAGCAACAATTGTCCCATTTTCAAAATAAAGCCTGAGAAAATAAATTCCGGGGGCAAAATCCTGTACGGAAATGCTGTTTTTTCTTTCTGTAACCTCAAACTCCTTTACCGCCTGCCCCATTACATTTCTGATTTCGGCTCTTGCATTACTCAGTCCGATAAAGTCCGGAATTTCCATATATAATACATCTGTTGCAGGAGAAGGATAAAGTTCCAGCGGGTCTTTGAGTGAAATTCCTTCATCGGTATCCGTTCCGTATCCGGTGGATACATATCCGGTTGCTTCGAGGTACATTGTGTCTCCTTCCACAACCGTATTTCCCCAACTGTCCTTCAGCCGGAAAAATCCATTCCCGTAATCACAACAAACCCCATCCCCGAATTTGTCGTGAATGATAAAACGATAGCAAAGTCCTTTGGTGAGGGACATCGGAATATTATAGGTAGCAGTGCCCGGATTGGCCAGATTGGGATAAGGCCCGCCGGACTGAACCACCTGATTATTATCGGCTATCAGTTCCCAGGTTACTTCCTCTCCGTATTGGTCCGTTACGAGTTCCAGGTTCAGAAGGGTGTCATACAAAGCAAAGTTCGGAAAAAGGGAAATCCCCCAGTAAGCCTGATTATTCAGGGGAGTGGCATCTACGGAAAGTGTAGGAGCCGGGCTAAATGAAAAACGCGTTAACTCCGCAGAAGTAAAGTTAAAACGGGGAAGAACAATATCTTCTGTTTCATAGGTCTTAAGGTTACCCGTCCAGGGTTCAGACCATACCACCTGCTGAGTGGATACGTAAACGACCTCAGTAGTACCGGCAACCAATGGTTTCAAACCCCTGTTCTGAATTCTCAGAGTCGGGTGATTCAGGTGTCCCCAGCAAATATAATAAGGGCCTACATACTGCATTGCAAAGGCATCTATGGAATCTGTTGCTACTCCCGGGCATTCTGTCAATAATTCATAATGCTGAGCCGCTGTTCTCTGACCTGCAATCTTTACCACCCGGGCAGGACAAACCGTAATCAGGGTAGGATAATCTCCCTGCAGTTCGTATTGGGAAAGCAGAGTGTCTGACTCCAGATTGATTACAGGACAAGGATTGTTTGCTGTCCAGTCTCCCGGGGTAATACTGGCAGGCTGACCGGTGCCTACGATTCCATGCAAATTATCTTCCGTTGTAAGCGGATTGGTTTCTATATAAAAAACCCTTACACTGTCTTTGGCTCCGGGGCCGTACTCGGTATATAAATCCTGTAAGGCCTGAGTATTATGATAATTCCAGCAGGGAGGAACACTTGCATCAAAAAAATACAACACAACCGGTTTATTCTGGTCAAGATAATCGTACAGATGATGAGACTGACCATTGATGTCCGGCAAAACCCAGTCCGGGGCAATATCATTATCAATCATCTGAGCCGGAAGGGAGGCACAGAGATTCAGAAGAAGCAGAAAAAAAGAAGCCTGAATAATTTTATTCATAATTACTATTGATTTTTAGGATAGCGGATTCAAATATCGGAAGAATTCCCGAATTTAAAAGAGATAAACGGATATTTTTCTTTAAGCGTGTCCTTCTGCCGTGAAATTTGTAATAAAAAGAGCCGGCAAGCCTCCGAATCCTGAAACGCAGGACGATGTGCCTTCGCTGTATTGAGGGTTTCTATTTCTGTATTGATTTTTCTGCTTTCGGGCGAAATATATTTTTCCTCAAACTTTTTCCAGATATACTTAACGGCAGTCTCGTTTGGATGAAGCATGTCTTTTTCATAAAACCGATAATCCCGAAGTTCATCCATCATGATTTCATACGCAGGAAAATAGCAGGTATTCTCCCGGAATTTTTCCGTAAGTTGCTGAATACTCAGCAGCAGCGTAGCCTTACTCCATTGATTCTGACTTGCGCCATCTCTCCAGTGCCTGACGGGACTTACTGTAAACACCCATTTCATCTCAGGATATTTCTCCTGAAAAAGAGTTATAAGTTCTGACCATATTTCCACGATTTCTTCTACCGGCAGCAATCTTTTTTCAAAACGGGTACCCGGAACTTTATGACAATTGGCTACGATTTTCCCGCTTTCCTTCTCCGTATAAACCCAGGCAGTACCAAAAGTAATGAGCATTGTCGTTTTCCCGTTCAGGTATCTCCACGCAAGAGACAGGCTTTGATTGATGTTTTCCAGACATTGACGGGAACTCAGGGCTGAAAAACGGGAATGATGGATATAACTACTCCAGATTTCCTGATGTAAAAAAAGCTCTTCTTCTGTGAATAGCTTCTTTTCATTCAGTATCATACATTGCGCTGCGATAGATACAGGATTGAATACAATTCCAAAAGGATTGATATTTACGGGATAATGAAGCGATTCAAGGGTTTTTCCGATATTTTCCGCAAAACAAGATCCCATCATCATGAGCGAATCTCTGTGAGAAAGAGAGAAACCGGGAGATGAAACAGGAACCTGAGTAAAAAAAGTCATTCTTTGGTATGTATTAATCGGTATATTCTATGCTTAGGTTATCTATGAAGGAATAATGCGCTCCGGAGCCGGCAGTAATTTCTACCAGAATCGTATCTGTCAGTGCAGGCACTTTTACATCCACCCACACTTCTTCCCACTTTCCGCAGGTTGCAAACCGGTGAATCCTCAGTTCCTGATAGCGAAGCCTTTTTTCCTTGTTTTTTAGTTCCAGCTTAAACGTATGACTTCCGGACAAATCGTCTTCCCCTCCGGTACACAACCACTGGGTTTTAGCCCTGACCCATCCCGAAAACATTTTCTGAGGAGGAATAACCCGAAAGGTGTGTATTTTCTTCAAAGTGCTTACTTCCAGCGATTTTTTACCACTGAAAACCGGCTTTTGAACGGTATCAGCAGCCTGTTCAAAATCATCAAAGTACAGGGTTTTCAGTCCGGGGATTTTTCCTGAAGGAACCGCGTCCGTATTATCTATCAGCCGCCGGTCTGACCGCTGGATTTTGGTTTTTCCAAAAATTCTGGCGTAAAAAGAAAAGTTCATATTTGTTGTTTCGAAGCACCCGTTTTGAGCCTGCCATGTCTGAAACATGTTGAGCCAAAGGCAGAAAACCATCGCCGGAAAGACCACCCATTTCCAGGATGTGTGAAAAATACCGGATATTAAAGCCGTAAGGGGAAACATCAGCAAAGGATACATCTGTATCATGGTACGCTGCCCGAATCCCCCTCCGTACCACCAGTTATGCCAGCTAAAAACGATGTAGGTATAAAGTACAAAATGGACAATCATTCCCGGAAAAAAATTCCGGTGTTTTTTGTACAAAGGGACAAATCCCAGTATCGCAAAAATCATGACCGGTGTATATATCAGCCACCCTTTCCGGAAGCTGAACAGGCATTTCCAGAGGTGTCTCCCGTCAAACTCAAAATAATCTCCCTGATAGCTGTAAATAAACGGTTTGCCTCCAATCAGTTGCCAGTACACAATCTGAGGGAGGCCTGCCAGGATAAAACAAGCGGTGAATACGAGAATATATTGCTGGTTTTCTATAAATAATAAACGGAGTCTGTCTTTTATGGCCACAAGACCCAAAGAGGGAATCCGCCAGAATAAAGGAATCAGCAGGCAAAGAATCTCGGAAGGGCGGGTCATCGTTACCAGTCCGCACAGTAACCCCAAAATAATGCTATTTGCAAAAGCGGGTTTCCTGTACCAGTTATCAGTAATGAGTAAAATCAGGCTGTAAATCAGAAAAAGTGGCCCGTGCTGCATAGGAGAGTCGAAAGAAGCATAATTCAGATAGTTGGTAGCAAGGCCTATTACCAAAACTGAAAGCCCTACAGCCATATCCTCAAAATATCGTATCAGCAATTTTCTGATTATCCACAGGCCGGAAAGCGAATACAGGGTACATCCCCAGGCAATCATGCATTGATACGGAAAAGAAAGTCCATCTACCGGATATCCGCCATATTTGGCCCAGAGGTGTGCTATCGCAAAAAAAGGAGCATACAGAAATGCCATTCCGGAGGAATATTTGAGAATATAGTTTCCGTTTTCGGTGATGAAAGCCGGAATTATATTTTCGGAAGGCCGGTAAACCCTGATTATTTCTTCCAGATTGTAAAGATGTGCAATATCATCATAAAATAAGGCAGGAAGATAAAGATAATACCCAAAAATATCCCAGGTAAGCACCTGATGATTATGCCACTTTTGAGAGACGAGTAACTCAAAAAGAACAATTACGGTACAAGTACCTGCTGTAATCCAGAAAGAAAAGGTTTTATTCATGAATTTTATCTCTGCATTGAGGTGCTTGCATTAAGAGGATTCCTTAATTTGAAATTAAACATCCTGTAATTGTTCAGTAAAACAGTTCTAATTGACAAGCGAAATAGACAATCTCTCTTTTACACAAAACGTATTCTTGCCCTTCGGGTGATTTTCCATACGTTGCCGGAGAGTTCCAGTGCGCCTTCGGAAAGCGTTTCGATATGCTTGCCTGAGGTTGGGCTATTGTCATAATCGCAGGCAGTACGCAGGTAATAGCCGGGGTCAGAGAGTGCATACGCCTGAGCGTCCAGATTATTACTGATTTTGTACGAAGCTATATTTGCAGACTGAAGCGTAATCTGATAAATTGTTTCGTGGCCTTCGGATTGTGTAAGCCCCGATAAAGAAAAACCATCCGAATTGTCCATATACAAAGCATAGCGAACATTTTCGGCGACAACGGGCGGAACCGGCGGCACAAACTGAGAATCTTCTCTTGAAGGAGCATTCCTTTCCTTTATATGAATTACCGGTTTATTTTCTGCTTCAGGAGGCCATTCAACAGAAACCGTTTGGGGATTATTCATTTTGCTTTTTAACCGCAACTCTTCAATCTCTCCTTCCAGAGAGCCTACCTTCTTACGGAGAACACTGAGTTCCTCACGCATTTGTTTTAAAATTTCAATCAGGTTTCCATCACCTAATTTTTCTAATAAATCGTTATTCATTGTAAAATCAGATTGAATATAAGTAATCTCAGGTTTATGTAATACTTTCATTACCAGCCATGCACACACCAAAGCCAGTAAAGTGGTGAGTGTGGTCAGTATCCAGAATGGAAAAGAGCTGGTTCCGGAAATACTACGTTGAGTTTGACTGGATGTTTCTGATTCCGGTGAAGTAATGACAGAATCAGGAATATTGGCTACAGGGGTTTCCGTTTCAGGATTTTCTGCGATTGCAGTGGTAGCCGTTCCCGGCTGAGAACGATAAAATCCGGCAATCTCGTCGAGCAGCGTTTTAAGGGGTTGCTGAGGACAGCCTTTGCTTTTTACAAACTTGCAGCTTTCTACTATTTTTTTATTTTTTTCCGGAGGGTTCTGAGAGGGATTTGCCCATATCAGTTCATTGAGATTTTCAACGGCTTTCCGGGTTTCGCCTTCGCAGGGGACTGTCGTTACATATTTTTTCGCTTCGTCCTGTAGTTTTTGTTTATATTCAGTATAAGATTGAGCGTAAACCCCTGAAAAGAGGCTTAAAAACAATCCGAAAGTAAATAAGAACTTTTTTTTCAGCATAGCGAACCGGTCAGAAATCGTTGGATATTAGCGGTTATACAGTTTTCTTGAAAGTTTATACAGCGTATCCTTGAGACACCAGAAAAACATAGTTTCCGGAACGCCACCATCGGCACCTTGTTTAGTAATCAGACGGTGACTCATTTCTTCCAGACTAAGTTCTGCTTTTTCCAGCAAAAACGCTTTGTCGTCGGCAGTCAGGCGAATGCCTATTTCCGAAAGGAAGTTTTTGACATCTCTGTCTTCAAACATGATTTCCGCAAATTTCGCAAAATTCTCCAGCACTCTGCTTCCGAGTGTCATCGTATCATTCAGCAAATACTCTTTACTCTTGCTGAGCAACTCGCTTTTTTCGGTATCATCAGGGATAAAACCGGGATGATTCCAGGAGTCAGCACTTACCGAAGCCATATTTCCATCCGCTAATTTCACCACTCCTCCGTTGGCCGTAGCCTCTTTGGGATTAGGCGCAATTTGCAGGCGAAATGCCGAAGGAACGGGCTTACTCGTGGCTTTACTCAGGATTACTTTTGCAAGGTCTTCCATATCCGATTCGCCCAGAATATGAATATACTTACTACCATTTCCGGTAAAGATGAAATACAAAGGAACATCAATATTCAAAAACTCTGTGAGTTGGCCGATATGATACACGATTGCGGCAAAATGCAGCAGCAGCACAGATTTGAGCGGATGAGTCTGAATCGCACCGGAAAGGTTAAAGTCTTTTCCGTATTTAAACATAAAACTGACAACATCTGCCGAGGAGAAATTCGGATTCTGGAAACAGGCATTGTAATAATCTCTTATCGTCTGAGACGAAAAAGGAATTTCATTTCTCTGGATTTTGCCATCCATCAGCAACACAAACCCGTTGTCTTTGGGCCCGCCGTTGGAGTTGGGTACCTGAGAGAATCCATCCCCCCAGATATCGTTGGCCGCAAAGCGGAAAGAAGTACTAATCTGACGGTTTTCCTTCTGTACAAGAAAAAGGCAATCCGTAGTTCCTCCTCCAATGTCAATATTAACGGCATTCTGAGAGTAGTACAAGCCCTGAGACTGACGCAGATAATAATAAGGCGCAGCTGATTCTGTTTCCTGTACAAGCTGAACCGGAATACTCCCAAACACCTCACGGGCACATTCGTCCCATATATCCCGGAAAGTTCTTTTATCCTGACGGCTCATACTGATTGGCAAAAACCAGGCGATACGGGTTTGATCCAGTCTTCCGCTGTTCAGAATTACCTTATTTTTAATCATCCACAAAGTTTGAAGCAGGAAGGCTTTTACCCTTTCTCTTGCGGCTACGCTGTCCCGGTTATTTTCCAGCCCCCACTTCAGGTTGATTTCAAAAAAAGAATCCTTCAGGATTGCTTCTTCTGAATCCAGAGAGAAACCAATGTTGATATTGGAAAACAAATCGCCTTTCGCATTGGAGCGGAAAGCCATTCCTTCGCAGGTTGCAGTACGGATAGGGTAAACCGTGGGAGCATCTGCAATTCCGATTACGCTCGGCATAAATTCCCTTCTTTTGAAACTGTTGGTATCCGGCAAACTTCCCCATCCAAAGTCAAAACTTTTGGCAAAGGAATTGTCTTCTCCTCTTTTGTTGAGCATTACCGCCTGAAGATCCTCTTTTGTGATATCCATTCCCATGACGTTGGTATTCTGACTCTTGTAAGACACATGCGTATTGGAAGTACCAAAATCCACCCCGAATACATAGGAATTTACCCCGCTGTTGACGGCAAGTGCGTACCGCTGCCCCCAATCCGGAATGATTAATCCTTTATAGTTATCTACTCCGAGTTCTATAAAATCAAAGGAAGTCCCTTTAAGCCGGTAATAAACGGAGCCTGCTCTTTGGGGTAACGACTTGGGAGTTCTTACGGTAGCGGTATAAGTCAGTTCTTTCTGAAGAATCACATCCGCAAAACGGAAACACTTCAGCCGGAGGTCTCTTGTATCCTTATCCACCAGCATCATCACATAATCATTGAGTAAAGGCTGATCCGTAATCTGATAGAAGGGGAACATTCCAAAACCAAAGCGCACAGCAGTAGCATAACGCTCTTCCTTAAATTTTGCCTGCTCTTTGGCGATATTATACTCCCGGTGAAAGGTTATATACTTCCCGTTTCTCAATGGAATTTTTAAATCCACAATCAGTTTATCTACTCCGCCGGCGGTACTTTTGGCAACCGAAAGATTATTTTTCAGGTCATTGAGCGTGAAAAAATTAAAGTATTCTTTTTTTACGGGCAAAAGAAAATTGAATCGTCCGTTATATCCCGTGAAGAAATACTCATCATTCATGTCATAAGGAAGCTCAACCAGATTGTCTTCGAGAAAATCGCCCGTTACCAGATAAGGATAAGGCAACTGATTGTTTCCGGGCAATACCCTTTTATGCAAAGGAGAAGGAATGGTATCCGGCACATCCGTTTCGGGATTCCATGCACTCTTGATATAAATCATTCCCGGCTGATTAAAGCCTTTTACCAGCGCAAGCGGTACGGGAATCGTAATGTCTGCTCCCTTTTCGTCCTTGTAGGTTTTATAATAATTGACCGAAGGCTGAATGACAAACGAGCTGTCTTTTTCTATGGCATAGACTACATTTTCTGCTTTCCGGCGATAAACAATGAGTCCGCAAACGTTCAGCAATACATTCTGACTGATTGAAACCGGTTCATATTCATTTTCAAATGTACGGGAATCATAATTCTGATTTTCCAGCGGATTTCCGTAGGTTCTCAGGTATAAATCTATATACTGACCGATACTCTGAAACTGAGTATGAAACAAATCCCGGTTCTGCTGATAAAATTTAATAAAAAACTGCTGAAAAGCAGAATCCCTTTGATGCAGCGGGGTAATTGAATCATCAAAGTAAATGTCGGCGGTAGTACTTCTGAGTTCCCAGCCCTGTCTTCTCATCTCTCTTGTCCAGTTTGGGGAGGTAAAAAAAACGGTCAGAGGAGAAGTTCCGCCCACGAGTTTATTTTTATAATAAATAAATACGATTTCATTCAGATACTGAAAACGGGGCTTGTCCATGAACATTCTCAGGGTAGCACCCAACAGCTGATGTCCGGAAGGCCTGTCTTTTTGGGAAAGGATATCGAGTTCCTGAGATTTGGACCAGATTCCGAACGTAATATCTCCGCTGTTTGTGGCATTAAACAGAAACTCAAACATATCAAAGCAATCGGAAACCAGCTTATGATACATGGACTCTCCTTCCTGAGGACGGGGATTATCCCGTGTAGTAGCTCCGCATATTTCAAAGGCTGTTTCAAACAGATGCATACGGGCAAAAGGACTGGGAACCGAGGTGGCTGCCTTTGCTCCGCTTCTTTTTGCTACGGTATCCCGGATTTGGTTTATCTCGCCTGGACCGATTAAGATACTTCTGTCCCATGAACGAAGTTGCGGATTGCTATTTTTATGAGGTGTAAAAATGTAGTGCTGATTTGCCATATTGATACGAACTTTACTGATCAGTGATAATTTTCTTTTTTACTCAAAAAGAGGTGTAAAGATACTATCTTTTTTGAAAAAACAGAAGTTATTCCTGAGTTTTTTAAATTTTTATCTTTTTCCGGTATCAGAATACTATCCGGCAGGATTTTTTACGCTTAATACAGCAAACTACACGCAACTCATTTTATACTATTTTCTTCTTTCATAAAAATATTTCCTTCACAATATGTATTCAAAATTACTCTTAAGCATTTGTGTGGTATTGCTTCCTTTGTGGCTGACTGGTCAGAATAAAGACAGAAAAATCACTGACAGTAAATCCGGACTGCCGGTCGCCTATGTCAATATCGGAGTCCTTAATCAGAATATCGGGACAGTTTCGGATGAAGCCGGGCGGTTTAGCCTTGTCATCCCTCCGGGTCACGAAAAGGACACCCTTGTTTTTTCTATGCTGGGATATGAGGACAAAATCATGCTGGTAAAGACTTTTACAGAATGGACTTCCCCTGTTTTCAGCCTTACTCCCAGACCGGTAATCACTGAAACTGTGGAAATCAATGCAAAGGATTTTAAAACCATTAATCTGGGCAACAAAGGCTCTCCCAATATCAACGCAGGTTATACCTCCAATGATTTAGGATCTGAGCTGGGAATTCCGGTAAAACTGAAAGGCAGCCCCACTTTTCTGGAAAAACTTCATATTCAGCTTGCAAAAAGCATTTATGATACGCTTTTTTTTCGGATGAATATTTACCGGATGGAAAAAGGAAAGCCCGGAAAATCGCTGCTCAAAGAAAATATTTTCATTACCACCACCCAAAAATCCGGCAGGTTTTCCGTGGATTTAACTCCTTACAATATTATCGTTTATGAAGATTTTGTGATAGCTCTGGAGTGGGTAAAGGATTTTGAGTCTCAAAAAAACTCCGTTGATAAAAAATCCGGTTTATTGTTTCAGGCGGGGATGAACGGGCCTACCTTTATTCGAAAAACCAGTCAGGGAGGATGGGAAAAAATCCCGATTGGGATTGGGCTGAATGCCGACGTGAGTTATTTTACCGGTAAATCCAAAGTGACAAGACGCAGGAAATAAATTGCTCCCTGACCATACAGGAGTTATCTGTATATTCAGGGAGCAAAACATCCAATCCGGATTTTAGATATGTGTAATCTCTTCCTCTTTTAGCTTAAGCATTTTGTCAATTCTGGAGATATGATCATCCGTCATAACCTGCACCTTTTTTTCTGCGTCTTTTATGGAATCTTCAGAAACACCGGTCAGTTTTTTTACTTTATTATTCGTTTCGTGGCGAATATTCCGGATTGCAATTTTTGCATTTTCTGATTCCGTTTTAGCCTGCTTTACCAGTTCCTTTCTTCTTTGTTCATTGAGTGCGGGAATGGGTACACGGATAATATCCCCGTTATTCTGAGGGTTCAGTCCGATATTGGCTTCGATAATCGCTCTTTCGATGGGTCCAATCATTTTTTTCTCAAATGGCTGGATTTGTAACGTTCTGGCATCCATTACCGAAACATTTCCTACCTGATTCAGAGGCATCGGACTTCCGTAATATTCCACTTTTATTCCCTCCAAAATTGCAGGATGCGCTTTCCCAGCCCTGATTTTGGCAAGGTCACCCTCAAAGTGATGCAATGTTTTTTCCATGTGATCTTTTGCCGTCTGAATTATAGGCTTAATATTCTCATCCATAGTTTTAAAAATATTTAAAGATTAATTCAATTTTTAGTGAAAATGCAAAATTAATACATTTTCTTATTTTGTGAGCCGGAGGCTGGAAAAAATAGCATAATTTTTCCGGTTTTAATCCAATTTTGTCTGTCAGCAGGTTTTTATTCCATTTTGGGCTGCTCTACTTTGAGGCTAATTCCCGTATCTTTTATGCTCAGGCTGTTTCTTAATTCGCGGATTAATTTATCCTTAAAGCCGGCTTCTCGTTTCAGCCGGTTAATTTCTATTTTCAGCTCCCTGATTTCACTGTCTTTTACAAATGAAGGAATTGCATGCGGAGTAAAATCCGGTACGACAATATTTTCGCCGGCGTGTGATTCCTGAATATGACGATCGACGTACTCCTGCAACTGACGATTCAGCCCGCCGGCACGCTCAACCTGCTCCAGAAGTGTAGCATTTTTGTATTTGACATCATCGTAGGTTTCTCTGGAAACACAACCCGTAATGAGGCAAATTACAATCAGACCCAATATCCGGGAAAAATCTCCGTTAAAATATTCTTTTTTTATCATTGTTTTGAATTCCAGTATTGATTACTTTTGATTTTTTCTTTTTCATTTCCGGTTTTCAGGATACAAACCGGGAAGTATTCAGAAAAAAATCATTTCCGAAATCAGATGGTTAAAAAATCATTTCAGGATAAACTATCTAAATCTTGTTTTATAACGTTAATGCTTTAAATCAAAGATTTTTACAAAATTAGACAGAAAATCAGAAAATTGAAAAATATTCCGTTATATTCTCTGACATTCGTGTTTTTATTCCTGATTCGGTTCAGTATTCAGGCTCAGAATGACACCCTCAGACCTCAGTCTCTGTGGCTGTCAGATTCTGTATTTGCTGAGCCTTCTTCCCTGAAACCACCCGCAACGGACTCCCTTGCATTGAAAAAAGACAGCCTTCCAGCAAAAACCGTTTCGGAAACGCCTGCGGTGACTTTTCCTGATATTGCTTATGTATCTGTATCCGGAATCTCAAGGGAGAAAGATCGTAAAAGTATCATTACCGCAGCAAAAAAAACAAAAGACTCCCTGAATCTCCGAACTCAAATGGAGACCTGGACCGAATATCTCAGTACAAAAGGGAAAATAGAGTGTCATTTTGAAGGCTTTCGGTATTATAAAGATTCGCTCTCTCTTTTTTTTCATGAAGGCAGAACCTATTTCTTCGACTCCGTAAAGATTCAGCCGGTTCCGTCCCGGTATCTGGATAAAGCCGGTGTGCTTACCATCAACAAAAAACACCCGCCGCTCGACTGGGAGAACCTGGAAGGAAAACTCAAAGGCATTTTATACGAATACCAGAAAATGGGCTATCCTTTTGCGCAGATGAATAACCGAAGGGTGGAATACCATAAATCCGGAAAAGACAGCGTTCGGGTTGATGTGAATTACGATTTTGAAAAAGGAATCAAATTCACTATTGACAGCATTATCATTAAAGGAAAATGTAAGGAAACTCCCCGCCTGATTTATACGATGATTGGATTGTCGCCGGGGGAGGTCTATAATCAGGAAGCGATTGACAATATCCCGCGGATCCTGAACAACACGATTTATTACAAAAGCGTCAAACCTCCCAAAACGGAATTTACCTATATCGGAAACAGCAAAGTAATCATACAATTAGAGCCCAGACGTGCCAATAAATTTGATGTATTAGTGGGGATTTTACCTCGCTCCAATACAGTAAGTTCCCCTGACGCAGACCGGCGGTTTCAGTGGATTGCTTCGATGGATATCATTCTGGTGAGTATGCTGAAATACGGAGAATCCCTTCAGCTGAAATACGATCAGCTTACAGAGGGAACCCGGAAAATGAATCTGAAACTACAGATTCCCTATTTAGTACACCTTCCGCTTCATGTAAACGGCGAATTCGAATTATTCAAACAAAAAAGTGACTTCCTCAACCGTGTGGCCAAAGCGGGTGTGGAATATGGTTTTTCGCCTTTTTTCTCTGCTAAATTTCAATACAAAGCCCGCTTTACCGGACTGGATACTTCCTATGTGAATGCAGTCCTTAAGGGACAGCGACCGCCGGATATTCTGGACGGAAATACGCAGTCCTATAGCCTTACTTTCCGCTACGAGCATACCGACAACCGGTTTAACCCTACAAATGGTTGGTCCGGGAATATTGAACTCGGAGCGGGCAAAACCGTAATCAAGAGAAATATCCGGCTTCCTGTTGCACTCTATGATAGTTTGTCGCTTACCCGTCAGGATTCCCTCCGCTGGTCTCAGCCGGTACTGGAACTTGACTTCTGGATTAAGTGGTACTACAAAATCGGGAAAAGAAATGTAATTCATCTGGCAAACCGTTCCTATTACCTGCAACAGAAAAAAACCTTTCAGAATAATCAGATTCAGCTTGGCGGCAGCCGTACAATCCGGGGATTTAATGAAAATCAGTTTTTCAGCAACCGATATACTTATTTTACGGCGGAATACCGGCTTTTACTGGAGCAGAATACTTACCTTTTTACGTTTTGTGATGCCGGATGGCTCAAAGACGATGTATTGAAAACCGATTATTTTCCGGTAGGGCTCGGGCTGGGGCTTACGTATGATACTCCCGCAGGGCTTGTTACCTTCAGCTATGCCTTCGGGCAGGCAGGCGATATCCCTTTTCAGCCGGGAAGAGGAAAGATACACCTTGGGCTTATCAGTCAGTTTTAGAAAATTTCTTTTATTGCAGATTGAAATTAGGGGATTTCCGGAAAATTATTTACCTTTGAATCTGTTTTTTCACACTCAAATCCCCTGGTAAAATGCGGCTTCTTACGGCTCTTTCCATTTTATTTTTCTTTACGTATTCAATCATCACCTCAGGGCAATCCTCCGAAGACTCCCTGAGAATTAATGAAATACAGGTTATCGCCAGCCACAACAGCTACAGAAAAATGACGCACAAGCCCGTTTTTCAATGGGTTAAATTCTTTAAACCCCTGATTCCCAAACAATACGACCCCTTGGCCTGGGATTATCAGCATCTCCTTTTACCGGAGCAGTTTGACGATTACAATGTCAGAGGAATAGAGCTTGATATCTATTATGACCCGCAAGGAGGCAGATATTTCAAACGGAAAGGAAACTGGCTCGTTTTTCAGTCGGCCAAATCCCGGAATCCCGCTTTACTCAAACCGGGATTCAAACTGATTCATATACCCGATGTGGACTACAATTCTCATTATACTACCTTTACGGAAGCCCTCACTGAACTCAAAAAATGGTCTGACTCACACCCCCGCCATATTCCTGTTTTTGTAAATGTAGAAATAAAAAATTCTGCCCTGGGGGATTATCTTCCGCTGAAAGCACTGCCCAAAGCAATCCCTTTTACTCCGGAAGCGGCCGATGCACTCGATGCGGAGATTTGTTCTGTTTTTGGAGAAACACTGAATCAGGTAATCACTCCGGATAAAGTCAGGAAATCCTTTCCGGTACTGAACGATGCTGTCCGGGCAGGAAAGCTGCCGGATTTGCAGGAAGCCAAAGGCAAAATCTTTTTTATTGCTGACGGAAGCGAAAAAGTATATGCTCAGGGACATCCTTCTTTATCCGGCAGAGTGATGTTTACCTACGCTCCTCCCCGAAGTCCGGAATGTGTATTCATTATCGCCAATGACGCCAAAGGTCAACAGGATAGCATTCGTCAGTGGGTTAAAGAAGGATATATGGTTCGCAGCAGGTGTGACAGTGATACTTACGAAGCAAGAAAAGGGGATGTTTCGTCCCGTGATGCAGCTTTTGCCAGTGGGGCACAAATCCTCTCTACAGATTACTATAAACCGGATGAAAGACACCGTAAAGGAAAAAAATGGTCGGATTATGCCGTTCAGTTTCCTGAAAATAAACCTTTTAGAAAAAATCCGCTGCTTCTGAAAAAATAAAATACCGGGAGAAGAATGTAGTATTTCATTCTTTTTCTTACTTTTATAAGATATTTGTATCCAAATCCCTTATCTTTCGTTATAAACTACTTAAATGTGTTTTTAATTAATCATGAGAAACCTTTACATATACATCATAACCGGAATTTTGCTGACTCTCACACTGAATGAGGGAAGGGGGCAGCAGGATAGCATTACCAAGGTACTGAATGCACTGAATCAACAAGTAGATTATCTGAACGAAACCGACCGGCTTTTATACCCCGAATACCTGAAAATAATTGAGCTCAATGATAAAATGTGGCAGTATTATGAAGGGAAAGCAGATGTAAACCTGTCTTTTTCCTTTACTTTTTCTCCTTCTGAAGATTTTTACCGCCGGGCAACCTACAATAAACTAAACCTTCCCGAAGACTCAAGAGATGATCTGGTAAAAAGGCTGGACTCCCTGAAATCCGTTACCACCGCTATCGCTAAACAGGGGACTTTGCTTTCTCAGTATCTTTCCTCCAAAGCATATCAAAAAGACAATATGTATCTGGGGTTTGAATACCTTAAAAATTTAGGGGCTCTTTCCCGTACTTATCTGGTCAGGCACGAAGATTTACACTCTGTTTTACTCAATGTGTGGTATGATTTTTACGTAAAAAAAAGAGGCAGAAATATCAACTATCTTACCGTTCAGATGAACCGGGTACTTTCCCAACTGCATGTGGTGTATCTGGATTTGGGGTATGACCCCGGATATGTGGATGTAAACAGGCATTTAAAAGAAGTAAACGGACTACTGGAAACCCTGAGAAGCAGGGGTAAAACCGATACCCTTGCCAAAAACTCTGCGGATTTTCAGATTTTTACCAAAGGGTTTGATACTGCCTATTTTGCAAACTACGGGGAAAAACGAACTATCGCATTTTATAAAAAATACAATCAGGAGTTTGTCAGGGATATAAATTCCAATATTGTCCCTGCGTTTAACCGGTTTATTGCGGAAAAAAAATTACTCTGTATCAAAGGTAAAACGGAGCCGCCTTTTTATGATGCTATTGCGCCTGTAATCAGTCCGCCAACGGTAGCTGTCATCCCTCCCAAACCCCCTGAGGTCAAAATACCCACTCAGACAGTGATTATAAAAGACCCAAAAACTGACCCGGTTTTACCCACTAAGCCATCGGAAATGACCGTGACTTTACCCAAAGATGAGCCCAAAATAGCGACAATGCCGCGCCCGAAACTCCCTCCGCCCGATACCCAAAAGGTTTCCCTGATGGAGGGCTACGCCATTAATAATCTGATTTTTTTACTGGATGTATCCGGATCAATGCGCTCAGGCGGAAGGCTGGATTCCATGAAAAATGCGATGCGGTATATCGTCCGGGAAATGCGTCCGGAAGATAAAATCGGAATCATTACCTATTCGGGTAATGCCCAGGTAGTATTAAAACCCACGCCCGCTTCTCAAAAGGAAAAAATCCTTGGTGCACTGGATAAACTGAATTCGGAAGGGAGCTCCAATCTGAGAATGGGGCTGGATTACGCCTATCTTCAGATGAACTCAAACCGGATTAAGGGTGGAAACAACCGGATAATTGTCGTTACAGACGGATATATCACCCTGACCAATGATTTGCAGATGCTGGCCACCGAATATGCCAAATCGGATATAAGGCTTTCCGTAATGCTCTTTGGCAGTGTATCCGACCCGAACATCAATGTAACCAAACTCACTCAGCTCGCCACTTCCGGGAAAGGGAATCTTATCGCTGTAAACCGTACCAATGCCCGTACCTCTTTGCTGAAAGAGGCTCAGCAGATAGTGAATACGCCTTAGTTTTTTCCGTAAATCCGGAGAAGCCCTTTTATTTCCAGCAATTGTACGGGAAAATACTCCCTGTATAGCGGGGAATACAAACTACTATCTGTGAGTACAAGATAATTCATCTGATGATAATGCTGATATTTGTCCAGCGTGTCGCGGTTTATCCTGTCCCCGAAATTACTAAAGGTATATCCTTTTCTTTTGAGTCCGAGCAAAAGCGTATTGGGAGACATATCCTCCGGACATAAAAAACGGGCATTTTCAGGAAATCCTTTTCGGGTCAGCCAGTCCTCTTGCATTTCCATCAGTATCCGGGTATCTTTGAGATAGGAGTGATATACAGGTTCGTTTTTCAGCCGGTTGCTGATTTCTCTTCGGGTCTGATACAATCCGAAAACAAGTAGTAAAAGCAATAGTCCTTTTATGAGTCTGTTTTTTTGCAGGAAGGCCTCAGGAGTATAAATCGCTGCAATCAGGATAATGAGTAACGGAAACGTCATCATACAGGTTACATAATAATCATGCTCCCGAAACATCCTGAACCACAATAAAAATATACACAAAACGCCGAGTGCATGAATTAGCATTACAGCCGACAGCATTCCCGGAATTTGTTTCCTGAACCTGATTATGGCCAAAACGGAAAGTACAAATAATCCGTAAAGCCCCGCCGAAGCGTAACTATTGGTCATATAATAAACTCCTCTCAGGATTCCTTTGATTTCCGGAAGTGTATAGTTCCATACAGGCCTTGTCCCTGCAAGATAATAAATGGAACCGTGTGACTGATTATATTGACTCACCCAAATCCGGAAAGCAACAACTGCAAGCACTAAAAAGAAAAATCCTGAAAGAAAAAAAAGTCTGTTCCGGTACAGAAAGTCCTGTTTCGGCGTATCTCTGCCTGATTCAGGGAAAAAATACAATCCCATAAGTCCTCCTAAAAAAGTAAAAGGAACGAGTAAAAAAGTGAGTTTGGTCATTGCCGAAACAGCAGCGAAGGCAAATGCAATGGAAATCAGTATTTTATTTTCTTTTTCGACTCCCTCAAACCCCAAAGCCACTGCTATCAGTATCATACCCAAAGCGGGAGTATCAGGAAGATAACCCGGTGCATAATACATGAGAAAAGGAGAAATGAGAAGGGCACCCGTGACAATACCGGCACGAAAGAAAGAATTCGTTATTTTTAGTGTCATTCTCCCGAATAAACCCACTCCACTCAGGAAGAAAAATAAACTGACCCAGCGCAGTATCCACACTTTGTAGCCTGTTATCCGGGAGATTAAGCCTGCTATCCAGTAGGTAAGGGGTAATTCCCCCAGTGCATGTGAGTCGCCTTTTGTCTGAAGATTTTGTATCTCAGGACTGAAAAAATCAGGATTTATATAATAATTCCAGGCGTGTGCTGCCCCATCCGCCTGCCTCCACTGGTGTACGGAACAGGGAGGCATAAATAACCACTCCTGCCATAAACTGGCCCATCCGGCAATGCCCGTCAGCACAGCAAACATCAGAAAAAGGGTAAGATTCGGAAATTTTCTATGCATATTCAGGAATGAAGCATTAAAACAATAAAGTTTTTGTAAAAATACATTGTTTTCCGCAAAGCATAAAACTATTAAGTACCTGACCATAAAAAAACGGACAATAAACCATTAGCTACGCTGAATCTTCGATTTCTGAAAGAAACCGCAGACAAAGGTTGTATTTAGTCTTTCGCAAAGGCGCTGAGTTTTGTTGGGTAATAGGTGAAATAATCTCTCGCAGAGGCGCAAAGGCGCTGAGTTTGTTGGGTAAAACATATTCTCTTTGCGGCCTCCGTGGCTTTGCGTGAAAAAACTCATTTTAGCATAAGGATACTTTTGTCCGATTACTTATTCCTGAAAACTCCGTTTGGTGATGACTTTATCGTGATTCAGGCAATAAAAGGTAAGAGTATGTTTACAAATCCCGGTAAAAAAAGAGGGATTTACAAACATACTCTTATAATTATAATAGTGTGTGTTTATTTTACTTTCTCGGTAATCAAACCAAAAGCAGAATTCACGATATACTGTTGCTGTGCAATATGCTGCTTGGGGAATCCGGTTGCAGGGCTTGAACTTGGCTTACGACAAATCGGTTCGATTTTGATTTCGCTCAGCATACGGAGGATATAACTCCACGGGCCCATATTCCGGGGTTCTTCCTGAACCCAGTGATAAGAGGCATTGGGGTATTTTGCCACTACCTCACGCAGTTGATTGATAGGAAGCGGGTACAATTGCTCGAGTCTTACAATTGCCACGTCGGTGCGGTTCTCTTTCTGCTGCTGTTCCAGCAAATCATAATATATTTTACCGGAGCAGAAAAGAATGCGGGTTACTTTTTCCGGAATGGCAAAAGAATCGTCTATCACTTCCATGAACCCTCCCTGTACAAAATCCTCAACAGGACTTACACAGGCCGGGAAGCGGAGCAGTTTTTTCGGAGAAAATACTACGAGCGGAATCCGGAACTCTCTGTGCAACTGACGGCGGAGTACATGGAAATAGTTGGCAGGAGTAGTGATATTACAAATCTGCATATTTTTACTTGCGCACAATTCCAGATATCTTTCGATACGGGCAGAGCTGTGTTCGGGACCTTGTCCTTCATACCCGTGGGGGAGTAACTGAACGAGTCCGCTCATTCTTTGCCATTTGGTTTCAGCGCTGGAAATATACTGGTCCATGATAATCTGAGCACCATTTGCAAAATCACCAAACTGAGCTTCCCATATTACCAGTTGGTTCGGATGTCCGAGAGAATATCCGTATTCAAACCCTAATACTCCGTACTCGGAAAGCAGAGAGTTAAATACCTGAAATTTAGCCTGCTCATCCTGAATATGATTTAATGGGATATATTCCTGTTCGGTATCTTCGGCAAAAATCGCAGCGTGACGGTGAGAGAAAGTCCCGCGCTTCACATCCTGTCCGCTAAGGCGAATCGGGAAGCCTTCCGTAAGCAGCGTTGCGTAGGCAAGCAATTCTCCCAGAGCCCAGTCAAACCGGTTTTCTTTTGCCATCTTCATGCGTTCATCGAAGAGCTTTCTGAGTTTGGGATTGGCATTGAATCCTTCCGGAATCTGATGAATTTTTTCAACAAGCTCCAGCAACTTTTTCTTTTCTACCCCAGTGGGCACTATTCCTCCCATAAAATCTTCCGGTTTTACCCTTCTGATTCCGTCCCAGACGCCTTTGAGATAAGGCATTCCTTCTACTGATTTTTTATGGGTAGCCTCTTCCAGTTCAGACTGAAGCAAAGACTTAAATTCTTTTTCCATTTGTTTTGCCATCTCCGCCACTTCCGCCTCACCGGATTTTTTCAGATTTTCGATATATACCTGAGCCGGATTGGGATGTCCTTTAATGGCTTTGTACAGGAGGGGTTGTGTGAAAGAAGGCTCGTCCCCTTCATTATGCCCTCTGAGACGGTAGCATAAAATATCAATGAATACATCGCGCTGAAATTTCTGACGGAATTCCACTGCAAGCTCAATCGCATATACCAAAGCCTCGGAGTCGTCTCCGTTTACGTGAAACACAGGAGAGAGAGTTGTCTTGGCGATATCCGTACAGTAAGTACTGGAGCGGGCATCATGATAGCCGGTGGTAAACCCTACCTGATTGTTGATAATCAGGTGAATTGTTCCTCCTGTTTTATATCCTTCAAGCAAAGACATCTGAATTACCTCATAGACGATTCCCTGACCTGCCACGGCTGCATCTCCATGGATAAGTATAGGTGCAAGCTTAGAAAAATCTTTGTATTTTCTGTCTATTTTTGCTCTTGCTACTCCTTCGAGTACTGCACTTACCGTTTCGAGGTGGGAAGGATTGGGCATAAGGCTCAGGTGTACTTCTTTGCCGTTTGCGGTGGCAATATTGCTGGAGTATCCCATATGATACTTCACATCTCCTGCAAATTCCGTTACCATCATCCCGTCAATCACTACTTTGCCTCCGCTTTCGAGCCCTTCAAATTCTCCGAAAATTTCATCATATTCCTTATGAAGAATATTTGCCAATACATTGAGGCGGCCCCGGTGTGCCATCCCGATGATGAATTCATCCACTCCCAGAGAAGCCCCTTTTTCAATTACGGCATCCAGGGCAGGAATCAAAGCCTCCGCTCCTTCAAGGGAAAACCGTTTCTGCCCTACAAATTTTGTATGTAAAAATCCTTCAAAAGCCACTCCCTGAATCAGTTTTCCCAGAATTCTTTTTCTTTTCTCGACATCAAAACGGGGAATATTCCGGGATTTTTCCATGATAGACTTAAGCCAGTTCAGCATTTCCGGCTCGCGTACATACATATATTCAGCTCCAATATGACCGCAATAGGTTTCCTGGAGCATAGTGACGATATCTTTGAGTTTGGCTTTGCCTAATCCCAGTTCCTCTCCTGCATAAAAACTTACCTCAAGGTCGGCATCGGAAAGACCAAATTGCTGAATTTCGAGGCCGGGTGCATATTTTCTGCGGGGCATAACCGGATTGGTATCGGCAAAAAGATGTCCTCTCTGACGATATCCGTTTATCAGATTGATTACATTAAACTCTCCGGAAGACATTGACACTCCGGTTGAGGGGGTTTCTGCCTCTTCCCCTTCAAAGGAAGTTCTGGCAAATTCAAATCCTTCAAAAAATCTTTTCCAGTCAGGAGTAACAGAATCCGGATTTTCGCGGTATGAGCGATACAACTGTTCTATAAATTCCGGTGTTGTGTTGCTTAAATAATCGAAAGACGGCATATTACAGCGTTTTTATGATTGTTTTTTTTTTACAAAAATGGTAAATCCTTTTCTTCTTGAGGAGAGAAAATATCTCTATAAACCCCAAAAAAGACAGAATGTTCAGTGGCGCAAAATTACAAAAAAATAACCGAACTGGAGTGATTCGGTTATTTTAATTTTACTTTAATCTGAATAAATTTTTTCTGATGAACAGATTATTCCGGTTTCTCATCAGTTTCCGTTGCTTTTTTTCTGGGAGCGCGTGTTTTTTTTACGGCAGGCTCTTCCATAGCAGGAGCCTCAACCTTTTCTTCTTCGCCCTCCTCTTCTTCCTCATCCAGAAGGTCATCTTCCTCCCACCACTCATCGTCATCTCCAAACTCAAAATCCATATCATAATCCTCCTCAGTCTGAATGGTAATAACGATTGACTGCTTTCCATACAATGCCTGAACAGCCTTAAGCCACTTTTTATTCAGGTCTTTTGCTCTTAATACGAATTTTGTTCTCATAATGTTAATTTATTTTAGCTGGGAATATTTTGATACAAAGTTAAGATTCTTTTTGATATAGAACTATATTTTCAGGATATTAATTTTCAGGCTGAATATCAGGATAAATACGGGCTTCATCATAGTCAAGCACAGGTGCCAGATGAATCGAGCGGACCGTTTCTTCATAAATCATCCATTCTGCCTTTGTGGCTTCCCTGTTCCGGATTTCCATTCTTACAAGTACCCCTGTTTCGAATTCTCTTCCGGGATTGAGGTAAGTAATATATTCATAAATATTTTTGTTTACGTAAGCCATTTTACCAAACGAAGCATAATCGGAATGGGGAATAAAAATATCCTTCTGTTTTCCTTTTGAATTCTCTTTTTTGAAACGTTTCCAATCATATTCGAGGTCAGCCAGTGTATTTTCGTCTGTTTTTTTGTAAACAGTTACCTTGATTACAGCCCCTCCGCTCTTAAAGGATTTTTCGTTTTGGTAGAACATCGCCACCGAATAATATTCCGGGGCTTTTATCATGTCTCCTACCCAGTTTGAGGGTTCTTTTACCCCCAAAAATACTTTATAATCCGGTACTTTAATCTCAAGATACTGTCCCTGATCCAGCGTAGCCACACTTTTCATGGAAAGCTGGGCGTTCAGACAGACAGAAACCAGTAAAAGCAGACAAAGCACAAACGGTTTTGTGATTTCAGAAAAAAACTGCATGAGGTTTAAAGATTAAGTTTATACATTTTAAATTCAGTAATCAGGTTTTATACTAGTTTCCATAATCAGAGAAGAACTTAATTCTTACGAGGCGGATAAACTCCATTGTATAGGCCATTCCCAGTTTTTTCTCTGCGTCTTCGAGTGATTCACTTTGAGCGGCCATAAAGTAATCCATGATTTCATCCACGGTTTCATCATCCATCAGTTCCTCTATAAAATAATCTATATTGATTTTGGTTCCGGAATGTACGATTTGCTCCACGTTTTCCAGTACTTCATCAAATGTAATCCCTTTAATTTCAGCGATTTCATCGAGAGGGGTTCTTCTGTCAATATGCTGAAGGATAAAGAGTTTGATCATAGATTTTTTTGCAGTAGAACGCACCACGATATCGCTCGTTCTTTCAATTTCATTTTCTACCACATAATCCTTAATCATTTTGATAAAAGGCGCACCGAACTTGGCGGCTTTTCCCTGCCCAACCCCTGAGATATTCTGCAATTCCTGCATGGAGACAGGGTATTTGGTGGCCATATCAATAAGGGAAGGTTCAGAAAATACGACATAGGGCGGAACTTTCTTTTCAGCAGCCACTTTTCTGACCAGTGTCTTGAGTTTATCAAAGAGGATTTCATCATGCGAGGTATAATCTTCGTATTCACCGTCGTCACCATGATGACCGATATCCATATTTTTATGAACGTATAACTGAAGGGGCTGAGGGTTTTCCAGATATTCCTTTCCTTTATCACTGAGTTTAATAATTCCGTAGTCCTGAATATCTTTAATCAGAAAATTATTCACCATCAACTGATTATACAGCGTTTTCCATGCTTTTTCTTCCAGTAGTCCGAGTCCTTTTCCGAATACCGGGAGTTTATCATGTTCAGCAATCGTAACCTGCTGATTGGCAGTACCTAAAAGAATATTTATCAAATGAATTACTCCTGTACGTTCGTCGGTTTGTTTTACGGCCTGAAGCGCAAAAGTAGCGGCTTCCTGAGCGTCAAACATCTCTTTCGGGCTGCGGCAATTATCGCACATTTTCCGGCAGGGGTCTTCTTTGAGTTCTTCTGTTTCCCCGAAATAATGAAGCATCGTTCTGCGGCGGCAGGTACCTGATTCGCAAAAAGAAACCATCTCGTAAAGCAGCAGTTTTCCGGCCTCCCTTTCACTGACAGACTTATCCTTCATGAATTTTTCGAGTTTCAGTATGTCATTGAAATCATAAAACAGAATACAGTTTCCTTCGAGTCCGTCCCTTCCGGCGCGTCCGGTTTCCTGATAATATCCTTCTATACTTTTGGGTACATCATAGTGAATTACAAAGCGGACATCGGGCTTGTCAATCCCCATTCCAAACGCTATCGTAGCCACAACGACATGAATATCCTCATTCAGAAACATATCCTGATGCTTACTTCTTGTGCTTGCGTCCAGCCCTGCATGATAAGGCACCGCTTTGATTCCGTTTACATTCAGTACCTCTGCTATTTCTTCCACTTTTCTCCGGCTCAGACAATAAATGATTCCGGATTTATTCATATGTCCTTTTATAAAGGTAATGATTTCCGGAATTGCATTGATTTTATAGCGGATTTCATAATATAAATTGGGACGGTTAAAGCTTGTGATAAAAATATTGGCTTCTTCTATCCGTAGATTCTGTACAATATCGAGGCGTACTTTGGGGGTAGCTGTAGCGGTGAGGGTAATCACAGGAATATGCGGCAGATGATTGATTATCTCTCTTATCCGGCGGTATTCCGGTCTGAAATCGTGTCCCCATTCAGAAATACAATGCGCTTCGTCAACAGCCACAAATGAAATTGTACATAATTTCAGAAAATCCACAAATTCCTCCCTTACAAGGGATTCCGGTGCTACATAAAGCAGTTTCATCACTCCTTCCATCACTTTTTGCTTGGTAGCGTCCTGCTCTCCCCTGCTCATACTACTATTCAGAAAACCTGCTTCTATTCCCAGTGCCTGCATTTGATCTACCTGATTTTTCATCAACGCAATCAGCGGAGAGATAACGAGGGCTGTACCTTCCATTACAAGGGCGGGAAGCTGATAGCACAAAGATTTCCCTGCCCCGGTAGGCATAATCACAAAGGTATCCTTCTGCGCCAGCAAATTGTTAATGACCTCTTCCTGTTTCCCTCTGAATGTATCATACCCAAAATATTCCTTAAGGGTTTTATGAATTGAAATTTCTGTGACCACTTTTTTGTTTTTTTATATATTAAAAAATATAACAATCTGTATTACATTGAGTTACAAACCAACTCCTGATTTTTTACCTTCAAAAACCCTGAAGAATTTCTGTGGAAATCCAATCGGTTTGTGATTCAGGCATTGAATATACTATCAATTCCTGAAACTGCAATATTTTTTATAAAAATTTTGCTATTTTTTTGCTATTTTTTTTCAGGCGCACTTATACTTACACCGAACCTTCTGTTTCTTTCGGTTTTTATGTACAGAACAAGCTAAAAATTCAGCCTGTTTTTATGTCCGGAATTCCTTCAATCCCGACCATCACTGTATTTATTCCCAGATGATTTCCCCCGTACTTGCCGTAAACTGCTGATTTTTGCTATCGGTTAGCACGATGGTAAATTCGTGGTTTTTTATCAGTGGAGTCTCTGTAAACCGGAAGTAGTAGCCGGGCAGAAAAACCGACCCTTTTTGCATTGAAAAAGGCAGAAGATTCACAAAGGCCTCTGTACCATTACTGGAAACGACAAGTTTTCCGCCAAGGTCCTGCCCTGCCGGAATTGAGTTAAAATCACGATTACTTGTGACGGTAATATCTTTGACACTTCTGCATAGCTGACCAACCGGTAAAATGATTGCATACGCACTATTTCCAAATCCAAAATCCGGAAACCCGTTATACGCAACTTCGCCGGAGACTCCCATCTGAAGATAATAGGCTGAATCCATTATCGGTTGGGGAACAAAAGTAGCGGTGATACCGGAAATACACATATCTGTACTCAGTTTGTTACTACGGGGACAGCCAAGTAAAAGTACCAGAAAAACGGAAATAAACAATAACTTTTTAGACATAAAACGGGAATTATTAAAAGGTGAAACCTACTTTAGGGAGTACAATGATGTACTTATTTATAAAGACGCAGAAAGAAAGCAATGTGTTGTCCTGCATACAATAAAAAAAGCAGCTCCTAAAAACTGCTTTTCTCTTTTTGTCTTTATTAAAAAAATATCCCTATGCATTGGCCAAAGCGTCTGCACCCCCTGCAATTTCAAGAATTTCTTTGGTAATTGCTGCCTGACGGGCTTTATTGTATTTCAATTTCAACTCCTTAAGCAGGGCATTTCCATTTTCAGTAGCCTGATCCATTGCCACCATTCTTGAGCCCTGCTCGGAAGCATTGGATTCCAGTACAGAACGGTATAAGCGGATTTTAAGGGAGTTAGGAATCAAATCTACCAGGATTTTTTCGCGTCCGGGTTCGAAGATATAATCTGTATTGGCAGATTTAACAGGAGTAGCCGATTGCTCGATGGTAATTGGAAGAAAAGGCTCTGCAATTCTGTTCTGCGACATTACATTTTTGAACTCATTGTACATCACCACCACTTTATCCCACTCTCCGTTTATAAATCCATCAAAAATCCTTTCGGTTACTTCGTTTACTCTTTCAAAACTCAGCTGAGTCAATACATCGAAGTTTTTGCCATCCACCATTTTTATCCCTCTTTTGGAGAAATAATCAAACCCTTTTTTTCCAAGGCAGATAGCGTGGAGGTTACCGGATTGCTTGAATGAGGAAAGATTTTCCTGAATATACTGATTGGTAAAGCGGAAAAGATTGGCATTAAAAGGACCGCACAAACCTCTGTTGGAAGATACAATCACAAGCAACACATTTTTTACGGGACGCTGTTCCACAAGTTTGCTGGGAATTTCGTCTATATTCAATGCAGAAACCACGTTTCCGATGATATTTTTCATTTTTGCTGCATAAGGGCGCAGCTGAATCATACGATCTGTCGCCTTACGCAATTTGGCAGCAGCCACCATTTTCATTGCTTTGGTTACCTGTTGCGTATTTTGTACCGTTTTGATACGTCCTCTGATTTCTTTTAAGTTTGCCATAAGATGCTATTTAGCAATTCGTTTTTTTCGGGCGCAAAATTACAATTATTTTTGATTTCCGCACGATTTTATTTATAAAATTCCTGTATTCTACTCTTTTTTTCTCCGGCTTTTACAGGAAATTATCCCCGTTCCGGATTTAGCTGATAAAAACGATGCATATATTTCCCCAAAATATCAAATTCCAGGTTCACTGTATCTCCTTTTTCCAGAAATCGGAATACCGTATTTTCGAATGTATAAGGGATAATCGTAACGGTAAATTCTGTATCACCGGCATCGACTACCGTAAGACTCACACCATTGACAGTAACGGAGCCTCTGTCCACGAGTAAATGTGCAAATTTCCGGTCAAACTGAAAATGAAAAAGCCAGGATCCGTCTCTCTCTGTTATTTCAGAAACAATCCCGGTAGTATCCACATGCCCCTGAACAAAATGCCCGTCGAGCCGGTCGCCTGCCTTCATGCACAGTTCGGTGTTTACATACTGTCCATTCTTCCAGAATTTCAAATCCGTTTTGGAAAGGGTTTCTTCTACTGCTACTACTTCATAAATTACCGCTTCCGGAGTTTGTACTATCACCCGGGTCACAGTCAGACACACTCCGTTGTGAGCGATACTCTGGTCCACTTTTATGGGAGCGGGAAAAGCCGATTCAAAAACAAAAACAATATTTTCTCCCTCTTTCCGGATAGCCTCGATGGAAGCCATTTGCCCGATAATTCCTGTAAACATAAATTTCAAATGGATGATGATTCCCTAAAAACCCATTTCAGGGCCAATGGTTTATTTTTTCTTTTCTTTCTACTTATAACTTTTTGTGTTTTTTGAAAAAAGAATGAGTATTTTCCCGGAAACTACTCTCTTTTTGATTTTTTTTTCAATAAATAGTTACCTTTTATCTGATTTATTCATAAATTTGTGGTAGGAATATGCTTCATATTTCAACCTCCATTTTTTAAGTTAAATTATTTATGAAAATGAAAAGATTTTTGTTTTTACTTGCATTACCTTTTCTGTACTTACTAACTACGGCAGAGTCCTGTAATTGTGAACTTGACCCCAATGAACTAAGTGCTGTAAAAGAACAACTTACCGGCTTTGAAAAAAGCAAGGCAATCAAAGTGGTGTACCGTTCCAGCGAACAAAAGGCAGCAATTGACATTGCAAAAGATTGTAGCTGTTTGTTTTCGGGAGACTCTCTTGAGACTGTATCTTCCCGCACATTTGGCATTGAGAATAACCAAAGTGACCCCTTGCAGTTAAGTCCGCTCGGACCTTCAGGAGGCCCTTCTCTGGATCCAAGGGTTCCAACGGTTTCCAATCTGAGTGCATTTTTGGGTTGCATTTCCTGTACCGGTGGCGTTACGGGTGGCGGAAGAATCCCCCCTCCCCCGGTTCCCCCTGTCGGAGATGAAGAGCTTGGATTTGATAAGTTTACGACGCTGCTCGTAGGTCCTGACCCCAAATTAGGGGGAAAATCTGACTTCACAGAGTTGAATCTGATTAGTAAGACAGCACTGGGCCGCCCTGACTTTTTCGACCTAGCCCCTCAGGATGCATGGAAAGGGACTATTGCCGGCAAAGACGCATTCTCTACAAGCAGAAACGGATATGTCGTAGCAGTAATTGACCTGGGTGACGCAGGAGTGCTGAGAGTAGGCTCTTTCAGCGGAGAGCGTGTACAGTATGTACTGGAAAAACTTACGATAGAATAAGTATTTTTTCAACCAAAGAAAGCCTGTAATCTCCTGACCGGGGTTACGGGCTTTCGGCTTTTTACAATCCCGGATTTCTTAAAATATTTTTGATTTGGGATAATATTATAATGTATAGATAAATAAGAATCCCTATCTTTGCGCTTTATTTACATTCTTAATCCGGAACGGAGAGGAGAAACAAATTCTGCCCTTCGTTTACTTTATTACTTTTAGCATGACATTCAGATTACACCGAGAGGGGCGCACAATTATTCCGGTTTCGTTTTTGATTATTGCAGGCATACTTGCAGGCGTGTATTTTTTAACCAAAGACAGCGCAGGAATTTATTTTTTCTACCTTCTCCTCGTCACCGGTATTGTATTTTTCGGCCTGATTCTGAACTTTTTCAGGAACCCTTCCTTTGATATCCCCTTCGATTCCAATCATATCCTTTCACCCTGTGACGGCAAGGTTGTGGTCATAGAAGAAGTGATGGATTCCGTTTATTTTAATGAAAAAGTAACGCAAATCAGCGTTTTTATGTCCCCGCTGAATGTGCACGTAAACCGGAATCCGATAGGCGGAACGGTTCAGTATTACCGGTATATAAAAGGGGAGTTCCTTGTGGCTTTTGACCCGAAGTCTTCTGAAAGAAATGAGCGGACTTATGTGGTTACCAAAAATGACAAAATCACAGTAGCTTACAAACAAATTGCAGGATACGTAGCAAGAAGAATTTGCTGCTATATAAAAGAGGGTGATAAAGTAGCGCAGGGAGCAGAATTTGGTTTTATTAAATTCGGTTCGCGGATTGATATTCTTATTCCTGTTTCCTGCAAGGTAAAAGTGCAGCTGGATGAAGTAGTAAAAGCGGGAAGAAGCGTGCTGGCAGTCATTGAGTAATCATAAAAAGGCAATCAGACTTCTTCCATTTCGTAAGGGAATCTTTCGTTTGATCCGATATCTTAACACTTTTCTTTTTTTTGATATAAAAAATGATTTTAAGATGTGACTTTTTAAGAGTTTATCACTCTTTATAAAAGTTTATATTGTATTTTAATTTTTACTTCTAATAAAATTCAGACAATGGGATTATTCGACGGACTTACTCAGCAGTTAAGCGGACAGGTAGTTTCTGCTATTGCATCTCAAATTGGTGCAAATGAAGGTACAACACAAACCGCTATCCAAACAGCTTTACCTCTTTTATTTTCGGCTTTATCCAAAAATGCTGCTTCTCCTGAAGGGGCTGCTTCTCTTGCAGGTGCACTGGACAATGACCACGACGGCAGCATTTTAAGTATGCTTGGAGACTTCATCCCGAATGCAACTCAGGGACCCGGTGCCGGTATTCTTCGTCATCTTTTAGGAGACAAGACTCCTTTGGCTCAGCAGGGAATCAGTCAGGCAACCGGATTAAATTCTGGTCAGGTGGGTCAGTTGCTTATTACGCTTGCTCCTATCATCATGGGTTATCTTGGCAAACAAAAACAACAAGGTGGCTTAGACGCTTCTGCTTTGTCCAATATCCTTACCGGCGAAGCACCTGCGGCTCAGAGTCAGGCTCCGGGTGGATTGGGAATGCTCGCGAATCTGCTGGATATGGATAATGACGGAAGTCCGGTAGATGATGTATTGGGAATGCTCGGAAGATTTATCAAATAAGATTCTCCTTCGAAATAAAAAAACTCCTTACTTCGGTTTTATCCGTAAGAAGGAGTTTTTTCATTTATAACTTCCAGTTTATTTTCCCAGAATCGTTGCCACGCCCTGAGTCAGAATATCTTTTACTTTGTCTTTGTCTGCCGCCTCGGCATATACCCTCAGAATAGGCTCCGTTCCGGAAGGACGAATCATCATCCATGCATCGTTGGCGAAATGAAACTTGAAGCCATCAAGGTCTTCGGTTCTTTCCACTGAAAAATCACCAAACTGGGTGTATTTTCCGGCTTTACAGTTTGCAATGATTTCCTGCTTCTGGGTTTCTGTCAGATGAAGGTCATTCCTTCCTGTAGAGAAAGTACCCACGATATCATAAATTTCCTGAATCAGTTCAGTGAGTTTTTTTCCGGTTCTGGCCATCAGTTCCATTACCACCAAACCAATATAGATTCCGTCTCTTTCAGGAATATGTCCTGCTACAGCCAGTCCGCCGGACTCTTCTCCTCCAACAATTACGTTTTCGTTGAGCATAATTTCGCAGATGTACTTAAATCCGATTTTAGTAATCTGATGCGGTAAACCATAGTGATTGCAAAGGCGGGCAATTTTTTGGGTACAGGAAAAAGTAGTTACCACTTTCCCTTTCATCCCCTTATAATTCACCATATAATTTATAAGGAGTAAAAGAATATGATGAGAATCTACAAAGTTGGCATTTTCATCATACAGCCCGATACGGTCAGCGTCACCGTCAGTAGCGAGTCCCACCTGAATTCCATCCTGACGAATGAGGTCTTCAAATTCCTGAAGATTTTTTTCGATGGGTTCCGGAGCAGTTCCCTTAAAGGATGGGTTGAAGTCTGCATGAAGCATAACCGTATCCGGTAATATTTTTCTCATCACTCTCTGTCCTGCACCGTACATTGCGTCATGTCCGATTTTTATCCCTGATTCCCTGATGAGTTTTATATCAAAACTTTCCTTGATATGATTGATATACAATGCTTCCATATCGTAATATTCAATCATTTTTTTGGCGGAAAACGAATCAAACTTATCGGCATACTCAGGCGCGGTATCCGGAATACGGGATTCTACGGCATCAATGATAGAAGGATAGGCCGGTCCGCCGTAATTTCCCTTAATTTTATAGCCTGAATATTCCGCAGGATTATGAGAGGCCGTTAGAATAATCCCCGCACTCGTCTGTCTCTTAAAAGCGGCAAGAGAAATCATAGGTGTACTTACAAACGATTGAGAAAGAAATACTTTCACCCCATTATGGGCAAACACATTGGCCACATGCTGCGCAAAAATTTTCCCGTTAAACCGGCAGTCGTATCCTAATACAACGCTGGGGTTCTCAAATTCTGCCTTCAGCCATTCAGCGGTAGCTATCGTTACCCGGCTAAGATTATCAAAGGTAAAGTCTTTACCAATAATTGCTCTCCAGCCATCAGTTCCAAACTTAATTACGCTCATATTTATTTCATTAATTTTTTAAAACGCCCTTTTTGAGATTAGGCCACAAATTTAATGGGTTATTACCGAACTACCAATCATTTTTAACTATCTTTGTTTTTTTATTCCTTTTTTTTCAGCCGGCTTAGGTAAAGCAGGACATTTTTACAGAAAACAAAAAAGAATTCCTCCGTAACTTCATTTGAATATGCGATATTTTTTAACCAAAATCTGGAATCCTGAAATTTTTCAGGGACACGGCAAATCCAGCAATTACTTTGAAGGCTGGTATTTCAAAATAATTGACCCTACTGAAAAACACCGTTTTGCAATCATTCCGGGCATTTCCTTTCCAAAAGAAGGTGAGCCTCATGCCTTTATTCAGGTAATGAACGCAACTGCATGTACTTCAGAGTATCACCGGTTTCCGGTTTCAGATTTTCATGCTTCCCGGGAAAATTTTTCTGTCACAATCGGAAATAATACTTTCCGGGAAAATTACCTCTCAGTAAACCTCCCGGAAATTCAGGGAGAATTGCACTTTGATGACCTCGTAAGATGGGAGTCGCCCTGGTATGCACCGGGTATTATGGGGCCGTTTTCATTCCTGCCTTTCATGGAGTGCTACCACGGAATCGTGAGCCTGCATCATTCCATCTCCGGAACCCTTCGTTATAATCATGAGCCGATGAACTTCAATCAGGGTACAGGGTACATCGAAAAAGACTGGGGGAGGTCTTTCCCTTCTTCATGGATATGGATGCAATCCAATCATTTTGATCAGCCGGAAATGAGCCTGACTGCTTCCGTTGCAAAAATTCCTTATATGGGTATTTCCTTTATCGGATTTATTGTGGGGTTCTGGTGGGAAAAAAAGCTATACAAATTCACCACTTATACCGGCGCAAAACTCGAACACGTTACGCTCAGCAAGGAAAATATTCATTATACCATCAGCGATAAACACCACCGGCTGGAAATCATGGGACATCGTACCGAAGGAGCAGAACTCATCTCTCCCGTTAATGGAAAAATGGAAGGAAAACTCAATGAGTCTATTATTGCGCACGCCAAGATTACTTTTTCGGAGGTAAACGGGAAGATACTTTATCAAGGAGATGCCATTAATATGGGCCTTGAAGCGGGAGGAAAAGTGGAAGAACTGATTATTCTGTAGACTTTTTCCAGTATAAAAGCGGAATTATTTTTTTGTTTTTTTGTATTGAAATAATTTTGTACTTTTGTGTTGCAGAATACCTTGTCGCTAAAACGAAAGAGAGAAGCAATCAATTATTGAGAAGGCATATCAAATCTATCTGCAACTCTTTCAAACCAAATTAATTTTATTGACTATTTTTTATATTAATTTTTAAATCTAAAACCAATTAAAGTATGAAAAATCTATTTTATTTTTTAACAATTCTTGTTTTTTTAGGTACTTCAGCCTGTAACCCCTGCCGGAATGTGGACTGTGGTAACGGAGTTTGTAATGATGGGGACTGCACTTGCAATACAGGGTATGAAAAAGATGCTACCGGAAAATGCGCTGTAGAGCAAAGGGCAAAATTTTTGGGAAACTGGTCAGGAGTATTAAATTATAGCGGACCTATTACGGCTTCAGGCAGCGCAACACTTAACTTTACTCAGGGTGGAAATATTGAACAGGTAGTCATCAATAATCTGTTTACGTGCGGAGGCGTTTCTATGCCTATCACTGCTACAGTAAGTGCTAATTCGATTGCAAGTATGAATACAGTTACCTGTGATGACGGTACAGGCTCAACTATCGTGCTTACGTTTTCTGCAATTAATGTTGTGGTCAACGGTAGTGTAATGACTTGTTCTCTTAATTATAATGCAACTTCTGCAGGTACTTCTTTAGGCTCCGGAAGTGTTACCGGCACCCTCAATAAATAAGTTTATTTCAATATATCATCCTCATAAAATGCAGGTCATTAACGCCTGCATTTTTATTTTCCTCAAAAAAAATTACCCTTATTTAATTTTATATTTGTATCCTTGTATCTTCATTCTGCATTTATGTATCAAAAACCAATTCTCCTATTCTTTGTCAGTGCTTCAGTGATTACCATTTCGCTGATGTGCCTTCATCCAGCACCTAATATTACCCGGGCTTTTTATTACTGGAAAACGACTACGGATAAGAAAAATATTCTGCCTTTCGTAGAAAAAACGGGGGTTTCCCGGCTGTATCTGCGTTTATTCGATGTGGACTGGAGCGAAGGAGGACAAGTGCCGGTACCCAGAGGAAAACTGGATAACTGGAATTACTCAATGCCTGATTTTCAGGAGGTCTGCCCTGTGATTTTTATTACTCCCCGTACTTTTGAAAGAATTCAGGAGGACAAATTAGATGCACTTGCAGATAAAATACTGAAAGAGACTAAGGAATATTCCCATTCGATTGGGAGGTCGGTGGGGTATAACCGCTTTTCATATCCTTCTGAATCTGATTACGACTCTTATGCTTATGCCGCTTATGAAAAAAGAATTTCACAGTTTGCGGATTCCTTCTTCCTCATGATGCCTGAAATTCAGATTGACTGCGACTGGAATGAAAAATCAAAAGATAAGTATTTTTCTTTTCTCAAAATCTTCAAAAAGAAAATCCCAAACAAAACTTTGTCTGTAACAGTCCGGCTTTATCCCTACAAATTCAGTGAAGTGATGGGAGTTCCTCCGGCAGATAAAGGGATGCTGATGTGTTATAATACGGGGGCTATAAAAGAAAAAAACACCCGGAATGCCATTCTTGATACCAACGAGGTAAAATCCTATTTATCCGGTATGAAGGAGTATCCGCTGCCTTTAGACGTGGCGCTGCCTTTGTTTCGGTGGGGCGTCTGGTTCCGGTACGGTCAGTATAAAGGCATTGTCCACAATCTGTCAGAAGAGGAATGGCTAAGGGACACGGCCTTTGCTTCATTTGATAATAATCACTTCCGGATTAAAACCGACAAAGTCATCGGAGAGAATTATTACCGGGAAGGGGACGAAATCCGGTACGAAAAACCCGCCCCCGCTGAGATTGTATCTACTGCAAAAATTGTTCGCCGCTCTCTGGGGCTTAAAAACAGAGTCATTTCATTTTATCATTGGGAATCATCTTACATTCGGGAATATGAAAATTGCATACAGGAAACTTATAAAATCTTTGAGTAGTATTTTGCTGCTCCTTTCTCCTTTTACTCCTTCTCAAAGCTGCGGGCCGGATATCATGCCCAACGAAGGCCGCTTCTGTGTATTTCGTCCTGAAATGGGCCAAAAAGCAGCATGGACTCCCTTCTTTTATTCTGAGGAATGGCTGAATTCCTATACCGCTGACCCGGAAGATACCGATTACAGAAGAAATATCCGCGAATGGCTGACTTACCTGAATACTCCCGTAGAGGAATCGGATGTATATGAGCTGTTGTACCTCACTGACCCGGACGATTTTTTGTATGCACACGAAACCGGAAACTGGGAGAAGCTGGAAACCAATACGTTTGTGCAGTTTTTGAGAAAGCCCGAAAATCAGGCGGTGATGACCTATATGCTGAATGCGAAGCAAAATGAGTTTATTCAGCAACGCTGGACGGATGAATATGCCTGGGGTGACCTCGCCGGTAAAGACCTGAATTTAGTGGAAAATTATCAGCAAAAAACGGAAGCCCTGATGGAAAAAACCACTGACGCTTTTCTGAAACAACGATATGCTTTTTTGCTTATCCGCGCTTCCTGGGATGACAGTCAGAAATATTCATCCGATGTCATTAAAGCCGGCAAAGATGTCAGAAGTATCTACAATCAATACCTGAAAGGGAAGAATACTATCGTCGCGGACTGGGCCAATATTTACATCGCTCCTTTTTATCTTGAAAATTGCGATACTCTTCGCTATCATTATGCCCTCCTGAATGCATTTGATAAAACAGAAGAAAAAAAAGTGGCTGCCTATACCCGTATGTATAAAAAATGGCTGCCGGATTTGCTGACTTTTGTCCCTACTCCTCACGAGAAAGCGGTGGTCTATACCCTTATGAGCCTGAGAAACCCGGGAAAAGCCCTGCACGAATTGAAATCTGCCAGTAAACTTGACCCTCAATTGTCTTATCTCCCTTTGTTGATTACAAGAGAAATTAATAAACTGGAGGATTGGCTACTCTCCCCTTCTGTATTAAATTTTGATTCTTTTTTGTGGCAAGAGCAGTATAATTATGAAACGGATCAATATGAAGCAGTATATGAAAAAAACAGGGAAAAAGACTTAGAATACCTGAGAATGTTCCGGAGTTTTCTGGAGACCCTGCGCCCTTCTGCTGCTTTACCCGGGCCTTATCTTCAGAATGCAATTGCGCATTTATATATTCTCGAAGGGAATTTTGAAAAGGCAAAAAAGGCGCTTAACGAAATTTCCCCTCAATCGGCACCGGAGTTTCTCATTCAGAAAAATATTGAGAAAATCATTTGTACGGCTCACCTTGCGGATATTACCTCCCCGGAAACGAAAGAGATACTGGCAAAAGACCTCAAAGCACTGGAGAAAAGCTACAAGGCTCTGTATCCGGAGATTAAACCGAAAAATGAATATGAAATGCGGTATTATCAAGACGAAGGACGGGATGAATGGAAGGATGATATGGACGAGTTGTATGTATGGCTCTGCCGGTTGTATCAGGAAAAAGGCGAAACCGTTACGGCCGGACTCCTGTACATGAAAGCCAAAATTCTGGTGAATGAATATGATGGCGGAGGGTATTATTCCATGAATTATTATGAAGAGGACGGTGATACTGTAATGGCAAATCTGTATTATTCGATTGCTTATCCGGACCGGTACGCTTCCCCCGAACAGATAGATGAGTGGATGAAACTGAAACATTCCCCGCAGAAGACGGCTTTTGAAAAATATATCAGCCCTGAAAAATGGACGAGCGACGAAATGCTGCTGGATCTGAAAGGGACGATTCTGATTCGTTTGGGCCGGTATGAGGAGGCCTGTAATACGTTTGCCCGCCTTCCGGAGGATTTCTGGGAAAAAACGTATGAATTCAAACACTATCTTCCGGCTACTTCTATCCGTTACTCCCCGATTTTACCCTATAATGAGGAAGAGTCCGGAAAGAAAATGAAGGTTTCCAAAGCCCGTATCGCCAAAGAACTCCGGGAATTGTCAGAAGCGGTAAAAAAACCGGATAATCCCGACATCGCCAAAGCGTGGTATGATTTCGGACTGGCTTTGTATAATATCACGTATGACGGAAATGCGTGGATGATGTTCAGTTATGGGAAATCTTCACGGGAACTGGGGGACGACTACTGGAGCGATGATTGTCGTTTTGCTTTTTATGATTTTGAACCCAATGCTACCCGGTACAGAGAGGAATATTATGGCGGAAAAAAAGCGTCGGACGCCTTTCAGAAGGCATATACTTTTGCACAGAACAATCCTGAACTGGCAGCAAAAGCAAACGTTATGATGTTTGTGTGTGCGATGGAGTCTTATCAGAATTTAGTGGCTGCCAGCGTTGATTATGATGCGCCTGTGCCGGACGTACCCGCAAGAACGAAACTCCTGAAATATCAGCTGAAAAAGAGATTTTCCGGAACCCGGACGTATGAAATTCTCAGCAGTAATTGTCTGGATTTTGAGGAGTAGTCTGTTTTTTGCTTTTTACGGGGAAATATCCCCGGATATTTTACCAGATTTCCAACATAAAAATGGATTTATAATGAAAAAAAGCAGAAAGAACAGAAAAAATTTGTATCGGATTATTAAAATATATTACCTTTGCACTCTCTGTTTTAATACAGAAATTTGATTGTAAAAATTGTAAGATTCATTTTTGAACAATAATTCTTCCAAACGTATATGGAATATACATTCACACAAGCGGAGGTACAGGAAATACAAAAGCATGTAGCTAAGTATCCGGATCGTCATTCGGCTATTATGCCGGCATTATGGATTGCTCAGGAAAAATTCGGGTGGCTTTCTGCCGATGCCATTAAATTAGTGGCGGATACCCTTGATGTACCTTATGCAAGGGTATATGGTGTGGCTACTTTCTATACGATGTATCTCAAGCAGGACTGCCCCCCCAATTTAATTGAGGTGTGTACTTGTTTTACCTGCGGAGAGTGCGGCGGAAAAGAAAGAATGGCTTTCCTGAAAGACTATCTCCAAACCAATGAAAAAGGGAGAAGCGCAGACGGTCAATTTTGGATTCGCGAAGCGGAATGCCTTGGCGCATGTGATACCGCTCCGGTAGGCCAAATCTCCAACCGCCGCTTTGTCCATAATCTTACGGATGAAAAACTCAGAGAGACTATTGAAAGACTTAGAAGAGGAGAAGTGCTTTCGTTTGAGGCTATCCCCCTCAATGATCAGACTCCGCTTGGGTAATCAGGACTACTGATTTGAGCAAACTTGCTGTAAACCAATTCTATTGATAATTCAAGGGTGGTTTTACTCAAAAATTTAAAATTTTTTTTGGATTTTTTTGACAAAAAATTTGCACAAATCAAATAGAGTTCTTACCTTTGCACTCGCTTTTGAAAAAAATAATACTCCTTGGTAGCTCAGTCGGTTAGAGCATCTGACTGTTAATCAGAGGGTCGCTGGTTCAAGTCCAGCCCAGGGAGCAAAAAGTTCAAACACTTACATAGTTTTATGTAAGTGTTTTTTGATTTACTGACCTTTGCAAGAGAGGATGCATTATACATAAAAACGGGGTAAATCGTTTTTTTTTGCAAATAGACCTGAATCCCTATCCCGTAAGAGTATCCCGCTCAAAGCCCACATAGGTCTTAATAGTATCATTTCCCGAAAAAGAGGATTAATCTTTTTGAAAAAAACCTACTTTTTATGTAATTTTGCATTCTCACTGCAAAATTACATAAAACATGTACATACAGCGTACGATTTCCGATAAAATACAGGCACTTTTCGTGCAATATCCTATCTTAACGCTTACGGGGCCGAGGCAGTCGGGCAAGACGACTTTACTCAAATATCTATTTGCGGAGAAGTTGCCTTATGTTTCTTTGGAGGATATTGATCTTCGGAGTTTTGCTTTGGAGGATCCGCGTGGTTTTCTGCGAAATTACCCTAATGGGGCAATTTTTGATGAGGTGCAACGTGCGCCGTCTTTGTTTTCTTATTTGCAAACACTGAGCGACAACGATAGCGGGTTGAAATATATTTTGTCTGGTTCTCAGAATTTTTCTTTGTTGGAAAAAATAGGGCAATCGCTTGCAGGGAGAACGGCTATTTTGAAATTGCTACCGTTTAGCCAAAGTGAATTAATCGCTGGTAATCAAAACTTTAATACCTTTGATACTCCTGTTTTCAAAGGGGGTTATCCTCGTTTATATGCGCAGGAAATTGCACCCACAGATTTTTATCCGTCTTATATTCAGACCTATATAGAAAGAGATGTGCGCCAGATCAAAAACGTTGGGAACTTGAATGATTTTACCCGTTTTCTCAAACTCTGTGCGGGGCGAGTAGGGCAATTACTGAACCTGCAATCTCTTGCAAATGACGCAGGGATTAGCGTGAATACGGCGAAATCCTGGCTTTCTATTTTGGAAACAAGCTATATTTTGTATCCTTTGCAACCTTATTTTCGTAACTTTAATAAAAGAATTGTCAAGATGCCAAAATTGTATTTTTGGGACACAGGCGTACTGTGTTCTTTGTTGGGCATTACCAATGAAGCGCAAGTGCCTTTTCACTATATGCGTGGCGAACTATTTGAAAATTATGTGATTACAGAACTACACAAGCATGAAATTCATCAAGGACGAGTGCCTCAATTTTATTTTTGGAGAGATAGCAACGACAAGGAAATAGACCTCTTGTGGGAAAATGAGGGCAATCTCATTCCAATTGAAATCAAATCAGGGGAAACTTTTTCCAAAGATTATTTTAAAACCATTCATCATTTATCCCCAATATTAGGCTTTCTACCCGATAAAAAATATGTAATTTATGGAGGCACTCAAAATTTTGATACTTCCGATGGAAAACTCCTTTCCTGGAAAAATTTAACGGATATTTTTTCTAATCCTTAAACCCCACGCTACCGCAAGCATCCGCTTGTGGTAATCCTGCTCAAGCGTCCCGCTTGATAGTTGAAAGCAAGCGGATGCTTCCTACAGCAGAGAGCAGTCGCCTTCTAAAGTCCAAAAGCAACCCTTTTCCAATTCTTTGAGTTTTATATAAAAAAACTCATTTCAAAATTCGAACCACTATGCTAAACAAAAATCAAATCCGGGGAATATTTTTATCGGTTATACTACTCTCAGGGTGTCGCCCTATATGTGAACAATGCAACGAAAATCACGCACTGAGCGAGCAGGAGTGGGGTAGCTATGGGTATGACCTCCCCAATCAATCCACTGCGCCTACGGGAAGCACTTACAGTCTCTCCCTCGTTAATCAGTTTATGAGCGAAGCCGGGGATTCTGCGGCTGCTTTTCAGACTTTGATTTCCGAAAAAATTACGGTTCCTAATACCGAAAGCGGATGTAACAGCTGCACAGAATACCTCATCAAAGGCAGTATTGACTTTACCTACTCAGGAGAAGCCGTCAAAATCCATACTCCCATGACAACAATCTATACAGGTGCCGGCAAAACATGGATTACTGATGTAGAAATCAATGGTGTAAAAAAATCAGTGGGTGTGCAAGACTCCATTACCAATATGCTCATCAAAGGACAAAATTACCCTAAGGCGTATCATTTTGTAATGGATAGTGCATTGTATTATCCGGGCTTACAAACAAGAGAATTTTACTTTGCTCCGGGAAAAGGAATTGTGAAAATTCTTTATACTCAAAACCGTTCATGGGAAAGAACCAACTAATCTGACGGAAAGTGACAGAAAAAAAGAAAGTGGCAAACCCGTTGTAAGCCACTTTCAGTATATCCCATTCTATTTTTTCAGCAAATCCGGCACCTGTTCTTTCGTTCTTGCCAGACGAGGCAGAGACTCATACTGCACATACGAATTTTGAGGGTTTAGTTTTACAAAATCCTGATGATACTCCTCCGCTTTCCAGAAAACCTTAAACGGTTCCACTGCTACCGCAAACGGCTTGTCATATTTTCCGGATTTCGAAAGCTCCGTCATATACGCCTCAATCTGTTGTTTTTCCGTTTCATTCCGATAAAAAAGAACCGAGCGGTAAGGCGTACCTTTATCCGGCCCCTGTCCGTTTACCTGAGTAGGGTCACCCGCTGCAAAATACACCCGCAGTAACTCCGGCCAGGTGATTTGAGTAGAATCATACAAAATTTCGATAGCTTCGGCATGCCCGGTCGTTTTTCTGCCTACTTCCTCGTAGGTTGGATTCGCTTTGTCTCCGCCTGAATATCCCGAAACCACCTCACTCACGCCTTTGATACTTTCAAAAATGGTTTCCATACACCAAAAGCAACCCATGGCAAAATAAGCCTTACTCATTTTTGCATTCAGTGACTGCTTCTGAAAAGTAAGTGCTATCCCGTCCATACAATACCGTAACCCCGTGGGCTTGGGTCCGTCATTGAAAACGTGACCTAAATGTGCATTACACCGCTGACAAACCACCTCATCTCTCGACATCCCGTGAGAATCGTCCTTGGACACACTCACACTCTTGGAGGAAAACGGCGCAAAATAACTGGGCCATCCCGTTCCGGACTCAAATTTCGTAGCCGAACTAAACAGCGGATTCTGACAACAAACGCAAAAATAAATCCCTTCCTCATGATTTTCATACAAAGGACTGGAAAACGGGCTTTCCGTACCCTGCTGACGGGTAATATAAAATTGCTCCGGAGTCAGTATTTTTTTCCATTCAGCTGCGGTTTTCACCACCTTTGTGGTCCAGGCAGTATCCACCGCAATGAAGCCGGACTTCCCGGAATTTCCCTCCTGCTTTTTTTGCTGCTTTGAAGACTGCGCACAACTGATTAGTGTACTTGCTATCACAATCAGAAATAGGATTTGTTTCATTTTTTTGATACGATTTAGAAATTATTAATAATCGATTATTTTTTTTAAGATAAATAAAAAAACAGAGGTTTTGTTTTTAAATTAGCCGTAAGGCTTTTTTCATTCCCCCTGAATCCATCTTTGAATAAAAGGGATTTCTTTTCTGTCCATCCACAATAAAACAGCACAGACAAGGAAAACAATCAATGCCATTACAAAAAGTTGTCCTCCGTCGTCCATTACTACTATTCCGAGCTTCGTCAGATGAGAAAAAATGGCTCCACTCATTACTGCAAGCCCCATCAGTGCTCCAAGCCAGGTAAATCTCGGGATTAACAGAAGAATACCCGCAATCAGTTCCCCTATACCCGAACCGATTCTTCCATAAGGCTCTATACCCAGAGTAGTAAAAATATACACAGACTCCGGTGCACCGGTAAACTTAAAAAATAAAGTCTGAAACAAAATAATTGCTGCGGCAAGCCGCAAAATCCATTTTAACATAATATTGTTTATTGATTAATGAAAATATCGATTGAGAAATCTTTGTATAAGATTGTTAAATTTATTGAGTGGTCAGGGTCTTCCAGTTACTATCCGCCTTGAATAAAAGGGTACTTTCATTTTTATTCCAAAGATTCAGCGTATTTACTAGCCCTTTGTTATAGAATAAGTATAGTTTTCCGTTTAAAATTTTAAAAGTTGCCGGGTCTATTTCCACTTTTTTCCCATAATTCCCCATCGCAAAAGCGCACCAGCCGCCATATTCAGGGGCATACATTTCCGGTTTTGCGCTGAACTTTTCCAGATTTTGAGGGGTGCTAAAACAATAAACCGCATCCTGAAATGTAATGTTGTATTTAGAAAGCCCTTTTACAGCCTTATTGGCCGTAAAATACGAAACCGGGTCATAACCCTGAATCGCTACTTTTTTACTATCTACATTTTGATGTCCGGCCTGACCCAAAACCGGATAAAATCCAGAGAAAAAAATCATTATAATCCAAAAGAGTGATTTCATATAATTTTAACTATTTAGAAAAACAAAGAGAATCTTTTTCCTTATAGTTGCATTACTGACTAAAACCTGACAAAAAAATTACTCTTTTTTTAAATTATTTAAAATCTTTGCTTTTAGTAGCTCATTTTCAATAACTTTCAAATCATCTATTATAAGATTTTTTTTCAATGCCTGATGAATCTGTTCGCTTTGAGTAGCATAAATGCGGCACGACTTGCATGCCGACAAATGCAATTTCAGCCGGATGCCCGTCATCGCAGACAGTTGTATTTCCCGTTTCTTCTCAATCAGAAGTCCGGCCTCTCTACAGGTAAAAATAAGTGTATGAAGCAAAGTATTCATGGTGTAAATCCGTTAATTTCAATACATTTTCGTAACTGAAGTTTTGCTCTGTGCATAATCTGCCAGAAGTTGGCCGCTTTTATATTCAATTCCAGGCAAATTTGATTACTTTCTTTTCCTTCCAGATATTTAGCGGTTATACAATTGAGCCACGGTTCAGGCAACTTGTAAAGGCATTGGTACAGCATATCCCGAAAGGCAATATCATCAAGCAACGAATCTGTTTCTTCTTTTGTCCAATCCTGAGGTAGTTGCTCTGTTTTCCAGTCTCCGTTTTCATCAAAAAAAAGGGAGAATGAAATTATATTTTCCCGGCTTTTGAGACGGTAATGCTCCGCAATTTTACGCTTCAGTATCCCGGATAGCCAGGTCATCGGCTGACTTTTTCGCTCAAACTGGTCGTATGTCTGATAAGCAACAGTAAATGTATCCTGCACCAAATCCTCCGCAAGCAACCGGTTAGCGGTCTTGAGGTAAGCCCAGGTATATAGCCGGTCTGAGTACAACCTTACCCAGTCCCCTACTTCCTGTACCCGATTCAATGTAGATTCCATTTATAAACATTAAAATAGTGGTACAAAGATAGTAAAAATCCGGTTTTGACTGCAAATTGATAAAACATTCCTTTGCCTTGATTCCAGAGGATATTCAGTCCGTAATGGAAAATTTTCAACTGATATACTTTAAATTAAGCCTAAAAACGCATTGGTTGTGGTGAATAAAACAGAAGAGGGACAATAAAAAAAGTCTCCGTTGAATAAACGAAGACTTTTCTGAAGTGGGAGTTGAGGGATTCGAACCCCCGACCCTCTGCTTGTAAGGCAGATGCTCTGAACCGGCTGAGCTAAACTCCCTTTAGAATTGTGGTGCAAAGGTAGGGTGAAAATTTATTCTGTGCAAGTTTTTTCAAAAAAAATTTGCGACTTTTTTTTGAAAAAACACCAAATAACTGACTATTAGTTCCTTAAAAATTAAAAATCAAAGCAAAAAGGGAGAATCATTTTACTTTATATCCCGGATAAACCCCAATAAGGAAAAGATTTTGCCTTGCTTTAATCCCGGAAGCGGTATTCTTTCTTACTTACATTTTCCCTTTGTGTGCCACATCACCCCTGCAATTTTTGCAAGACAGGGATTGTCATAGGTTTTTTCATCGCAGCCGCAAACCGGATCATACTCCATCGTACAATAGCAGGACTCGCAGACTTCGGATTTATCTATACATCCGTCAATATTCCGGGAGCAGCCGGACGCAAACAAAAAGCCCGTAATACTCAAAACAAAAAACAATAGTGTTTTTGAAGATTTCATGATTCTTATATTTTATAAATGATTATTTACATTCTCCTTCCTTAAAAAAAACCACCCCGGCTTTTTCTGCCATACAGGGATTGCCATAAGTCAGCCCGTCGCATCCGCATACAGGATTATATTCTTTGGTGCAGGGGCATTCCGGGCAGACTTTCTCTTTATCAATACACCCAAAATCCGTTGTTTTACAACCGGACAATAGCATTATCAAAATCCCGATTAATACTGTATTTTTCATATCAGATGATTCGCTGTTTATAAAAGTGAGTTTATAATTCAATATACAAAGGACGCAAGATACTACTCAACCGTTGGTTATGAAAAAAAATTATCCTAAAATGCAAAAAACTAACGACCGTTAGTTTTTTTTCTTATCTTTGCCCCAAAATCAAAACGGATGATATCGGTTATTACAAAAAGAGAGAGCATTTTATCTACTGCGGCAATACTTTTCCGGCAGAAGGGATATGCAGCAACCTCTATGCGGGAACTTGCCGAGCAAGTAGGCATGGAGGCTGCGAGTTTGTATAACCACATTTCTTCAAAAGAAGAGATGTTGAAAAGCATTTGTTTTCAGGTAGGGGAATCCTATCTTTTGCACTTAACCGAAGTAAATCAAATGCAGGCGGGATTCCGGGAAAAAATTGCCCGTTTTATACACCTTCATCTTGCGATTACGATTCAGAATATCGCCTTTGTATCGGTGGCAAATCATGAGTGGAAACACCTGAAAGAAGAAAACCTGAAAACTTTTTTAGAAATGCGGAAAACCTACGAAGCCGGCGTAAAAAACATCCTTATAAAAGGAATGGATTCCGGCGATTTTCGCAAAATGGATCCCTCAATTACCCTTTACACCCTGCTTTCTTCCCTGAGGTGGGTAGAAGTCTGGTACAAGGAAAACCGGAATATCTCCGTTCAGGAGCTGGAAAAAAACATAGAACACTTCATCCTCAATGGATTAAGTACTTAAGATATTTACATTCAAGAAAATACAGAAAATGGCAAAATTTTATTCCTTAACCGTAAAAGAGATTCGCAGAGAAACACCCGAGTGTGTATCCCTTTCATTTGAAGTACCGGACTCCCTCAAGGCCGAATACCAATTTAAACAAGGGCAACACCTTACCCTAAAAACCGGCCTAAACGGAGAAGAAGTACGACGTTCTTATTCAATCTGCTCCAGCCCGAATGAAGGAGAATTAAGAGTAGCAATCAAACATATTCCGGATGGTTTATTCTCTACCTTTGCCAATCAGCAGTTAAAGTCGGGAGACACCCTTGAGGTAATGACTCCGATGGGTCGTTTTTTTACCGAACTACATCCCGAAAATCAGAAAAACTACGTAGCCTTTGCAGCCGGAAGCGGAATTACCCCCGTGCTTTCGATTTTGAAAACCGTATTGCAATCAGAGCCCAAAAGCACCTTTACCCTCGTTTTCGGAAATAAAAACAAAAGCAGTATTATTTTCAAAGAAGAACTTGAAGCCCTGAAAAACAAATACATGAACCGCTTGAGCATCTATCATATCCTAAGCAGAGAATTTTTGGATGCCCCCTTTTTAAATGGAAGGATAGATGAGAAAAAATGCGAAACCTTTCTCAAATATATTACCCCGATTAGCACAATAGACGACTGCTTTATTTGTGGACCCGAAGAGATGATACAATCCGTGAGAAAAACACTCGAAACCAACGGAATGGACAAAAAAAATATTCACTTTGAATTATTTACCGCTTCCACTCCCGTTACCCAGCAAAAAGTCACACAAAAACAGGAAGACAACGGCAAACAATGTCACGTTACCGTAAAATTAGACGGTCGCTCCTTTGAAATGACGATGCCTTACGTTGGCGAAAGCATATTAGACACCGCATTGAAACAGGGAGCCGATTTACCCTTTGCCTGTAAAGGAGGCGTTTGCTGTACTTGTCGGGCAAAACTAACCGAAGGAGAAGTAACGATGGATGTAAATTATGCCTTAGAGCACGAAGAAATAGAAAGAGGCTATATTCTTACCTGTCAGGCACATCCTGTTTCCGAAAAAATCGTAGTAGATTTCGACGCAAAATAAAAAATTCAGACTCAAAGTGAAACAATTCGGGGATGCCCTGAAATCCAAATAAAACAATGCCCGTTCCTACGATTCAGGAACGGGCATTCTATTTCTATTTATAAACGGGATACATTTCACTCGTGCGAAACAGTAGCCTTTTTGATTTACCCCGTTACGCCTTCTTTTTAGACGTTTTTACTTTGTATGCCGCTGCGACAAAAGCCGTAAACAGCGGATGCGGATTTTCAACCGTAGAGGCATATTCCGGGTGGAACTGAGAAGCCAGAAAGTAAGGATGCTGAGCGGGTTTCAGTTCGACGATTTCCACCAAACCCGTTTGCGGATTGATTCCACTCATGACCATTCCGGCTTTTTCGTATATTTCAGTATATTTATTATTAAACTCAAAACGATGCCTGTGTCTTTCGCGGATAGTCGTTTTTTCGTATGCTTTTTGCGCGAGGGAACCCTTGCTAACTACACACTCATATTCCCCTAACCGCATCGTTCCTCCTACCTGACGGGATTTTTTCTGCTCCTCCATCATAGAAATTACGGGATTTTCGGCATCCGGTCTAAATTCAGAACTATTACAATCCGGAAGTTTCAATACATTTCGCCCAAACTCTATAACGGCCACCTGCATACCCAGACAAATCCCAAAGAAGGGAACTTTGGCTTCGCGTGCATATTTCACCGCAACCACTTTTCCATCCACTCCTCTCTCTCCAAAACCCGGACCTACCAGAATCCCATCCAAACCGGCAAGAATTCTCCCTGCATTTTCCAGATTAATATCCTCAGAATGAATCCATTTAATATTTACAGCAAGCTCCATTTCCGTTCCGGCTATTTTCAGGGATTCATGAATAGAAAGATACGCATCCTTCAGTTCAACATATTTCCCTACGATTCCAATCGTAATTTCATCAGAAGGATTTTTAAGCCTGTTCAAAAAAGACTTCCATGTATTCAATCCCTCCAAAGGATTGACGGGAAGTTTAAGATGTTCCAGTACAATTTTATCCAACTTCTCCTTAATCAGTAAAAAAGGAACATCATAAATCGTGGAAGCATTGATATTCTCAATTACAGCCTCCTCCTTTACATTGCAAAAACGGGCTAATTTATTTTTCAGTTCCTCCCCAAGTCTGTGCTCCGTTCTGCAAACGAGAATATCCGGCTGAATCCCGGAAGAGAGCAACTCTTTTACCGAATGCTGAGTAGGTTTCGTTTTTAATTCTCCCACAGCAGAAAGATAAGGAACAAGCGTAAGATGAATCACAAGACAATGCTGTGCACCATAATCATAGCGAAACTGTCTCAAAGCTTCAATATAGGGAAGCGATTCAATATCGCCAACGGTCCCGCCGATTTCCGTAATAATAATATCATACTCATTGCTTTCATTCAGCAGCGTAAAGCAACGTTTAATTTCATCCGTGATATGAGGAATAACCTGAACCGTTTTTCCAAGATACTCCCCCATTCTTTCCCTACGGATTACCGTTTCGTAAATTCTGCCTGTTGTGACATTATTTGCCTGAGAGCATGACACATTCAGAAAACGCTCATAATGGCCCAAATCCAGGTCTGTTTCTGCTCCGTCACGGGTGACATAGCATTCTCCGTGCTCATACGGATTCAGCGTACCGGGGTCAATATTTATATACGGGTCAAATTTCTGAATCGTAACCCGATATCCTCTTGCCTGTAATAACCTTGCCAAAGAAGCAGCGAGAATTCCTTTCCCTAAAGAAGAAGTTACCCCGCCGGTAACGAAGATGTATTTTGTCGTTTTTTTCATCCTGATTAAAAGTTTTGCAAAAGTACGATTTTCAGTTTAAACCCCGATGATGTTTTTTGAAAATCTTCAGTTCTTCTGCCATCACTACATGAATGGGTATTTTACGAAAAGTTTTATATACTATATCATAAAATTTATTTTAATTTGTACTTTATTCGATAATGCAAAATATATGAAATATAATTAAAATATTTTTCAGGATAAAAATTTATCATATAAAACTGATAAACATATATTTAAACATTAAATTAATAAAAAACCAGAAAGAAAACAAATCTGAGGCTTCAATAAAATAAAATTTAATCCTTTCATTATTTTTTATTTTTTCGTAATATAAAAAATTTTGTCCGATTTCGGATTTAGCTATAAAAGATTTTTAAAGGTTAGAGGTTGATTAGGTTGACGGACGGGGGGGGCGCGACGCTTACCCCTGTTCAATTTTTTTAGAATAGCCCCAAACCCGTAAAACCAGGAATTTTTATCCCTTATTTCCCCCAAAGAATTTATAAATAATCCCCTGAAACAGAAAGTAGTCTAAGAAATTTCTCTACTTTTGTAAAAAAATTTCAAAACATAATCCGATTATGCAATATGAACACATTTTATTCTCTGTAGAAAATCAGGTTGGTAAAATCACCCTGAACAGACCCCGGTCTTTTAACAGCTTTATTATTCCGATGGCGAAGGAAGTACAGCATGCATTAGATTATTGTAACGAGAGTCAGGATGTGAGGTCTGTTTATCTGACCGGAGCGGGCAAAGCTTTTTGTGCCGGAGAGGACCTGAACGAAGCGATTGACCCTGAGGGGCCGGGCATGCAGAAAATCGTGGAAGAAACCTACAATCCGATTATTCTGCGGCTTCGTAATCTGAAAAAACCCGTCGTGGCAGCGGTAAATGGAATTGCAGCCGGCGCAGGTGCCAATATTGCCTTAGCTTGTGATATTTGTGTTGCGGCCGAAAGTGCTGCATTTATTCAGGCTTTCAGCAAAATCGGTTTAATCCCGGATAGTGGAGGCACGTTTTTTCTGCCCCGCCTGATTGGAATCCAGAAAGCCGCTGCACTCATGATGCTGGGTGAAAAAGTAGGGGCAAAAGATGCTGCTGATATGAATATGATTTACAAAACCTATCCGGATGAATCATTTGAAACGGAGTCATTAGCCCTTGCCGTTACGCTTGCCCAAATGCCTACAACAGGCCTTGCCTATACAAAGCATCTCCTCAATCAGTCTTTTCAGAATACGCTGGACGCTCAGTTATTGCTGGAAAGAGACTTTCAGGTAAAGTCCGGTCAAACCCGGGATTATCACGAAGGAGTTCAGGCTTTTCTCGAAAAAAGAAAACCCCTGTTCACAGGCGAATAAAAGCATTTCATTTTATAAACGGAAACAAAAACTACTTTTATCCGTTCTTCTTCGTTTAGTTAAACATAATCTTTAAATATCTCATTCTATTTGTATGAAAAAAATTTACTTGTTTTTATTACTGGCAATCTGCGTTTTAGGTGCAAATGCTCAGGTAACGATTACCTCTGCGGATATGCCCGTTCCGGGATTATTGCCTCGATTTACCCTACCCGACTCTGTATCTGCAATCGGAATTGATTATATCACTACGGGTGCCAATGCAAGCTGGGATTACTCCTATCTTCAGCCGCGATTTCAGCGAGTGGATACTTTTACTACAGTGCCTTTCCAGTATCAGTTGTCCTTTACCGGTGCTACGGTTGCACGACCTTTGCCTGTAGGCGGACCGGGCGGCGGCGGACCGGGTGGAGTTACGATTGATGCCGGATATGAGTTTTTCAAAAATTCTTCCACAAAGTACGAAAGACTCGGATACGGAGGAACTGTCAGCGGCAGCCCTTTTCCGTTGTCTCTGGTAAATAACCCCAAAGACGTAGTATATAATTTCCCGCTGAATTTCAACGATAAAGATACTTCCGTTTCAACTGCTATCCTGAATATCACAGGTTTTGCCTATATTGAGCAGCATCAGACCCGGATTAATCATGCCGACGGATGGGGTACAATCGTTACTCCCTACAAACAATTTCAGGCACTCAGGGTAAAAACTGATATCACCGGCTATGATTCCATTTCCTACAACGGAATGAATTTTGCCCAGCCCAGAAACCCCAGTACCAACTACAAATGGCTTGCAAACGGAGAAAAAGTACCGGTAATGCAGATTAACGTAGTTCAGTTTTTCGGGCAGGAAAACGTTCAGAGCATCACCTACAGAGATACCGTAAGAAATGTCCCATACGTGGGTATTACACCACAATATCAACAAATTGCAGCTAATGTATATCCAAACCCCGCACAGAATAAAGTAGAGATTAACTGGGAAGCCGCTTTGGGTAAAAATGCAGTGCTGGAAGTATGGAGCACAGAGGGAAAATGCCTGATGACACAGTCTCTCAGCAATCAGCAGCAGACTTCTCTTAATGTGGAAGGACTTCAGCCCGGGCTGTATTTCGTGAAATTATCCGGCTCGAATCAGGTATTTACCGGTAGCCTTTCCGTCGTCAGAGACTAAAGACCGGATTTATCTGTTTTTTATACCACAAAAAAACGGGAAATGATTCAGTTCATTGCCCGTTTTTTTCATGTAAAGGAGAATACATTCCACTCAACAGGCTTAGCGTCTTTGCGACTCTGCGAGAAACTGCTTCTCCCAGGTATCAGATGGAAGTAATCGTAAACTCCACTCTTCTGTTTTTACGCTGTGCTTCGGCTCCTGTATCCATAAAAAGCTGTTTGTTGATATCTCCTGCGGCAGCCTGAACTCTATCCTCCCGGATTCCTCTCTTTGTAAGGTAAGACTTCACCGAAAGAGCCCGGTTAAGGGAAAGATTGCCTTTGTCGGTTCCGTCGTCCTGAAAACTTGCATATCCGTAGAGTGTAATTTTCACTTTGGGATTTAACTTCAGAAAAGTAGCAAACCGCTCCAGCTCAGAATAGGATTCTGCCGTTGGCCGGGAATCGGCACTATTGAAATATACCTTATGAAGATTGACTGTCATTCCTTGTGTAATCGGCTCCATCTCGATATTTCTTCTGACTACCGGATTGGGTTTTGAGGCCAGAATTTCAAGACTTAAATCTCCTCCGTAAAACAAATACCCCGGCTTGAGGGTAACAAAGCTGACATTTCCTTTTTTCGGAAGTACCATCAGGTATTCTCCGTTATCAGGATTAGTAGAAACCGATTGCAGGGAATCAAGGTTTTCACTGTTGATGAGTTTGATATACACCTTCATGGGTTTACGGGTCGTTTTATCAATCACGTTTCCCGCCAGTACCGGTATAGTAGATTCTTGTTTTGCAGAATCCTTATAACACGTCAGCCATATATCATATTTCCCGTTATGCTCCATCAACTGAGCGGCGTTATTGGTGAGCTCCGATGTTCCGAGACTCAGATATCCCCCGTTTGCAGATTCAATGGAAGCATACAAAAAGTCCTTTTTTTCATAGCCTTTCGTTTTCAGCCATTTCTTTTTGCCCTGATTGTCCGTTTTGAGCAGATATCCGTCGTATCCACCTTTGGTGGGGCCTATATCCCCGTCTTTGGACTGCGTCATCCCCGTAAGCAGAAACCCTCCATCCATGGTTTTAATCAAGCCGGTTGCGCCTTCCTGCTTCGTACCTCCGTACAAATACCCGAAAGCCTGATCGCCCACCTTATCAATCTGAAACAGCCAGATATCCCCTAATCCCTGCTGAGCGGAGAAGCCTCCGGTCTGAGAGAAACTTGTTCCTGCCATCGTCAGACTCGAATCCTGAGTATTGAAAAAACAGTTTTGGGCTTCTTCATCCTCTTCTCCTCCGTAGGTTCTGTTCCAGCCTACCAGGCGGCCATATTCGTCTATATTAAAAACCCAGATATCCTGCTTTCCGGAATTGTCGGGTACATGATTGTCCTTAGACATAGAAGTAGCCAGAATCCGGTAATCATGCCGGATTTCATTCGGGCTGAGTTCCATGATTTTATTGACTTTGTCTATCGCAGCTCCTCCGTACCGTCTTTCCCAGATGAGTTTTCCCTTATTGTCGAGCCGCGCAATCCACCCGTCAATTCCTCCCAAAGGCGGCATTTGCATGGTACCGTCGCGTGAGCCTGTTTCTCCTCCCAGCAAAAACCCTTTGTCATACAATTCCAGTACACAAAATCCCCTGTCGTTATTTCCTCCTCCGTAGGATTTTGTCCATTCGAGTACACCGTCCTTCGTCAGTTTTGCCAGAAACAAATCCATTTCGCCTCCTCTTGTCCTGACATCTCCTTCCGGGGAATCGGTAGTGCCCACCACTGCAAACCCTCCGTCTGAGGTTATAATGACATCTCCTGCGTCTTCATTTCCGGTACCACCCAGGCGGTTGCTCCAGAGGATATCCCCTTCCTGAGTACATTTAAAGATTACAACATCTCTCCCGCCTGAATTATACCCCGCCACGCCGTCCGGAGAGCTCTCTTCTGCCAGGATAACCAGATTTCCATCGGAAGTCTGTATTACTTTTTTAGCCACATCAAATTCGCTTCCCCCATAATATTTTTCCCACGCAAACTGAGAAAACCCTTGCAGAAAAAGAAACATAGCTCCTGCAAAAAAAGTGGCTCTTTTCATTATTCCCATTAATATTCTGTATTTGATTATTTTTTTATTAAAAACTAATTACGAATTTCCTAAAAACTATTCTCCGGATTAAAAGGATTGATTTCCCCTTCTTCTTTTTCCCGGATACAAACAGTTGCAGGAAAATCATACGGTAAAACGTTTCTTTTCGTTGCAAATCCGTTTACGCCCCAGTCTAATTATCCTCTGCCGGTTGAATTTTCCGGATATTCTTGGCCATTTTTTTCCCGTCCCTTTCATTGGTTCCTATACAAAACTCGATTGTATCTCCCTCAAAAAGAAATTCTGCGCTTTCGCTTTCTGCTATCTGGGAAAAATGAAAAAAGATATTGTCAGGGTGATACTGAATGAATCCGTACCCTTTTTCTTTATTCAGATTGACAATAATGCTGGTTTTCGGATTCTGGTCAAATGAGGGTTTAATCGTGGGTTTGGTTTCGTACTGACGAAAAATATTGTTTACCAGTGTATCCCCGTTCAGAATTCCTTCTTCAATCATTTCCTGCATCATCATCGGATAATTACAGGCCCGGGTCAGTTCCCAGGAAGCAAAAGTCCCTCTTTCTATCCCGAAATCGTCCACATAGTGAAAATTCCAGCTCAGCAGCATTACCCTGATACCCAGCGCACTGATTTTGCGCACAAGATGCAGATAGTCACTGTCACAAACTACAAGTATCAGGACATCAAACTTACGGGCAAGTGCATTTTCGAGGCACTCCAGCGCCAGAAGTACGTCTATTCCTTTTTCTTCCTTTTGTCCATCTTTTTTGGGTACAAGCGGCATATAATGAGCCACCACATTTTCCATCATGAGCATATCATCAATCACCCGGTCAGGATACAGTTTGTTCATTTCTTTGGCGTCAGCAGCATTGAGCCTCCCTCTGAAATAGTGAGCATCCGTGATTTTACAATATTGTTTTTTTGTTTCTTCCAGTTCTGATATTTTTTGAATCAGAAATTCATGCAATCCCTCAATGTTGATTCTTGTCTTGAATGCATGCTGGAAATAATAATAATTACTTACGTTGGATAAATAATTTCCATCATAATACAATCCGATTTTTAATAATTGATTCATCTTTTTTGGTTTAATGCCACAAACATACTAAAAACAGGAGAAAATAAAAAGATTTTTTAGCCTGTGGGCAAAGTATTTCAGGGAAAATATTGGAGAAACAGGAGAAATTCCTATTTTTGCATACAAATTCATCTAACGTTTTAAAAAAATATGGCTGAACCGATTCAAGTGCCTTTGATGGCGGACCTTTCTGCTCAGGGGAAAACTCCGGAGTATTTATTTTGGGTAGGATGTGCAGGAGCTTTTGATTCTCGTTATCAGAGAGTTACTAAAGCCATGATTCAGATTCTTACAATCCTGAAAATAGACTACGCTGTTTTGGGCCCTGAAGAAACGTGTACGGGAGACCCCGCCAAAAGAGCCGGAAATGAATTTCTGTTTCAGATGCAGGCACAGCAGAATATCGCCACTCTGGACATGTACAAAGTAAAAAAAATCATTACGGCCTGTCCGCATTGTTTTAATACCCTCAAAAATGAGTACCCCGACTCAGGCGGGAATTATGATGTGATTCATCACAGTCAGTTTTTGCAGCAGTTAATCAATGAAGGCAAAATCAAAATGAAAGAAAACGGGGATTTTAAAGGCAAAAAAATCACTTACCACGATTCCTGCTATCTCGGACGTGCCAATAATGTGTATGAAGCCCCCCGTGCCATACTTGAAGCCCTTGACGCTGACCTCGTCGAGATGAAGCGTTGCCGTACTACCGGCCTTTGCTGCGGAGCAGGAGGGGCTCAGATGTTCAAAGATGCAGAAAAAGGAAACAAAGAAGTAAATATCGAAAGAACAGAAGATTTACTGGCAACCAATGCGAAAGTACTTGCCGTCGCTTGTCCGTTTTGTATGACGATGATGAGTGACGGTGTAAAACATTTTGAAAAAGAGCAGGAAATTGCAGTGCTTGACCTCGCCGAAATTGTGGTCAAAGATATGAAAAAAGGATAATCCCTAAAATGTCTTTTTTTAAACTTGAATATCAACGCATTACAATATCTTACCCTGTCAGTGACAGATAGAAACGATGACCTTTTCCTTTAAAAAATTTCTCATCCGAAATGTAGGTATCTATCCGCCTTATCTCGGTGCAGGTATTTATGTGGAAAGGAGCAATCCGGAGATGACCCATTTTACAGTAGGAATGAAACTGAGATGGTATAACCGTAACCTTTTTGGTACACATTTCGGAGGTTCATTGTATGCAATGTGCGACCCGTTTTTCGTATTCATTGTACTGAACTATCTGGGAGAGAATTATATCGTATGGGACAAAGGAGCAAAAATCCGGTTTGTTCGTCCGGGAAAAACCCATGTCAAAGCAGAGTTTCACCTTACGGAGGAAACGCTTGCAGCCATCAAAACCGAAATTGATACTGTACAGAAAAAAACCTATCATTTCAAAACTACGGTCACAGACCTGGACGGAAATATAGTGGCTGAGGTAGAGAAAGAGGTGTATGTCAAAAAGAAAAATGAAAATGAGAGAACACAATGATTGGGATGTTAGCTCATTCTGACTTAACCTCAGCAAGCCAGAAAAAGATATTGATATCCGGTTTGAATGCGTCTGAAGGTACAGTCAACAGAGACATACCTCTAAAACCGTTCTCTATAATGGAATTACAATCCCCTGAAACCCGCTAAACAAAAAAAGAATATCTGCTAAACAGATTACCCAGAATTGGAATTTATCTCTTAAAATATTACCTTTGCAGCGAAAACAGCTAAATTATAAATTAACTACAAAAGTGAGTATTATTTTTCTGATATCGGCGATTATGTTCTCGTTTTTTTTAAACGTGATACTACTTCGTCTGACCAAAAATTTTGGTGTGGCAAGCCGACAGGTAAATACCGGAGTGAGATGGGGAAGTACATCAAAACCCACGACGGGGGGAATTGCTTTTTATATTACCTTCCTGCTGGGAACGATAATTCTGCTCCTTATCAACACAAGTGTACTCAATCAGGAAACCACCAAAAACTATCTTGCACTCTTTGCAAGCGGAACACTGGCTTTTTTTATTGGTCTGGCAGATGACGCATTTAATACAAGGCCCGGAATGAAGTTTATCGGCCAGGTCATTTGCGGGATAATTCTCATAGCATTCGGGATACAGATACGGTATTTTGATATTCAGATTCTGGATTGGGGACTTACAATCTTCTGGGTAGTAGCGATGATGAACAGCCTGAATATGCTTGACAATATGGATGCGGTAACGACCACCGTTTCTTTGTCCATTATCTGCATTACCCTCGGAATGTCCGTTACCGTAATCTGTCCTTTTAATATTTATTATATCCTCATTATTATTGCCGGTAGCTTTATTGGATTTCTGTATCTGAACTGGCGTCCGTCCAAAGTGTATATGGGAGACACAGGCAGTATGTTTGTAGGGCTCGTGCTGGCATATACTGGTATCGTCTTTTTCTGGAATATCAAAACGACTCCGGATAATGTGGACTTTGTAAGAAAAGGACTCATTCCATTCATGACCTTTATGGTACCTATCCTCGACACCTCTTTTGTAACCGTAGCAAGACTCAGAAGAGGCGTTTCTCCATTTCAGGGAGGCCGGGACCACACTACTCATCATTTAGTCCATATCGGCGTTCCGGAAAATATGGTACCGGTAGTTTTGGGTACCTTATCCCTCGTTTCCGGCGGCATGGCACTTCTGGCTTATAATCTGATTCCTAACTGGACAACGGCTTATACTGTGATTTTTACATTGTATCCGGTAATTGTATTTTCTGTATTTATCTACCTTTATCAAAAAGGACTGAAAATAGGAAAAATAAAAGACCTGCTGGCTTCACGGGAAAAAATGAGGCTCCAGAGAATCGCTGAAAAACATAATTTACAACCACCTAAATAATACCTTTAACTGCTGAGACTTCTATGAATCAAAAACCTGTTGTTTTCATATCCGGAGCTTCCCGTGGAATCGGGCTCGCTATCGCAAAAATATTTTATCAGAACCATTATCAGGTAATCATTTGCGGGCGTAACCTCCTTAAACTGACAGAAGCGGAAACAGTCATGCCGGGCATAGATGCCTATCAGTGCGATATCGCGGTGAAGGAAGAGGTAAAAGCACTTGCCGAAAAAATCAATCAAAAATACGGAGCCTTAGACATTCTCATCAATAACGGCGGAACTTTTCAGCCCGGTCAGATACACTCCGAAGCAGACGAAGTATTTGAAAGCCTGATGAAAACCAACCTGAGCAGCGCTTATTATTTTACCAAAACCCTTCTCCCGCCTATGATTCAGAAAAAATCCGGTACAGTCGTAAACATTTGCAGTATTGCAAGTATTACCCCCTACGCCAACGGCGGAAGCTACAGCATCTCAAAATTTGCAATGCTCGGTTTTGGAAAGGTATTAAGGGAGGAAATGAAACCGCATGGAATCCGGGTAGTGAATATTTTGCCCGGAGCAGTGCTCACCGATTCCTGGGCAGGTACCGATTTGCCCGAATCCCGGTTTATTGCACCAGAGGACATCAGCAGCATCGTATGGAACAGTTGTACTGTGAGCAACAGAACCGTAGTAGAAGATATTATTATAAGACCTCTCGAAGGAGATATTTAAACACACAACTATATGGGTAAAAGACAAGAAAGAATTCAGGGCGACACTCTCGCTCAAAAATCAAAATCCCTTGCAGGTAAAGAAGTTCAGATAATTTTATGGACAGGAGAAACCTTTGCAGGGAAAGTCTCTGAATCAGAAAACAATACGATATCCCTCGTTTCAAAAGGAGCATTCTGGTATAATCTCAAAAGAAATACGCACACCTTTACCTTTGCTCAGATCAGGGAAATCATCAGAGAGTATGAAGCAGACTGGTAACGTTTTTTCCTAAGATTCAGGGCTATAGATAAAACTAAAAAACGGTTTCATTCGTATTATGAGTATGAACCGGTGATTCTCTTTTGCTTTATCAAAAGAGAGAATTTATCCGGTACTGTAAATCCTTTCCTTGTATCCCTGAATATACTGACGAGATGATGAAAAATATAAGTTTTTTGCTTGTTTTAGTCTTATGGCTTATCTGCGGCACAGCCTTTACTCAGTCAGATAGTATCCCGGTTGCCATCAGGGATATTATTCAGATTCCGGTTTATGAACTGGAAAGCGATTCCAATCAGATTGTGCTTACCCTCGCCTACGCCGACCCCGTAATCGGTAATCCCGAAGACTGGAAAAAAATCCCAAAAGGATATGTCCCCTACGAAGTAGAACTCGTATATACCAAATATCCGCTGGACTACAATAAATGGGTATTGACGTATGGCGGATTGCTCAAAAAAAGGATTGAAAACCTGATTGCACTGGACAGCCTATTCAAAACCGCCGAAATAGACTGGTACCTCGTACTTCAGACGAATTGTAGCAGCGGCCCGGAAGCCAAAAAAATGTTTCATGGATTTGTTATAAAATACCGGGCTGATAATCCACCCCAAACAAATGCCTCAACTGCCTCTGTACCGGCTCCCATTCCTCCCGTACCATACGAATTTTCATCAGAAGCCGCTTCTAAAGTAAAAAAGCCCAAACCTGTACAAACAATTTATGGAATAGAGGAACTGGAAGATGTCTTAAGAGGAGAACTCCGGCTTAAAGATTCTACCGTTTTTAAAGTACTGGAAAGACATCCTGAATGGAAAAACAGCCTTATCGTAATGGACTGGACTGCCAGTATGTATGAGTATGGAGCCCAGCTTTTGCTATGGCACAGGCTCAATCTGGAAAATAAAATTTCTCAGGTAAGCTACTTTATCTTTTTTAATGATGGAAATATGAAGCCTTACGGGCAGAAAAAAGTAGGAAATACAGGAGGAATTTACAAAGCGGCTACCAATAAAATCGAAGATGTAATTAAAATCATGAATAAAACCATGTCCAACGGTAGCGGAGGTGAACTGGAAGAAAATGACCTTGAAGCCGTTTTAATGGGAATTACCAAATTAAAAAACTTTGATGAGGTAATTCTGATTGCAGATAACTCTCCGGTAAGGGATATGTCGCTTTTATCCCGGATTAACCGCCCGGTAAGGGTCATTATCTGCGACCCGGAAAAACAGTGGGTAAACCCGGAATATATCAAAATCGCCTTTGAAACCGGCGGAAGTTTGCATACTCTGGACGACGATATCCTGCAGCTTGAACAAATTTCAGAAGGAAAAACCAAACTGAATGTAGGCAAGTTCACGATGAAAGAAGGAAAAGTAGTCAGAATAAAATAGTTCCTTTTTTTTGGTATAAACGTTTCCGCTTTTTTTTCGTTATTTTGTTTATTAGTCTAAGTAAATAAAATAACCTGAATTTTTTATGAATTCCTTTCCTCGTCTTATACTTCTTTTCGGCATTTTACCGGCTTTGTTCTTCCCTGCTGTTCTTTTCGCTCAGAATAAAAAAGGCGGAGTAAAAACGCATGCTCCAATACAAAAAGAATCCGTTCGCTCGTATAGTCCGAAATGGATTGCTGATTTTGAGGTTACGGCACCGGGTCAGGGGCAAAAAAAGTGGAAAGCACCCGCTTGTGCCGACTGTGAATTGAGCGATATCCTGCCTAACCTTCCCGTACACAGCTTTTGGGTACCGGTAAATGCTTACAATAAAATCAATGCTACGGTGATTAATACAGAGTATGAAGAGACTCCGGCTTCAACCCCGTATTTTCAGGAAAGCATCGGGCAGTTACCCTCCGAAAAAAGAGGAGAATGGTATCCCTCCTCCCATATAGTAACCGGCGAAATTTTACACCGAGGTGCAGAAACGCTTCAGGAGGTCAGGATATACCCTATTCTTGTACACGCTGACGGAAAACAAATCCGTAAAATAAAAAGAATCTCCTACCTGCTGACTCCTGCGCCTGCGCCGGAAAACCCTCCGCAAACCTTCCGGAATTATGCCCCTCACTCAGTACTTAAAGAAGGAGACTGGTATAAACTCGCTGTAAAACAAGATGGCATTTACAAATTGGATTATAATTACCTCAATGCACTGGGAATTAACCCTGCTTCCATTAACCCTGCAAAAATCAGAGTTTTTGGAAATGGCGGTAAAATGATTCCTCAGGCAAATGCCGAAGACCGCTTCGACGACCTCACCGAAAATCCGGTTTTTGTTTCCGCTCAGGGTACTACTTTTGGTCCCAACGACTATATTCTTTTTTATGGTCAATCTCCTCATACTTGGTCGTATAGCGAAACCGAAAACCGGTTTGTACATAAACTGAACCTGTATTCAGATACCGCATTCTATTTCCTAAACATCGGAACTCAAAACGGGCTTAGAATTCAGGATATTACAGTGCCAATGCCACCGGCTACTCCACTCACCCAAACCCAGAATTACGGATACTATGAAACCGAGAAGGAAAACTTCGGAAAAAGTGGCCGGTATTGGGTAGGAGAACTTTTCAGCGGTATTACAGAACGCACCATTTCCTTCCCTGTACAGGATATATTGGCAGGAAGCGAAATCAAAGTTACAATCCGGGCCGCCGCAAGGTCAGATGTAAATACGTATTTCACGATTTCTGCCCCGGCTAATACCAATAAAATACTAGGCCTCGATGCAAACCTCAATAGCCCTACACCCAATTATTATAATGTAAATCAGGCTACGTTTACTTTTTCTGCTGATGCTGTGCAGGGAGACTCTCTCAGATTGCTGCTGAACTACAATAAAAACAACTCCGGAGCCTCCGACGGATATCTGGACTGGATTGAAGTAGAATATACTCAGGATATGGATATGAAAAATCTCGCCACCCGGTTTTTATCCGTAAAGGAAATGACTCCTGGCAATCAGATTGCTTCTTTTTCTATACAGAACGCGCCTTCAGGTGCCCGTGTATGGGATATCACCAACCCCGTATCACCGGTTAATATTCCGGTTACCTTCAGCGGAAACACCCTTTCCGGCACTATAACGGCCGATACTACCCGCAGATTTATTACTTTTTCGTCTCAGTATAAATCCCCCGTCTCTTCCCGTAAAATCTCCAATCAGGATTTACACGCTCTGGAAGTTGCCGATTATATCATGATTGTGCCTCCGGATTTTGAATCAGAAGCCGAAAGGCTCGCAGACTTTCACCGAACCAATCTCGGACACAGCGTACATGTAGTAAATCCGGGAGATATTTATAATGAATACTCCGGCGGAAAGCAGGATGTATCAGGAATCCGGGATTTCCTCAAAATGTTTCATGACCGTTCAGGGGGAGCATATCCCAAATACGTTTTGCTATTTGGTGATGGCTCTTATGACTATAAAAATATCAAAGGGACAGGACGAAATTTCATCCCTACTTATCAAAGCCGGAATTATACTCAGCAGACAGGCTCTTATACCAGTGATGATTTCTTTGTATTTCTGTCCGACGACGAGGGCTTTTTTGGTGAGCAATCCTACCTTGAAGGAGATACCAAAGTAGATAAGGGACAAACGGACGCCGGAATCGGCAGATTCCCTGTGGAAACCCTCGAAGAAGCCAAAGGAATGGTAGATAAAACCATTGAATACGCCGAAAACAAAAATCTGGGACAATGGAAAAATAAGGTTGTGCTGGTCGCGGACTATAAACAAAATGAAGAATTTCATATGAGTCAGGCGGATTCTCATGCTGCCATTATCTCTGCCGCCAACCCTTGTATCAATCTGGATAAAATCTATTTTGACAATTATACCGCTTCCATTACAGGCTCAACCATGTCTTTTCCCGGAGCAAGACAGGAAGTCCTTCAGAAGTTTGATGAGGGAGCCTTATTCCTGAACTGGACAGGACACGGTAGTGAAACCGCATGGTCCAACTCCTTTACCATTCAGAATAATGATATCCTGAATATTGAAAATCACGGAAGAAACCCGGCAATTATTACTGCAACCTGTGAGTTTGGCCGGTATGACAACCCCGACCTCCGTACCGGAGCCGAGTTGTTTGCGCTCAACCCTGACGGCGGAGCAATTGCTATGTTTACCACCGTTCGTTTAGTGTACGCAGACCCCAATGCAGAGTTAAACCGGAATATTTACCGCGAAGCATTTGTATTTGATACCCTCACGAACCGTATGCCTACACTTGGTGAAATCCTGCAACGCACCAAAAACAGAATGTATAAAAATGCAGACGCCGGAAATACCAACTCCCGGAACTTTACTTTGCTCGGAGACCCCGGACTGACCCTTGCTTACCCCAGACTGAGCGCAGTAATTACAGAAATCAACGGCAGTCCCGTAGTGAGTACTGAATCCGATACCATTCCGATTCTGAAGGAAGTAGAGATAAAAGGCCGGGTCGAAAATGCAGATGGCGTTTTTCAGTCTCAGTTTAATGGAGATATGGACGCTACCATTTTTGACAAAGCCAATCTTTTCATCACAAAACAAGCACAATACGCTTTTAACTGGCAAAAAAACCGGATTTTCAATGGTCAGGTTTCTGTAAAAAACGGACTTTTCTCCTTTAAATTTGTAGTGCCAATCGACGTTTCCTATGATGAAGGATTTGGCAAAATCAGTCTTTATTTTAATGATGAAAATACGGATGGCGCAGGATGTTTTACCAAATTATTTATTGCCGGTACAGACTCCAACTCCATCAATGACAAAATCGGGCCGGACATCAGTTTGTATATCAATGACAACGAATGGATTAGCGGAGGTACTACTTTCCCTGACCCGGATTTATATGCCGAAGTAAGTGATGAAAGCGGGATTAATATTACCAATACCGGTATCGGGCACGAAATTACGGCTACCCTCAACGGTGATAAACAAAATCCGATTTTGCTCAATGAGTATTATACCGCTCAGAAAGATAACTACAAAGACGGAAGCATTCGCTATAAAATGCGGGAACTCACCCCGGGAGAATACACCCTCAATATCCGGGTGTGGGACGTAGCCAACAATTCCTCTGAAGCACAGACACGGTTTATTCTTGCAGAAAATGCAGATATGGCACTGACCCAGATTCTGAATTATCCCAATCCGTTTTCAACTAATACAGAGTTCTTCATCGGGCATAATCAGGTAGGGAAAGACCTTTACGCACAAATCAAAATTTTCTCGATTACCGGAAAACTCGTCAAAACCCTCGAGGCGGATTTTTATGGAGAAGGAAACTACTTCCGGGGGATTACCTGGGACGGACTCGATGAATACGGCGATAAAATCGGGAGAGGTACTTATGTATATCAGGTTACGCTCAAAGAACTGTCTTCCAGCAAGTCCGTTAGCAAATTTGAAAAACTGGTATTAATCCGGTAATTCAATCCGGTTACAGAACAACTTTCATATTGCCGGGGTGTTTTCATAAAATGCCCCGGTTTTTTAAATTCCTGATTACAATGACTTCAATGGGGTAAAGCTCCCTTTAGGCTGGTAAAAATCCCCGAAGGATTAGTGATATGCTATGATATTTATAAAATTTATACCATTTCTTCAGGAAATACGTTAATTATACGTTTATTAAAGTAATTCTCCTATATTTGCAGTAGTTTATTTTTCGTAAAAAACTTCAGATTTAATTAATTTGTTAATTATCTAACTTTATTTATGCGTCAGTATCAAAAAAAAATCAGGGAAATACGCATTTGGGGAGCATTTACTCTCCTGCTGACTTTACTCGGGCTGAGTGGAAAAGTATGCGCCCAACCGGTTGAAAAGCTACCTGAAAACCCAACGGAGTTTATCACTGCACTTGTAGCAAGACTCAATGCGACCAAAACAGACGAGGCAAAGGCAATTGCTCCTGTGTTTCAGAAACAGTGGAACGAAACAACTTTTTCGGAAGAAGAAAAATTCCGGATTATTGCGCAGCTTAACGCGATGATTAATAAAAAAAGTCAGTTTTTCCCGGAAGTAACCTATTATGTAAAAGCCATCTCTTCCATCAAGAACCTGAACTCCTATGTACAGCTTGACCCAAAATCTTTTTTTGATGTTACAGAGCAGGCGATTAAGGATATGGAAGCCCGCCGGCTTAGGATTTATCTCAAAACCCTTTGTGATTATGTCCCTGTCGGAAATACCTGCAGCAGAAACAAGTTTTCATGGCATTCCTCTCAGATTCAGCCAAAACTGTATTATCTCGAAGTCAAAGATGAAAAAGAAACCTATAAAGCACCCGTTATTCAGTTCCGGAAAACGGACCTTAATTTCAGGGGCGAATATGACAGTACCCTCATCAAACAGACAAGCGGTGAATTCAATCTGATGACCCGTACCTTTGTAGGAGTTGGCGGGATTGTGGACTGGGCAAAAATGGGAGAGCCGGGTGCATACTGTCAGTTCAGAAAATACAGACTGAACTTTAATATCGGTGTCGTTACAGCTGACAGTGTAACCTTCTATTATAATAAAATGGTATCCGGAAAGCCCATTATCGGACACTTTGAAGACAAAAATATCGGATACAAAGACATCAACAAAGCTATTTTCCCTTATTTCAAAAGTTATGGCGGAGGTGTTATCATCAGGGATATTGTACAGGGCGTGCATTATCAGGGAGGATTTTCGCTCAAAGGTATCAAAGCCGTAGGTTCTTCCTATGACACTCTCGTAAAATACGTTGCTCCTCCTCCCCCGCCAAAGAAAAAGAAAAAGGTAGAAATTGTAAAAAACGGCACTTCGCCTGAAGCAGAGGCCGAAATTGATGCTGCTCTTTTGGGGGACTTCAGCGAATTTGGATTTGATACCTATGCCGAGGAAGAGTCACACGCCGAAGATATAGACTGGTTTGCCAAGGAAGAAGTAGTGGTAAAAGAAACCTTCAGTGAAGAAAACTTCAATGATACCACGACTTATATACCCGAAACAAAGGCCGTATATCATAACCCCTGGGATATGGTGGTAAAAAAGATTCCAGCCAAGGTTACCTTTATGCGAAAAGATAAAAGAGCAGTAGAGTTTGCAGGAGATGAGGTAATTCTTGACCAGAAATCCATTACCGGCACGCGTATGCTTACCTATATTTTCCTCAATGATACTGACTCTCTGGTTCATCCCGGTACCGACCTTGTATTTAATACCGGAATGGAAGAGCTGATGATAAAACGCCCCACAAAAGGACTTTATTCCCGTCAGCCGTTTTTGAGTACTTATCACGATTTTTATTTTTATTTCGAATCTATCCTTTGGGAAATCGGCTCGGATGATGTGCGTTTTACTGCTTTTATTGACCAGGCAAACAAACTCTCTATTGTAGAATCCTTTGATTTTTACAGTCAGCAGCGATTTGATTCCTATAAGGGAATTCTCAGTTTTCATCCGTTGGGACTGATTTACCGCTTTACCGTTGAACATGAAGGAGAATCCGTTCTGGCAGAAAGTATCATCAAAGCCTACGGAAATCCCAAAACAGACCTGAATGCCTTCAAACAGGCACTTCCCAGACTTGCAAGCGAGGGTTACATCAAGTATAATCCCAAAAATTATGAGATATTTCCGGAATCCAAACTCTTTGTATGGATGAAAGCCGCCAGAAAGAAAAAAGACTTTGACGTAATTCAATTAGTCGGAAGTGTGGAGGACAAAGACAACGCCGTGATGGATATGAGCCTGGATAAACTCTCTGTAACGATGAACGGGGTGCAGAATTTCGTACTGTGTGATTCTCAGTTTGTAAGGATTGTTCCCAAAGACGGGGAAGTGGTAATCGGTCAGAACCGAAACCTGAATTTTGGAGGAACGATGGCCGTCGGAAAAATGAATTTTTATGCAGATGAGCACGAAAAATTCAAATTTGACTACGAGAGTTTTAATATTTTTTGCGACAGTATCGACTCCATGCGGTTTATTCTGGTAAGAAATCCGGCTGAAAATTTTGAGTTTTCTCCCCTTCAGAAAGCCCTTCGGAATACCACCTTTGAAAAAATTACCGGAAAAATCCATATTGACGAATATAATAATAAAAGCGGACAAAGAGACGACGACGGCAAGCAGCGAACTAAATACTATCCGATTCTGGATACCTACGAAAAGTCCTATGTTTACTGGGAAAAAGACCGGGTTCAGCAGGGAATCTATAAAAAAGACTTGCTTTACTTCGCACTTGACCCCTTTGTTCTGGACAGTCTCAGCGGGTTCGACGAACGTTCCCTTCGCTTTGAAGGAAGCTTCTTCTCCTCCGACATTTTCCCTGAATTCCGGCAGGCACTGGTCGTAATGCCCGACAACTCTCTGGGGATGAGAAATTATACCGAAGCATACGGAATGGACCTCTACAAAGGAAAAGGAAAGTACTTCAACGAAATCAATATGGACAATGTCGGTTTGCATGGTAATGGCAAAATCGAATATCTGGAAACTACTACGGAAAGTGATACCTTTGTTTTTCATTTTGACTCCTGTATGGCAGTAACCAAGAAGTTTGATATGCGCCGTTCTTATCATGTGCCGGAAGTATCAGGAAATGTAACGGATTTCAAATGGTTAGTAAAACAGGATGTCCTTGCGATTACTACCAAAGAAGAACCGCTCAAGGTATTCGGAGGGGAGGCGACATTTGAAGGAACGATGTATATCACACCGAAAAGCATCTACGGAAATGGTACTGTAACGGTAGATCAGGTAAAAATTTCCAGCGATAGTGTCGTATTTGATGAGATGGAGTTCCATACCTTCGACGGGATTTTTGCTATTACCGATGACGACACCCTGGACTTAAAGCACTTTATCGCCGAGAAAGTAAATATAACCTATGACGTTACCCGGCACGAAACCCTCTTTGAATCCAAAGAAAACGGAGTAGCCCGGGCATTTTTCCCGATTCACCGCTACAGGGCATCCCTGAACAAAGGCTCTTACAGTCGCAGGGAAAAAAGATTGAAAATGGATGCAGTCAGTGTTTACCCTCTGGATAACTACTTCGTATCGGTAAATCCCGATCAGGACAGCCTGAAGTTTACTGCCAAAGACGCTTCCTACGGTCTGGATATCCGGAATATTGAAGTACATGGCGTACCGGTAATCATCGTTGCTGACGCATTAATTACCCCTCCTGAAGGAAATGTAACAATTTACCCCGATGGATTTATCCGTAAAATCGAAAATGCAATCGTAGAAGTGGATAAAGAAACCAAATTCCATAAAATCTATGGAGCAAAAGTCAATATTTATTCCTCCAAAAAATATACCGGACGCGGGATGTATGATTATATTACCGTTGCCGGGAAACCTCAGTACGTCAAATTTGACAGTATTGTTGTGGACAAAAGCCGGCTCGTTACCGTTGCAACCGGAAATATCCCCGATGAACAGGGCTTTTATCTGACCGACCGTATCCGCTTCCGGGGAGAAGCCGAACTGGATGGCTCCCGCAAGTTACTTGCATTCAAAGGGGAAGTAAAAATCGAGTCTGAAAATGAAGTGTTCAAAGGAGCCTGGTTCTCTTTCCCCAAAACCATCGTAAATCCGGACTCTATCTTCATCCCGATTTCCGAGGATTTGTCTAACTCCGCCGGAGAGGAACTGATGGTGGGCTTAAACTTCGACAAGGCCAATCAGTATTTCTACTCCAACTTCCTTCAGCCCAAACGTTTCTCCGGAGACCTCGTTGTATTAAGGGCCAAAGGCGGACTTACAATTGACCGTAAAACCAAGGTATTCCGTATCGGTCCGGAAGAAAAACTTAAAGGAAAAACCTATAAAGGAACCACAGTGGACTTTAATGATACCAAAAACATCATTACTTCCTCCGGAAACTTTAACAATCGCTTCGCTGACTTCTACAAAGGTACGCTTTCTCCCAAAATCGCAGGGTCATGGACGAGCGATTTAACGAAATACAACACCTCTACCGACCTTGTAATGGGATTAAATTATCCGGTTCCGGCTGAGCCCTTGAAAAAATTCGTAGAGATGTTCCTCTATATGTCGGTCGCTAAAAAAGATGTAAACTACGGAAACAGGCAGCTGATAGAAAATCTTTCCGAATTTATAGACGCAGACAACGGTGGAGACGCCAATACCCGGAAGTTTGAAGAAGAAGAGGTGAAAAATGCCATCGTTTCTCATGATATTGATATCGGAAAAGTGGTGCCCTCCAGCCTGCTGCTTTCCAATGTCAACTTCAATTTCAGCGAAACCAAACACGCGCTCTACTCTTCTTCGGAAGTAGGTTTCCTCGCACTGAACGGAATGACTATCAATAAAATGGTAGGCTCCAAAATCGTATGGCAACTCGGAAGGGAAAATGACCTGGGCGTAAAAGAGCCGGACAGACTCACAATCCTGCTCGAAATCGACAATTACAATTATCTGTATCTGGAGTTTTTTGAATATACAGTCAAGATTCATACTTCTTATATGGATGATGTAAATGTGCCGCTCGAAGCCGCAATCCTGAAATTGAAACAAAAAGCAGGGGAATTCCACTCAGAAATGGCTACTCCTGATGACGTGAAAGGGTTCCGTCAGGCTTTTAAAGATAATTTCGTAACAGAAGAGAAAAAATAATTTTCCTTAATCTCTTTATTCGGTATCGCCGGGGTTTACACAAAAAAAGTAAATTCCGGCGATTTTTTCTAATATTTATCCCAAAATGCCTTTTACTTATTCTCAAAAATTAAAATTTCCTTAAAAAGCCGCCTTTTCTTCAGAAATATCGTCTTGTTTATTATAAATTGTTTATCTTTACTTTTTTAATGTTAATCATCATAAAATTATGAAAAAGAATTTTTTATTTCTCTCCTTTATCGTTGTATTAAGTCTGAGTTTTACGGGATGCTTTAAGGATAAATGTAAAATGAAATACACTTATCTGCGTTATACTCCGGTGTATATGTCTCTGGAAACCTTCAGAAATTCTGTAAAAATTGAGGGACCGTCGGATTTAAAAAACCCGGGGAAAATCTACACCTCCAATAATTTACTGATTGTAAATGAGGTAGCCAAAGGAGTACACATTTTCAACAATGTGAATCCTGCCAATCCGGTAAACCTGTCTTTCATAAGCATACCCGGAAACTATGATATGGCTGTGAAGGATAATCTTCTGTATTGTGACAACAGCATTGACCTCGTTGTATTTGACATCAGCAATCCTGCGGCTCCGTTGATGGTAAGCAGAGTGGAAAATACCTTCCCGCACATGACTTCCTTTAACGGTTATTTCGCTGACCCCAATCAGGGCGTGGTCGTGGATTGGGTAAAAGAACAGGTGACCGATGAAATTAATGAGTGCGATGGCGCAATTCCCATGCTTTGGGAAATGAATCAGGTACCCGCCGGTATCACTTTCGATAATTCTCAGAGAACAGCCAATGCAGTACCTTCCGGTTCCAATAAAGGAGGCTCTATGCAAAGATTTGCCATCAAAGACGATATTCTTTATGTCATTTTACCTCAGGAACTCAAAGTACTCACACTTTCCGGAAACTCTGCCACTCAAACCGGCTCCGTTCCCCTTGAAATTATGGGAAGGGAAGCTCAGACCATTTTTCCCTATAAAAACCTGCTCTTCGTTGGCTGTAATAATGGGATGATGATTTTCAACAACGACCAACCCGGAAGACCGTCTTATCTCTCCGAAATCTCTCATGTGGCAAGCTGTGACCCTGTTGTGGCCAATGACAATTACGCTTTCGTATCTTTGAATAATGATATTGATAACCCTTGTGAAGGATACTCTAATCAGGTTGAAATCGTGAATATCCAAAATCCGGCTAATCCGTTTACCACAAGGGTTTATCCTATGTCTTTGCCCAAAGGAATCGGACTGGATGAAAATCTTTTCTTCGTTACCGACGGAAAAGACGGTCTGAAAATCTACGACGCAAATTTCCCGGAAAACCTGAGTGAACACAAGCTCGCTGAATTTAACGGAATGAAAGGATATGACGTAATTCCGGATAATAAAAACCTGATTTTCGTGGGCCGTGATGGTATTGCTCAGTATGATTACAGCAATATCGGAAACATTAAATTAGTAAGTAAAATCCCTGTTGTACAGTAACTTAAGGTTCGTATATTTTAAAAAACAGAGGGTTATCTGACAATTTTTGTGGATTTTCTCTATAAAGCAGAGGTTTAACCTCTGCTTTATAGAGAAAAATAAAACACAAGACTCCGCTTTCCACAAAAATTGCCACAGAATCAAAAAGATTTACAAAAATATTCAAACTTTTTATAGCCTTACCGGGTTATTTCCCTGAATATTCTGTGTTAATGGTTAGCAAAAAGCCTTTCTTTTTCAAGGAGAAGGGTTTTTTGTTTTTCGCTCCTCTCTTTCGCCCTTCCTCTCCGGATTTTCTTTTTCCTCTTTCCCAAAACAGTATTTTCCCGTTTTCAGAAAAATATAAATGTAGTTTTTGGGCTAAACCACCAAAAACATTTATTATACGTTCTGTATTATGAATAAAAAACCATAATTTTGAACGTTTTTTAAATAAGTACCTGAATGAAAAAAATTTACGCGTTCTTTCTTACCGTTTTCCTTTTATCAAGCCTGATATTCTCCGGAACTATGCTTAGTGCTCAGTCCACTATTCATAAAACCGGATTTGTTCCTGACCGGATTTTAGTAAAACTAAAAAATGAAATCCCCTGGAAATTCCCTGAAATTCAATCTGTCACAGAATGGGACAAAACGGCTCCTCTTCATGCGGAATGGAATTCTCTGCAAAAAATAGCAAAGGCCTACGGTGTGCATACAGTAACTCACCCTTTTCGCTCGCGCTCCGAAGCCATGGACCGCACTTTTCAGTTTACTTTTTCTGAAAAAGAACAGATTGAAGTCCTTATAAAAGCAATGAGTAATCTTTCTTTTATAGAGTATGCAGAAAAAGAACCCGTATTTTATCCCAGTTATATTCCCAATGACTATAACGCAGGTCAGCAATATTATATCGGTCTGATGGATGTGCCTCAGGCATGGGACTTAACCAAAGGGGATACGAATGTGGTGATAGGGGTAATTGATGTAGCGTTTATGACCGGTCATCAGGACCTTGCAGCCAATATGTTCCGTAACTGGATAGAAATCAATGGCACTCAAGGAGTAGATGACGATGGAAACGGCTACGTGGATGATATTATGGGCTGGGATGCCGGAAACGGAGATAATAATACAAACCCTCTGCAGGTAAATAATTTTGACCATGGAACGCATGTGGCAGGCTGTGCTTCTGCTGTTGCTGACAACAATGTTGGGGTAGCAGGAATCGGATTTAAATGCAAAATTTCTCCCATTAAAGCAAAGTCAGACCAAAGCATTTCCGGATCAGGCCTGGATGCTACCCTTGCGGGAATGGATTATGCAGTAGCAAGCCGGAATGTGGACATCGTTAATATGTCTTTCGGCGGTGCCGGAGGTTATAGCAATACCTGGCAAAATCTGCTCGACCTGGCTTATCAAAAAGGGATGATTGTAATCGCTGCCGCCGGAAATGACAATACGCTCGCCGATACTTACTATCCGGCAAGTTATAATCACGTTATTTGTGTGGGGGCAACCAACGCCAATGACCAGAAATCATGGTTCTCCAACTATGGTGCAACAATTGATGTAATGGCTCCCGGAAGTAGTATAAAAAGTACTACGCTATGGGGAATCAATCCTCCCGCAGGGGGATATGCAAGCTGGGACGGCACTTCTATGGCTGCCCCCATTGTGGCGGGCGTAGCGGCTCTTATGTTGTCTGCCAATCCGGGATTATCTCCTGACGCTTTGGAAAACTGCCTGAAGCAGAGTTGTGAAAATATCAATGCTCAAAATTCCGGTTATATCGGACAAATGGGAGCAGGAAGAGTCAATGCCTTTCAGGCAGTAAGTTGCGTGATTCCTTCTGTTGCACCGGTTGCCGGATTTACCTACACCCCTGTAACGGTATGTGATGGGGTAGTTTCCTTTACGAGTCAGTCCACCAATCTCGTTACCGGATGGCAATGGGATTTTGGCAATGGTCAGTCCTCCTCTATGGCAAATCCATCCGTGGCTTTCGGAAATTCAGGCACTTACAATGTTTCCCTGATTGTGAGTAACCCGGTAGGAAGTGACACGATTACCCAGCAGGTAACGGTAAATGCACTTGTGGTTCCGGTTGTGGATGCTGGTACTTCGGTAGAAGTATGCTATGGCGAGGCGATTCAGCTAAATGGAAGTACTTCTCTTCCCGGTACTATTTTCTGGAGCCCGAATGCAGGCCTGAGCGGTAATGGCACCCTGAACCCGGTACTGACTCCTACTCAAAGTAAAACCTACAGCCTCACTGTTACGCATGCCAATGGTTGTATCGGAACGGATACCGTACAGATAACCGTAAACCCGAACCCTACGCTTTATGCCGGCGCAGATTTGACGATGAATCCGGGTGACAGCGTTACGCTCGCAGCGGTTGCAAGTAATAATCTGTCTTTTTTATGGACTCCTTCTACCGGCCTGAATGACGCTACTCTCAAAAATCCTACGGCAAAACCGCTGGTTACGACTTTATATACGCTTACCGTTACAAATTCGTTCGGGTGTAGTAAATCAGATGATGTGCTCGTTACGGTCAATGGAACGATTGATATTGATTCGCAGGATTCTCCTTTTTCTTTGCTGGAATCTTATCCAAATCCTTTTGAGGAAAGTGTGATTTTTCATGCTGTTTTTAAACACTCAGACAACCTGAAACTTGAAATCTTCGATGTAACGGGAAAACAACTCGCGGTTTTGTTTGAGGGAAAAGCGGAAAGTGGAGACTTCGAAAAGAAATGGAATCCATCGGCATTAAGTTCCGGAGTGTATTTTGTAAAATGGCAGACGCTTTCGGGAACATTTGTACAGAAATTAGTTAAATATTAAATTTGCATATCTTTTTTTCATTATTTTTTTAATTATTTCAATAAAATGAAGCTAAAAATCTTCTCATTATTTATTTTGGTTTCGGCATTTGTCCTTTCCGTATCTGCCCAAACCACCCAAAGAAAACAATTTGTGGATGGTAAGGTATGGGTAAAAGTCAAGCCTGCCCTCCATTTAACTTTACCTGCAGTTCAAAACGCTTCTGAAGTAGAGCGGCTTTCTGCTTTCGGTTTTCCGGAAATCGAAGCATTGGGAAAAGAGTTTGGTCTTCAGAGATTGTACAAGGCTTTTCAGTTAAATGACCCGCTGATTAATGATATTTATACGTTCCGTATCAGTGATTTTGACAATACGGCTTTGTTTGTACGTAAAATGGCGGAATTGCCTTACGTTGAGTATGCTGAACAAGCGCCTATGGCTTATCCGGACTATACGCCCAATGATTATAATGCGCTTCAGCAATGGCACCTCGCTAAAATTAAGGCTACTCAGGCCTGGGATTTTTCAAGAGGGGATACGAATATCACGATTGCTATCATTGATGATGCAATGCGCCTTGATCATGAGGATATCGCTGCCAATATCTGGAGAAACCGCGGCGAAATTCCGGGGAATAATATTGATGATGATGGCAACGGATACATTGACGACTGGAGAGGATGGGACGCCGCCGATAACGATAATGACCCAATGACGAATACTCCCATGATTGACTGTCAGTCACAGGCGTTTTTATTCTGTCACGGTACTGGAGTGGCACATTGTGCTGCTGGGGTAACGAATAATGCAAAAGGGACTCCTTCTATCGGCTTTAATTGCAGAATGATTCCGATAAAGTGTCAGGAGAATAGCAATACAACCGGTGGAATTGACGCAGGATATGAAGGAATTGCGTATGCTACCGCTGCCAAAGCAAGAGTAATGAACCTTTCATGGGGAGGAACAGGTTCTTCTCAAACCGCTCAGAATATTATTACTGCTGCACATAATGCAGGGGTTGTAATTGTTGCTTCTGCCGGAAATGATAACGTAACTACGCCTCATTATCCTTCCAATTACAAATATGTAATCAGCGTAGGCTCCAGTGATGCGAATGATAATAAATCGTCTTTCTCCAACTATATGGACAGTGTGGACGTAATGGCTCCGGGTTCTAATGTGAGAATGGCAAGAGCGGATGGTACAAGCAGTTATTTTAATACGGATGGTACTTCTTTCTCTGCTCCGATTGTAGCAGGATTGTGTGGTCTTATGCTTTCTGCCAATCCTTGTCTTACACCTCAGGAGGTAGAGTATTATTTAGAGAGCACCTGCGATTCTATGGCACAAATGACTGTGGCTCCTTATATCGGCAAACTGGGAGCAGGTCGTGTCAATGCGTTTGAGGCGTTGAAAGCGGTAGCTCCTACTGCGGCTCCTACTGCGGCTTTTACTTATAATGTTCAGTCTTGTGGAGGACAGGTTCAATATAATTATACGAATGCGTCTCTTTCTGCTTGTCCTGTAAATTACAACTGGACGTTTATCGGTGGAACACCTGCTACTGCTTTTGGACCTAATCCTACGGTTACTTATCCTGCAAGCGGTAGCTATACTGTTGTACTTGCTGTAAATAATTCTATGGGTACAAATGTAACCAATCAGTCGGTAAACGTAACGGTGAATCCGCTTCCAATGGTGGACGCAGGGGCAGATATCAGTGGATGTAACGGAACTCAGGTTCAGGTAACCGCTAACGCTTCTCCGGGAGTGAGCTATCTCTGGACTCCGAATATCGGTATCAGTTCTACTACTTCTGCAAATCCTACATTCTCTCTCACAAGCAGCCGTAATTATTATCTTACGGTTACTGACGCTAACGGTTGCCAGTCCACGGATACGCTTTTTGTAGGGGTTAGCCTGAATCCTACTATCTATGCCGGCGCAGACCAAACCAGTGCAGGCCCTGGTGCTTCGGTTCAGCTTGACGCTTTGTGCAGTACCTGCCAGACTTTCAGCTGGGATCCCGCTACCGACCTCAGTGACCCGAATATCAAAAATCCGGTTTCTACTACTCAGGTTACCCGTATTTATACTGTATTCGGAACGAATGCCGCAGGCTGTTCCAAATCCGATGCTGTTTTGGTCACCGTACCCGGAACCACAGGTCTTGAAGAATTAAATGGAGCGTTTTTCTCTATTTCCCCTGCATTCCCGAATCCGGCTTCCTCCGACGTTACCTTTAAGGCAAACCTGTCTCAAAGCGGAAACCTGAGCCTCCGTCTCTTTAATATGACCGGAAACCTCGTGGAAACTTTGTACGATGGTTATATTGCTGATAAATCTTTCGAAAAAAATCTTCTCCGTAACCAGCTTTCCTCAGGAATTTACCTCGCTGTATGGGAATTCAACGGAGAAAGACTTACCCAAAAGGTGAGTTTTGAATAAGCTTCCGGCAGGTTTATGATAGGTAAAACCGGTACTTCTGTGTGAGGTACCGGTTTTTTTTATTTTTTAGCCGGGCGTATTCCTGAAAATAACGACGGGTTTTGACTTCTGTTTTTGTCTGGAGATCCTTTCAGAGGATTGATTCTGCTCTCTCATCAAAAGAAAGTGGGCATTGTTTGGTCTTTCTTCCAAAAAAATCTTTACTTTTGGGCTTTAATGTTGCTTCTGATTTTACATAAATGAATATCTGGGATAAAATAGAACAAAAAACAGGGAAGATACCGATGGCTGTATTGCTGTCAGGATTTTTGTATGGCATAGCCGTACTTTATACTCAAACGGAATGGTATACCGGCCCTCATGGAAGGTTATACGCTCAGTTATCTTTAAATCCCTGGGATTTTAATCTGAAAAATGAGTGCAGGTTTCGGATTCTGGCTCCTCTGCTGGGTTATTTTACAGGCTTGAGGGGTAATTTTTTTATGGGTATTCCTCTGATTTTTTCTTTGTTGTTTTTTACTTTTCTCTATCTTTATGCACGAAAAAAAGCGACTTCCGTTAAAATGGCTGTCATTTTTACTTCTTTACTCGGTTTAACTACGTTACGGTTTATACCCATTTTTGCGCCTTACTATGTGGATTCAGTATATCTTTTCTGGCTGTTCCTTGCGTTTGCATTTGTACAAAATGCGCTTATCCGAAATTTGTGTTTTACTTTGGCTATTTTTACCCACGAATCCAGCCTTTTTCTTTTGATTCCGCTGATTTTGTATTCACTCTACGAATCTGACACAAGGAACCTGGCAACGCTTGTTCGTATTACCGGAGGACTTGGACTGGGGATATGTCTTTTATTTTCATATCGGCTATGGGTAACGCAACATGCAGAAGTAGCTTACAGCAGTGATTTTTATCTAAATTGGGAAAATATCCAAAACACCCTAAAAGCAACCCGCCAAATGGCTCCTTTGGGTATATTTTACAGTTTCAAATTCGCATGGCTTGGGGTATTTTATGCCCTTTACCTTTCTTTCAAAAACAAAGATTACCTTTGGCTTACCTGCGTAATCAGTATCCTCCTCTGCACTTTCCTTCAATTACTCATCGCATACGACACAGGACGACTGATGAACCTCGCCTTCCCCGCCTTAATCCTGAGCTTCTTTTACATGAAAGATAAACTCCCCCCCACAATCTTATGTGAAATCATGAGCCTGATGCTTCTCCTCAATCTGCTCTGCGCTCAGTATTATGTGGTGCAATGGGAAGTGGTGGATATTTGCAGGGGGTGA